>JBEDKL010000001.1:0-33275 GCA_041172145.1 Actinomycetota bacterium
TCGGCCTTTAACCAACGAGTGACTGTGCCTTCGCTAACGCTCTCGCCAAGTGCTGGCATCGTTACTGAGAATGTCATCTATTTCTCTCCTTGGTTATCCGTGTGCGTGAAGCGGTTTGCCTGCAAGTGCCATATGAGCTTCGCCCATCGCCTCTGACAGTGTTGGGTGAGCATGGATCAATGGAGCGACATCACTTGCGCGTGCCTCCCAGTTGTAAATCAATTCAGCTTCTGCAAGAAGTTCACCAACACGTGCACCAACCATATGGACACCAAGAACAGGTCCATCCTTTTGTGCAACCAACTTGATTGAGCCAGCAGTGTTGAGAATTTGAGCCTTACCATTGCCGGCAAGGTCGTAGTTAAGTTCTACAACATCATGTCCGCGCTTCTTGGCCTCCGCTGTCGTTAATCCAACAGATGCCACCTCAGGATCTGAGTATGTGACGCGCGGAATACCATCGTAATTAATTGGACGAGGATTTAAACCTGCGATCTCTTCTGCGACCAAGATTCCTTCAGCAAAACCTACGTGAGCTAGTTGCAGTGTAGGAATCAAGTCGCCAACAGCCCAGATACCCGGAACATTGGTACGGCACTTGTCATCAACAAGTACGTATCCGCGATCCATAGCAACACCTTGCTCTTCATACCCAAGATTTGCAGAAACTGGTCCACGACCAACAGAGACCATAAGAATCTCTGCGCTAAATGTCTTTCCATCTTCAAGAGTTACTGTCACACCATCTGTAGTTTTTGTAGCAGATTGGAAGCGCACGCCTAACTCGAAGTTGATTCCACGCTTGCGGAATGCGCGCTCCAGTTGCTTGCTTGATGACTCATCTTCTAGAGCGATCAAATGCGGCAAACCTTCAATGATGGTTACCTCTGAACCAAATGACTTCCAAACAGATGCAAACTCGCAGCCAATAACTCCGCCACCCAGAACGATTACGCTCTTTGGGACATAACTCATCTTTGTTCCGTGATCAGAGGTAATGATCTTCTCGCCATCAATCTCAAGCCCAGGCAAAGTCTTTGCATATGAACCGGTAGCAAGAATTACATTCTTACCTGTGTAGCGGGTTCCATTTACTTCAACGGTGTCTTTAGCAACTAACTTTCCATAGCCTTCGACATATGTGATGTTGCGTGACTTAACTAAACCTGACAAACCTTTGTGCAACTTGTTGATAACGCCATCTTTGTAGGCGTTAACGCCTGCCATATCAATGCCATCAAATGTTGACTTGACTCCAAAGTGAGCACCTTCGCGAGCGCCATCTGCAATCTCAGCTGAATGAAGTAATGCTTTAGTTGGGATACAGCCGCGGTGCAGACATGTTCCACCGACCTTGTCCGCTTCGATTAAGGCAACGCTTAAGCCCAGCTGGGCTCCGCGAAGAGCAGCGGCGTAACCACCACTTCCTCCACCAAGGATGACGAGATCAAATTGAGACACTAAACGGCTCCCTCCATGCGCCCACGCGGGCTAGGTGCCTATCTTGCCCCAAAGAGGGTGAAACTTCCCAATGCAAAGGTCGGGGCTAGCCCTGTTCGGCCAATGTCACAAGTGAGCGCAGAGATACGCCGGTTCCACCCACCGGGGTGTAGCCATGGGGCTTTGCCTCGTTGTAGGCAGGGCCTGCAATATCCAAGTGGAGCCACGGAAGTTCTGGAGCGACAAAATCCTTCAAGAACAGTCCAGCAACCAACATCCCGCCCATGCGATCACCAATATTTGCTAAATCAGCAACCGGTGAATCAAGAGAGGCGCGAAGCTCCTCAGGAAGTGGCATCGGCCAGAACTGCTCACCACTGAGTGCGGCCACCTTCATGAAGGCTTCACTGAAATCGGGGTTGTTAGTCATAACCGCGCTAGTGCGAGTTCCGAGAGCAACAACTTGTGCGCCGGTCAAGGTCGCTACATCAACGATTCCATCCAATGCATTTTTTGAACTTTGTGCCTTCATCAATGCATCAGCAAGAACTAAACGACCCTCAGCATCTGGGTTCAACACTTCAACAGTCTTTCCACCGAAGATTGTGATGATGTCACTTGGACGAGTAGCGGTATCACTTGGCATGTTTTCAGCAAGTGGTGCCCATGCATCGATTGCAACATTTAATTTCAATTCAGCGATTGCAACAACTGCGGCGCTGACAGCTGCAGCTCCGCTCATATCTGATTTCATCGCTTCCATACCGGCAGCGGGTTTGAGAGCTAAGCCACCTGTATCAAAGGTGATGCCCTTTCCGACATATGCATATCGCTTCGAAGCTTTGCCCTTGGGGGTGTAGGAAATATGCAGCAAGCGAGGTGGATTTGCAGAGCCTTGGCCCACGCCAATAATTCCGCCGAAGCCTTGTGACTTCAACTGCTTCTCATCCCAAATCTGTATCTTCAAACCAGATTTCGCACCACCTGCAGCCTTTACAACCGCCGCCATCTTTTTGGTAAATGAATCTGGAGTTAAGTGACTTGGGGGAGTGTTGATTAAATCTCGAACTAAGTATGTGTACTTTGCAATGATTGCTGCGCGAGTTACCGCAGCCTTAGCATCAGCAGATGAGGCAAGCTTTGAATGAATAGTGATTGTTTTCAATGGCGCTTTGAAATCCGCCTTAGTAGATCCGCGAAACTCTGTAAAGGAGTATGCGCCAAGGGCGGCTCCCTCGGCAACAGCTGCAACCTCTTGCAAGCTCTTTGCCGGAAGTGAGAATGTCGCTGAAGAGTTACCTGCTAATGCTCGAGATGCAGCACCTGCCGCTCGACGAAGATTCTCATGTGTGTACTGCGCAGATTTACTGCCAAGGCCGGTAAATACCAATAAGCGAACATGCGTGCCTGGCACCTTAATTACTTCATCTGCCTTACCGGTTGCACCCATGTCATTGAGCTGTGCAAGAACAGTTTTAGTGTCTATGGCCATTTCACCAGTTTCAATTGCGAGTCCGCCCTTTGAATTGGTTGAGGTTAGCCCCAGGACTAGAACCTCATCTTTAACAACGCCATCTGAAATCTTTAATGTGCTCATACCCGCAAGCGTAATAGAACTCTTGGTAGGTTTGCACAATGAAGAGCTCGCCTTTAAATGAAAAACACCTGCAGTTGAAGGCCAAGATGGCTGATTTTGGTGGCTGGATGATGCCTATTGAGTATCCAGGTGCGGGGGTCCTGGCTGAGCACACAGCGGTCCGCGAGCGGGTCGGACTCTTTGATGTATCCCACCTAGGCAAAGCCTCTGTAATTGGCGAAGGCGCTCTTGCCTTTCTCAATCATTGCCTGACTAATGATCTCAACAAAATAGAAGATGGTTCGGCTCAATACACCTTGTTATGTGCCCCCGATGGTGGAGTAGTCGATGATCTGATTGCATATCGAAACTCAGCTAGTGATTTTTTCCTAGTTCCTAACGCATCTAATACAAGTGATGTCGTCAAAGTTTTACAGGAACAAGCACCCGCTGGCATCGAAGTTAAGAATCTACATAATGATTTTGCAGTTTTAGCGATTCAGGGCCCACTTGCACCGCAAGTGCTTGCTGAACTTGGGATTAACATCGACATTGATTACATGGCATTTACACATGTGAATATCTCTGGTGCCGATGTAATTGTGTGCCGAACTGGATACACCGGAGAACTTGGCTATGAGCTATTGCCTAAGGTTGAAGATGCATCACGCGTGTGGGATGCAATTACTGCGGTGATCTCTCCAATGGGCGGTTTAGTGTGCGGATTGGGCGCACGTGACACCTTAAGAACTGAAATGGGCTACCCACTGCATGGACATGAACTGAGTTTGCAGATTTCTCCGGTAGAGGCCAGTGCTAGCTGGGCGGTAGGTTGGAAAAAAGAGGAGTTCATAGCCTCACAAATTTTGAAGGCTCAAAAAACTTCAGGTGCACCACGCAAGAGCTTTGCAATCAAATCCCTTGATCGTGGGATCCCACGGGCGGGAATGATTGTAAAAAACTCAATGGGCGAAGTTGTCGGGGAGGTTACTAGCGGTACTTTTTCACCAACATTAAAGGTGGGTATCGCTCTTGCGCTCTTGCGCCCAGATGTTGAACTCGGTCAAACTCTTGTTATCGATGTGCGCGGACGTGACTCTCAGTGTGAGGTTGTAAAACTTCCCTTTGTTACTTCACATGTTCGTTAAAGGCTATTGGGGCTAAGAAAGCCGCCCTTGTACGTGTTCGTCGCAGCGCTGACAAAACCGCCGAACCAGTAAATGCGATAAGCACCGAAGTAAAAATCGCGCGAGGAATATCCCATGCCATTGCAGTTGCAAAGTGGAAGGTGATGAAGCGCTCAAAATTGGTTACTAAATCCCCATTAGGTATATATGAAAGCTGAGTCGTTGAGCCCAGAGCCCATGGCCAGAATTGAAGATCCATTAAAAGGCCAAACAAACCAGAAGCAAAAACCGAAAAGAGAATCAGCATTCCAATCTCTTGAATACCTCTGAATTTTTTCGGTAAAGCTCCTGCGAGCAATCCGATCCAAGCTGCAGCAAAGATTTGGTAGCCAAGCCAAGGCCCAATTCCACCGGTCAGCAGCGCTGATGCAAACATCGAAATCATTCCAAGTAGAAAACCAAATGATGATCCAAATACTCGCGCAGATAAAATCAAGATAAACCACATAGGTTCAATACCAACTGCTCCAGCACCTAATGGGCGCAAGGCGGCAATCAACGCCGATAGAACACCTAAGAGCGCTACAGATTTTGCATCTAGTTGCTGACTGGATATCTGAAGCACCACCACAACAAAAGAGACCGCTACGGCAATCCAGAAAAACAATTGTGTTTGTGGAAGATTTTCACCCTTGTAAAAGAAGGGCCACACAAATCCTGCAGCACTAAAGATGGATGCCACAAGTAACACCCAGCCTGTTTTTCTTGAAAATGAAACCACATCTGCTGTTGTATTCACTGCATTCCTTCAATCGCTGCCATCACATCTTTCACGCGCAGCCATGGCTGAGGCGACATGACTTTGGCAACTTGTGGAGCAAAGGCAGGGGATGACAGCAGAACATCCAAAGTCGATCCATCAGCAACGATGTCACCATCTGCAATGAAAATAACTCTGGTTGCAAGCTCTGCCACTAGTTCAACATCATGGGTTGCAAGTAAAACCGCCTTTCCAAAAGCGGTGGCAAAATTAATCAGAATCCGCGTTAACTCATTTTTTGCTTCGTAATCGAGGCCTCGAGTGGGCTCATCCAAGATCAAGATTGATGGGTTTGATGAAAGCACAACGCTGAGCGCTAACCCAAGTCTTTGCCCTTCTGACAGATCTCGGGGATGGGTCGCCGTAGATATTCCAGGAACTAATTGTTGCAACAAGGTAAAGGTAGTTCCGGGCGTTATCTCATTGTCCTTATCAGCATGTTGGCATTCAATCTCAACAGATTGTCCGTATAGAAGATCACTTGGCTCTTGCGGAATAAAGCCAATCTTCTCTCTACGTTTTTTTCCGTGAAGCTCAAATGGGTTAGCTCCCAATAAGTTCACACTCCCAGATTCAGGATGATCAACACCGGCAATTGCCTTGAGTAGCGAACTTTTTCCTGCTCCATTTCGTCCCATGATCGCAACGATTTCGCCTGTTCTTATTTGAGATGTTAAGGCGTTAAGAGCGGTCTTGGATCCATAAGTAACTGTTAACTTTTCGAAGGAGATCACATTTTCGCCAGAATGTACTTCTTCAACTTTGTTTTTTGCAGTCAAACCCTCTCTTAAATCTGTAGTCATACGCCGCATTTCGCGCACCGTTGTTCCGATCTCCTTCAGCCCCAACGCTCTTGCAAGGTGGACGATGGGAGGAGCGATAGGAGATTGCATCAAGATCTCTTCTGGAGTACCCACATGTGCAACACCATCTCCGCTGATATGAACAATGCGATCGGCAAACTGAATAACACGCTCCAATTTGTGTTCGGCGACGACAACAGTCAGACCTAAGTCATGTACCAACCGATGAAGGATAGATAGAACCTCTTCAGCGGCAATGGGATCTAATGCGCTTGTGGGTTCATCTAAAACTAAAACTTTGGGATGAGTGACCAGGGCTGCACCAATGGCAACTCTTTGTTGTTCGCCGCCACTTAAGGTCGCAAGGGCGCGATCGCGCAATGGTGCAAGGCTCAGTAGATCTAATACCTCTTCAACCCTCTTGCGCATAACATCATTTGCTAAGTTCAGTGTCTCCAATCCAAATGCAAGCTCTTCCTCAACGGTATCTGCAACAAAACCATTTGCTGGGTTTTGTCCAACGATTCCGATCAGATGCGCCATTCCACCTGGCTTTGTCATTTGGGTAGAGACGCCATCGACACTGACATCTCCGGCAAGGATTCCACCAGTGTGGTGCGGTACCAATCCATTAATTAGCCGCAGCAAAGAGGATTTACCAGATCCTGTCGATCCGATAACTAATACCAACTCACCTTCGGCGATCGTCAGATTTAAATCTTCCAGAACAGTTGTTGTCGAGTTAGGGTAAATAAGAGAAACATGTGAAAACTTAATCATGAGATCACAACCAATCCCAAAGCCGAGATAACAACCAAAGAATCCTTCAATCGCCAGGAAATTGGGCGGTAGCGCGAACGTTTCTTGCTCACTCCATAACCTCGACTATCCATAGCGGCAGCTAAATCAAGTGATCTTGCAAGTGACTCTTCCAGCAATGGAATTGCGACTCGTTTCCACGAGGTTAATCCACGGGTGTTTTGCCCTCTTAGACGCTGTGCCAATCTAATTCTCTTCACCGAAGTTACTAACTGTGGCAGCACAGAGGCCGCAATCACAACTGCAACTGCAAACTCATATATATAGATTGGCAAAACCCGAAGCAAGCGATGTGGGCTAGTTAATGAGGCAGCTGCTCCAAAGATCACGATGATTGAACAAATCATTAAACCTTCAGTCAGCGATGAGGACAAACGTTCCCATGTAACAACGCCGCCGATTCGAATACCTGGCATCCAGGTTGGTAAGGGGAGTATGGGTAAGCGAAACATCTCAGTACCTGGAATCGGCACTCCGATGGTTACTCCAATCAAAGTTCTAATTGCAAGAATCCAGATGGAAAGTTTGAGCGTCCAATCAAAACTCTTCGCCCATGGTGCATCTTCTCGAAACATGTAAACAATGACCGTCACTGCACCCACGCATGCAAGGGTGAACCATGTGCTATCAAATCGAACTATTGCAATAGCTAAACCGATAGCCCACAGCCACCAAGTAAATGGGTGCAGTGAGGGTTTCATCATTTTTACTTCTTGAGGTATCCCTTAGGGGTTTTCATCTCGACGCCACACTCTTTAGCGGGATAACCATTAAGCCCACAGATAAAGCCAGAGCCTTGAGCGCGCACCTTGGCAACCTGGCCAAGCACATCTATGCCCAAAGCATCTTTATCTGCAACAACGCATCGTTGAACAAGGCGCGGAGTTGATTCACCCTTTGGGCGAAGCACCGCTGAACCGAAATCAATCATTACTGCGATCCGCTTCTTACCGGCCACCGCTTTGGTCTTTCCACAAATCTTGGAAAAAGATGGTGCGAGCTTGGGAGATTTTGCATCTGGAATTGCATCATTACTGAAGGTAAAAGCCCAACCTTCAACTGAACCATCAACAACATTGACCGTAGGTCCTGTCATCGCTGGGGTCCAGGTATTTGCACCAGGTGCTGCCTGAAAGTAACCCCAGTAACGCCAACCTGTTGAACTAGCTTGTGATGATGGAATAGAAAGTGCGGTGATAACAACTGCCGCTAGAAATACTTTGAACTTCATTGCTGTGTAGCCTCTCAAAATTAAAAGAGTCTCACAGGGAGTGAACCGTAAACAGAGTAGATGGCGGTGCCGATCTCTCTAGCCTTAGGAGCACACCCCGCAAACCTCGGCGGGTGTTTGTCTCATCTCGGTCTAATGGGTAATCCGACTTATCGCTTATCTGATTTAACATCTCAGCGATTTACGGTTGCGGGTCAGCGTCGGATTTCCACCGAACTTCCCCCACTAGATGAGCTATTAAGTTGTGAGCGAACCAAACCACAACGGTGTGGGGTTGGCAACTAGGCGCGCTCGTCGTAGGCTTCTAAGCATGGAATACAGACGCCTTGGCAGTACCGGAATGTATGTTTCTGAGATCTCATATGGAAACTGGATTACCCATGGAAATCAGATCGAATCAGATGCTGCGATCAAATGTGTGAAGGCAGCTCTTAATGAAGGAATCACCACCTTTGATACCGCAGATGTTTATGCCGGAACAAAGGCTGAAACAGTTTTGGGTAAAGCGCTCAAGGGTGTAAAACGTGAATCCTACGAACTTTTTACAAAGGTCTACTGGCCAACAGGTCCAGGCAAAAATGATCGAGGGTTGTCTCGCAAGCACATCATCGAATCCTGCAACGCATCATTAAAGCGATTGCAAACAGATCACATCGATTTGTATCAAATGCACCGCTTTGACTACGAGACTCCGCTAGAAGAATCCTTAAGCGCATTTGATGATCTGATTCGCGCAGGCAAGGTTCATTACATCGGTTTTTCTGAATGGAACGCATCTCAAATTAAGTCAGCGCTAGCTATTCAAGATGCCCGTGGTTACAACCGTTTTGTTTCTAGTCAACCTCAGTACTCAGCTTTATGGCGAGTCATTGAGTCAGAGGTTGTTCCTTTATCGAAAAAAGAGGGCATCGGCCAAATCGTATGGTCCCCAATGGCACAGGGTGTACTTACCGGAAAGTATCTTCCAGGCAAGAAGGCACCGGCGGGATCTCGAGCAACTGACAAGGGCAGTGGCGCAAACATGATCAAGGGCTGGATGCGTGATGAGGTTTTAGAGGCTGTACAAAAGCTCAAGCCGATCGCGGATCAAGCAGGACTATCAATGTCTCAGCTGGCAATCGCTTGGGTTTTACAAAATCCGAATGTCTCCAGTGCAATCATGGGTGCAACAAAACCATCTCAGGTTAAGGAAAATGTGAAGGCAGCAGGTGTAAAACTAGATGCTGAAATCATGAAGGCGATCGATAACGCACTAGGCAAATTGCCAGAGCGTGATCCTAAGAAAAATGAAAGTCCGAACCCTCGGGCTTAATTAATCGTTTCGCCAACCTTTACTTGTGGGTGTGGGGCTCTCAAGCGTCGCATCTGAGTTGAACGCAACCAGGCATACATCCCAAGACCCTTGGTAGATGTTCCTGGGAACTTTGCCTCTACTGCTTTGCGAACTTTGCGCGAAAGAAAGAATCCATCAATAACAGCGATGATTAGTACCGCATACATCAATGCGACAGCTGCAATCTGAATTGCTGCGATTGGGAAGAGTGTTAGAACCAAGACAATAAAGATGATTGGCAAAAAGTATTCACCGATAGAGCGTCGTGAATCTACAAAGTTTCTAACATAGCGACGGGCTGGACCTTTATCTCGAGCAGGAAGAGCTGCCTCTTCGCCGCGAAGATAAGCAGCACGATGTGCCACACGATTTTCACGAGCAAGCGCCTTTGACGCTCGTTTCTGATCCTTGGTAACGATTGGGGCCAAGGTTGAAACCTTGCGCTTCGATTCAGCTTCTTTTCGCTTTGGGGTTGGACGACCCTTGCCTTCATTGCTTGTCATGGGGCAACTATAGAGGCCGACTCTGTTTCCGCTCGACTCGCAACAGGGGTTGTCGGGGAGTAGGATTACCGCTGAAGGTCAATAGAGGAGAGCATTAATGACTACAGAGGCAACAACAAACACAGGAATTCTTCTTACAGATGTAGCCGCTTCTAAGGTGGCCGCACTGTTAGCTCAAGAAGGTCGCGATGACCTGAATCTGCGTGTAGCTGTTCAACCTGGTGGCTGCTCAGGACTTAAGTACCAGTTGTACTTTGATGATCGCAACATGGATGGCGATATCGTGCGCGAGTTTGGCGCCGTCAAGGTAATCACAGACAAGATGTCTGACCCATATCTTTCAGGTGCAACAATTGATTTTGTCGACACCATCGAAAAGCAAGGCTTCACAATCGATAATCCAAATGCGCAAGGTTCTTGTGCCTGCGGCGATTCCTTTAACTAAGTAACCTCCCTTTAGACATTAGGATCCCTACATGAAAATTGGTGTAGCGGGTTCGGTGGGTCTTGACCATTTGATGACTTTCTCTGGAAAGTTCACCGAGTCACTCGTTGCCGGTTCATTGGAAAAGGTTTCACTAAGTTTTCTCGTAGATAGCCTTGATGTGCGACGTGGTGGATGTGCAGCAAATATCGCCTATGGAATGGGTGTTCTTGGTCTTAATCCAATCTTGATTGCTGCGGTCGGTAAGGACTGGGCTGATTACGAAGCATGGCTTTCACGTCACGGGGTCGATACCTCTCACGCATTGGTCTCAACTACTTTGCACACCGCACACTTTGTTGTGACAACAGATCAAGATCTCAACCAGATCGCGTCATTCTTTCCAGGAGCGATGTCAGAGGCGCGCAACATTGAGCTCTCTCCGATTATGGAAAAAACGGGTCGCTTAGACATGATGGTGATTTCGCCAGATGACCCAGAAGCGATGTTGCGTCACTCCGAAGTCTGCCGCCAATTAGGTATTGCATTTGCCGCTGATCCTTCACAACAGATGGCGCGCATGTCAGGTGATGAGATCAAGATGCTGATCGATGGCGCTTCATATCTATTTCTTAACGAGTATGAGTTAGCTTTGGCGATGCAGAAAACTGGCTGGAGTGATCGCGAGATTCTGGAGCGAGTCAAGTACAGAGTTGTCACACTTGGTTCACAGGGTGCAAAGGTTGAAAGTGCGGCAGGGGAGTTTGTTCAAGTTACCTGCCCTCAAGAAAAATCCAAGACCGATCCAACAGGTGTTGGCGACTCATTCCGTTCAGGTTTTATCGCAGGGCTTGCCTGGGGTCTTTCTCATGAGCGATGCGCCCAGCTGGGAGCGCTAATTGCAACCTATGTCATCGAAACTCTGGGAACTCAGGAGTATCGATTTACCAAGGAAGAGTTCGTGGCCCGGTTTGAAGAGGCTTACGGCAAGGATGCAGCCAACGAGGTCTCGCAGCACCTTAAGTAATGTGAGCAGTGCCACCCCTCCTTCAGATTGGGCTGGTGCCACGCTCAAGCCGATTTCAAACTATCCTTAGGCCATGTCCCGACGCAGCTTACGCACCCCATTAAAAGCTCTCCTGTTTTCAGCGCCAATCTTGCTTCTTACCGGTTGTTCAAATGTTTCCGGTTTGGGTTTTCCAGAGGGTGTGACAAGCGTTAATGATCAGTCGATCCCGCTATGGGAAGGCTTTTGGATTACTGCTGCAGTTGTCGGAATCTTCACTTTAGTTTTGATCTTGTGGCCAGCGGTATTTCATCGCGGCAAAAAAGATGGACCAGAGTTTCCAAAGCAAACACAGTACAACGTTCCTGTTGAGGTTGCCTACACATTAATTCCAATCATCATTACCGTTTTCCTGTTTTACTACACAGTTCAAAAGCAAAATGTAATTACGGAAAAGACAAATACCTACGCACATGAGATCACTGTCGAAGGCTTCCAGTGGTCCTGGCAGTTTGGTTATCCTGAAGCAGGTCCTAAGGCGGTTGTCACCGGAACACCCGAGCAGATACCTACTTTGGTCGTGCCTTTGGGCGAAAGAGTTCGCTACACGATTACCTCAAATGATGTTGTTCATGGCTTCTGGATTCCAGCGTTCATGATTCAAATGCAAAACCTGCCAGGTGTCACCAACTCACTTGAATTCACCGCTAACAAGCTGGGTGAGTTTCCAGGGCGTTGCAACATTTTGTGCGGTCGCAATCACACACAAATGTTATTCACGGTAAAGGTTGTAACCCCAGCTGAATACGACGCTTATCTAGAGTCAATTAAGGAAGGCCAAGCATGACAACTTATGCAGAAAAGCCAACGATGACTGCTACTCGTCCCATGCCGACTCCAAAGGGAAAGAGCTTCGTAAAGTGGATTACTTCAACTGATCACAAGACCATCGGGTACCTCTACCTGATGACATCCTTTGCATGGTTCCTTATTGGAGGAGTGCTTGCACTTGCTCTGCGTGCTGAATTAGCCCGTCCCGGAATGCAGTTCTTGAGCAATGATCAATACAACCAGATCTTTACTATGCATGGAACGATCATGCTGCTTATGTTTGCAACTCCGCTCTTTGTGGGCTTTGCAAATGTAATCATGCCTCTGCAAATCGGCGCGGCAGATGTTGCATTCCCTCGTTTGAACATGCTCTCTTACTGGCTTTTCCTCTTCGGCGGAATAATGACCTTTGCTGGTTTCCTTGCACCAGGAGGTGCAGCTTCATTTGGTTGGACCGCTTACGCGCCACTTTCTAACTCAACTTATTCACCTGGTATTGGTGGAGATCTATGGTTACTTGGTCTTGCTATCAGTGGTGTTGGAACAATTCTTGGTGGCGTTAACTTCATTACGACAATCTTTACGATGCGTGCGCCAGGCATGACGATGTTCCGTATGTCGATCTTCTCCTGGAACGTTTTGTTAACTTCAATTCTTGTTCTACTTGCATTCCCGCCATTGGCTGCAGCTTTCTTAGGTCTTGAAGCCGATCGTCTCTACGGCACGCATTTATTTGATCCAGCAAATGGTGGAGCGATGTTGTGGCAGCACCTCTTCTGGTTCTTCGGACACCCAGAGGTTTACATCCTGGCACTTCCATTCTTTGGTATTGCAACTGAGATCTTGCCGGTCTTTAGTCGCAAACCAATCTTCGGATACCTAGGTCTCATCGCTGCAACGATTGCTATCGCGGCACTTTCTGTCTCTGTTTGGGCACACCACATGTTTGCCAGCGGACAGGTTCTCCTGCCCTTCTTCTCATTCATGACATTCCTTATTGGTATTCCGACAGGTGTTAAGTTCTTTAACTGGATCGGCACAATGTGGCGTGGTCACGTAACCTTTGAAACACCGATGTTGTGGGTAATGGGCTTCTTGGTTACCTTCTTATTCGGTGGAATCACAGGAATCATCCTTGCTTCACCGCCACTTGATTTTGCTGTTTCAGCAAGTTACTTCGTGGTTGCACACTTCCACTACGTTCTTTTCGGAACAGTTGTCTTTGCAATGTTTGCTGGCTTCTACTTCTGGTGGCCAAAGTTCACAGGTCGCATGCTCAATGAGACATTAGGAAAGATTCACTTCTGGACCCTTTTCTTTGGCTTCCATCTGACTTTCCTAATTCAACACTGGCTAGGAATCAAGGGCTTCCCACGTCGTTATGCAGACTTTTTGCCAACTGATGGATTCACCTTTATGAATACGGTCTCAACCATTGGTTCATTCCTCTTGGCACTTTCAATGATTCCATTTGCAATCAATATTTGGATCACACGTAAATCTCCGATGGTTGGTGTGGATGATCCTTGGGGTTACGGAGCATCGCTTGAGTGGGCTACATCTTGTCCGCCTCCACGCCACAACTTCTTATCAATGCCTCGTATCTCTTCAGAGCGACCAGCCTTTGATCTGCACCATCCACACATCAAGACGGAGGGAAAGAGCTAACTCATGAAGGCTTCCTGGCAACTATTTGGTGGATTGAGCGTTTTTTACTTCGCGGTCACAATTGTTTACTTCTACATTGGCGGCGAACCATTAGGTATTAGTGCACTGCTTCTTTCAGGCGCACTTGCCGGAATGGTGGGCTTCTATGTGTGGTTTACGCAAAAGCGTATCGGCGTGATTTTGCCGGAAGATAATTTAACGGCCGAGATTTCCGATGGTGCAGGCGAGCTAGGTTTCTATAGCCCTCACTCATGGTGGCCATTGCCCGTAGCGGTTAGCTCATGTGTCTTCGCACTCGGTTTAATTATTGGTTGGTGGCTCTCACTTATTGGCTTAGGTGCGCTCGTTATCTCAATCATCGGAATGGTAACTGAGTATGAAAAGCCAGAGATAGCTTCTGCTCACTAATGAGTTCGATTCGCGCTGAAATTCTGCCGGTAGATTTTCCAAATACCGCCGCAGCTCGAATCACGATTGATGCTCCAGCGCAGGTAATCTTTGATCTAATTGCAAACCCGGCAGCCCATCAGCGTTTTGATGGTTCAGGAACGGTCAAGAAGGCAATTTCAGGCCCGGAGCGGCTCTATCTTGGTGCAAGATTTGGCATGGCGATGAAGATCAAGGTTCCATATCGAATCAAAAACACAGTCGTAGCCTTTGAGGAGAACAAGAAGATCACATGGTGCCACCTCATGAAGTGGACATGGTGTTATGAACTACAGGCTATTACTCCAAATCAAACCGTTGTAACCGAATCATTTGATGCAAGCGAAATTCCTTCCTTTGCCAAATGGTGGCTCAAAAAAACTGGAGCAATGGATCACAATCCACGATGGATGGCTAAGTCACTTGTAAAGTTGAAGTCAATTTGCGAGGCTTGAGCTTACAAAGATTTGCTCCTCTTGTTTTTGTTCTGCTGTGGAGTACAGGTTTTGTAGGCGCTAAGTACGGCCTTCCATATGCAGATCCCTTTATTTTCCTTGCAATCCGAGTTCTTCTCGCGTCACTATTGCTCTTTATTGTTGCCCAACTAATGAGCATGCAGATCAGGATCGGCAGAGAAGCAATTACTCGCTCTTTTCTGATCGGCTTCTTCTTGCATGCCTGTTATCTCGGGGGAGTCTTTTACTCAATCTCTCAAGGGTTGCCCGCAGGTGTTGCAGCGGTGGTTACTAGTCTTCAGCCAGTTTTGGTCTCACTGATTGCGATCAAGGTATTGGGTGAAAAGCTTCGCGCTAAGCAAGTAATCGGATTGTTCCTGGGGCTTGTGGGAGTTTTATTGGTTCTAGGCCCTACCTTTGATTCGCAGATCTCGTGGACAGCTGTTGCTGCAATTGTGATCGCTCTGATCGGTAGCACCACAGCTACATTGCTCCAAAAGAGGGTCGGCGCAGATATTCCACTACTTGCAGGAACTGCCTATCAATATCTTTTCTCTGGCGCCGTTCTTGCTTTGTTAGCGGTGGGCACTGGACAGATGAGCATCACTTGGAACGCACAATTTATTGGTGCATTCATTTGGTTGCTGCTTGTATTGTCGGTCGGTGCTATTTTGCTGCTGCTGTGGTTACTCAATACAGGCAGCGCGGCCTCTGTATCTTCATTGTTCTATCTTGTTCCACCAGCCACGGCGATTGAAGCCTTTTTTCTCTTCGGTGAAAAAGTAAACACCCAAGGCCTCCTGGGTATTGGAGTTACCGCCTTGGGTGTTTGGCTTGTAATAAGAGCTTAGCCACTTATCTCAACTTAGTGGCTTTCGATCTCCTTAAGATCTTCAGCGGTTGCCTTTGGAACCGCTTCAGAGTGAGCAACACTCATTCGAGAGCGAAGTTTGTTGCGAAGGGCGCCAGCACGCTTTACTCCGCGAGCATCCACCTCAGGAAGCTCCAAGGCAGGTGCTTGTTCATGAGATGTCAGCAGGTAAGCCTTCTCAGGTGAGATTGGCTCATGTACTTCAACAAACTCACCGCTAGGCAAGCGAAGCAAACGTCCAGTCTCACGACCATGCAGTACTAGTTCGCGATCTGCGCGCTGTAGAGATAGACATAAACGCTTGGTGATTACAAATGCAAGCGGAGGCAAAACGAAGATACCAATTCGTGTGCCCCACATGATTTGGTTGATCGATAAATCAAAGTGAGTTGCAATTAAGTCATTACCACCGTTGATTAATGCGACGACCATGAAGGTAATTGACATCGCACCAAGTGCGGTGCGGTTAGGAGCGTTACGTGGGCGATCTAATAGATGGTGCTCACGCTTGTCTCCTGTGATCCAACTTTCAATGAATGGATACAGAGCCATTCCGGTAAACAAGATTCCAGGAACGATCAACCCCGGAATCAAAATGTTCCAAGAAATTGTGTACCCAAAGAAGTAAGTTTCAAGCGGTGGAGCCATACGAACTAAACCATCGAGCCAACCCATGTACCAGTCTGGCTGTGATCCAGCTGAAATTTGACCCGGTGTGTAAGGACCATAAAGCCAAATCGGATTGATAGATGCAACAGCTGAGATAAATGCGATTACACCAAATACGATGAAGAAGAATCCACCAGCCTTTGCCATGTAAACAGGCATCAATGGGTAACCAACAACATTCTTCTCAGTACGTCCTGGACCAGGGAACTGCGTGTGCTTCTGGTACCAGACCATCATTAAGTGGGCTGTGATTAGCGCCAAGAATGCACCTGGCAGCAAAAGAACGTGGACGATGTAAATACGTGGAATAAATGCTTCACCAGGGAAGGCTCCGCCAAAGGCAAAGTAGGAGAGATAGGAGCCCACAACGGGTATCGCTTGAATAATCGCTTCAGCGATACGAATACCTGTTCCAGAAAGTAGATCATCTGGAAGTGAGTAACCAAGGAATCCTTCAACAATTCCTAGGGTAAGAAGTCCAATACCGATGATCCAGTTTCCTTCACGTGGCTTACGGAAGGCTCCCGTGAAAAAGACACGCATTAAGTGGGCAACGATCGCTGCCATGAAGATAAGTGCTGCCCAGTGGTGGATCTGTCGCATCAACAAGCCACCGCGAACCTCAAATGAGATATGCAGAGTTGATGCGTAAGCGGCAGACATCTGCACACCCTCTAGAGGTTCATAGCTGCCTTCATAAATAACCTCACGAGCAGAAGGGTCAAACCAAAACGTTAGATATGTTCCAGATAGAAGCAGGATGATGAATGAGTACAGCGCGACTTCACCGAGAAGAAATGACCAATGGTCCGGAAACACCTTCTGCAGATTCTTCTTCATCCATGCTGCAGCACCAGTTCGCTCATCAACATAGTTAGCAACTTGTCCTAATTTTTGTTCAGTTGTCATGATGAGATACGCCCCCAAAAGCTAGGTCCAACTGGTTCTGTAAATGGTGTGCGTGCCATAAGGAAACCTTCAGCATCCACTGTGATATTTAACTGCGGAAGTGGTCTAGCCGCAGGCCCAAAAATGACCTTTGCGGCACGTGTGACATCAAATGTTGATTGGTGACATGGGCACAGCAGGTGCTTGGTGGTTTGTTCATACAAAGCAACAGCACAACCCATGTGAGAACAGATCTTTGAGAAGGCGATGATGCCCTCATGTGTCCAGCTAAGGCGCTCTGCATCCAAGTTGAACTCTTCAGGGCGAAGGCGGATCAGCAGCAATGCATCCTTTGCAATGTCATTGAGCTTGCGATGTTCAGGGTCATCGGTTTCAGGTAAAACCTGTGCAACAGCGCCAACTTCAAGGTCAGAGGCACGGATTCTGCGATCACCTGGGTCGGTAACTAAATAGGTGCCGGCTTTCCATGAAGTTTCCTTTAAATCATTTCCTGGAAGCGGACCTAAGTCGCGAAGAAGTAATAGGGGAGAGATCGCAGACAATCCAAGTGCTGCACCTAGTGAACGCTTGATCAATGAACGACGACCAAGTCCAGAAGCGTTAGCACCATCCTTAACAGCGGCGACAAACTCTTTACGATCTTCATCTGGGGATCTGAACTCGTGACGATGTGCAATTACCTCTTGATCGGGCATCAAAGTTTTTGCCCAATGGATCGCACCCATTCCAATAAAGAAGAGCGAGATAGCCATACCTAAACCAAGACCTAATTGGTGAGCGTTCTGATTTCCCATAACTGGTACAAATACAAAGACATCATCAGGGATGAAGAAAGAAGCAACAAGTAACAAAGTTCCTAGTGATGATATTCCAAAGAGGATTGCAACCTGACGCTCTGCGCGCTTGGCTGCAACAGGATCGTGATCTGCTTTTCTATGGACGTGCGCAGGTAATCCTGGATCTTTAATCGCTTCGATTTCATTAGACATTGTTTATCTCGCCTTCATAGCTAGCCATACAGCTACACCAATAAGAAGTCCTAGACCTAGGGTCCATGCAAGCAAACCTTCAGTTACAGGACCTACACGTCCAAGAGATGCACCACCAAGATTTGGTTCAGACTCTGCATGCTTAATCCACTTGATAATTGATTTCTTCTCTTCAGGTGTAATTGTTTTATCACTAAAAACCGGCATCGCTTGTGGGCCAGTAACCATTGCTTCGTAAATGTGCTTTGGTTCAATACCCATCAAAGTTGGTGCGTACTTGCCCTGTGTAAGAGCTCCACCTTGTCCAGCAAAGTTGTGGCACATCGCGCAATTGTTTCGGAACAACTCGCCGCCTTCAGCGATGCTTCCATCACGTTCGTAGTTCAACTGTTCTTCCGTTGGAATTTCAGGTCCTGGAGCAAGTGATGCGACATATGCAGCGAGCGCTGCAGTCTCTTCAGGTGTGTACAAAGGAGCCTTACGCATAGCCTGCTGACTCATATCAGCCATCGGCATGCGACCGGTACCGACCTGAAAATCAACAGATGCAGCGCCAACACCAACTAGCGATGGAGCGATTGCGCCACCTTCAGAGTTTAGACCGTGACATGAAGAGCAGCCCTTTAAAAAGATCTGACGGCCTTCTTCAATCAGTGCTGAACGATCGGCTGTGGTTGTCTGCGCAGTAGTCGTCGCACTAGCAACACTAAAGGTTGTTCCAATCGCAAACAATGCAAAGATCAACAATGCAGGACCAACCGCCTTGTGGCGACGGTAGCGGGATAGACGCTTCACTTATATTCCTTACTACTTAACTAGATAAATCGCAGCAAAAAGTGCGATCCATACGACGTCGACGAAGTGCCAGTAATACGAAACTACAATTGCGGTTGTTGCTTGTTGGTGAGTAAAGCGACGAGCTTTAGAGACACGCACCATCACGATGAGGAAGGCGATTAATCCACCGGTCACATGAAGACCATGGAAACCTGTTGCAATATAAAAGATCGAGCTATATGCATTTGTTGACAGCGCTAAACCTTCAGAAACCAAAAGTGCATATTCATACACCTGCCCGGCAATAAAGAATGAACCCATCAAAAATGTAAGAGCAAACCACTCGCGCATACCCCACTTATTAATTTGGAAGAGTTTGCCTGTGCGGCGGTTTTGAAAACGCTCAGCAGCAAAAACACCAAACTGACATGTGACAGATGAGAGCACCAAGATTGTTGTATTAAATGCAGCAAAGGGGATGCTCAGTAACCCTGATGACTCTGACCAAATCGTTGGTCCCTGCACCGCACGTGTTGTGAAGTAAATGGCAAAGAGTGCTGCGAAGAACATCAGCTCGCTAGAGAGCCAGACAATTGTTCCGACCGCTACTGCATTAGGACGGGTGATCTTGTGGTGTGCTGCTTGGCTTGACATAGGGCCGATTATTCCCGAAAAGCTGCTCGCCGTCTGCCTCGAGCCAGCCAGAATGGGCTTGATTTTGCCGATAAAGAGGTGAAACAGGTCACCTAAAAAAGGGGCATTTCTGAGAAGGGGCAGGGTCTTTTTGCGCGGGTTTTTTCATTAGAATGTGCCAATGGCCGAGACCAAAAAACAGATCATTGTGTACTCCGATGACTCCTCAGTTCGCTCCTCAATTGTTTCTGCACTTGGTGCAAGGGTTGCTAAGGATCTTCCAGAGCATGAGATTCACGAGTTTGCTACTGGCTCGGCCTTGAGAGCTTATGTTGACTCGAAAAACCTCGCCGGCGGATTCCGCGCAGATCTTTTCATTCTAGATGGCGAAGCCGCCCAAGAAGGCGGTTTAGGTATGGCCCGTCAATTAAAGGATGAGGTTTTCAACTGCCCACCGATCTTGGTGATTACAGGTCGTAAAGAGGATAAGTGGTTGGCCGCCTGGTCTTTAGCTGAGGCATCTGTTGTCCATCCTATCGATCCATTTACGCTAGCTAAGACCGCTGCAGAATTACTTCGCGGCGTCTCAGTAGTTTCTGCTTAAATTTTCTCATGAGCCAATTGCTGTGGGATGAAAACATAGCAATTATCGAGTCTGGATTAGATTTAGAAACTGATCGAGTCCAATGGTGCATGAACCAAATCCTTACTGGGCAAGCGGCTAATGAAAATATTAAAGGTTTTCTGATCGCGCTAAAAACTAAAGGTGAAACCCCTGAAGAGGTTGGGGCTTTAGTAGACCAGATGTATCAACATTGCGCTCCAATCTCTATTACAGAACGTGCCGTTGACACGGTAGGTACAGGGGGAGATGGCGCACACACAATTAATATCTCCACAACTGCAGCGATTATTGCGGCAGCTGCAGGTGCCAAGGTAATTAAGCATGGCAACCGAGCTGCCTCATCCAAATCAGGGGCTGCAGATCTTCTTGAAAATCTTGGGATCAACATTAATCTTGATGGAAAAGGCGTTGAAAAGAGCTTTCATACTCTTGGTATCGGATTTTGCTTTGCGCCTGTTTTCCATCCTGCAATGAAGCATGCCGCTGCTTCTAGAAAAGAGCTAGGAACGCCAACTGTTTTCAACATTTTGGGCCCACTTGCAAATCCAGCAAAACCTAAAGCAGCGGCAATCGGTGTCGCAAATGAACGTATGCACCTAGTTATGGCGCAGGTTCTAGGCGATCGCGGAGTAGATGGCTTTGTTTTTCGTGGTGATGATGGCTTGGATGAGATAACCCTTGCAACTTCGACATCGGTGCTCAGTATTGGAACCGAGGAGATTGTTAGCGGTCTGATTAATCCTGCTGATTTTGGAATCAACCTGTCGCCTATTGAGTCCTTAGTAGGTGGTGATGGGGCAGAAAATGCTCGTATCTCCAGTGAGATTTTTGAGGGTAAGCAAGGTCCGCATAGAGATGCATGTGTGCTTAATGCGGCGGCAGCGATTGCGGCATATGAGGGTCACACCGATTTGTTATTACATGATCGAATCGCCGCAGGAGTAAATGCTGCAAACCTTGCACTGGATTCGGGTGCGGCAAAGGAGCTTGTTATTAAGTGGGCTGAGCTTACTCAGCGATTGGGCGCTTAACTCTCTTTTTCTTAGAGGGAAAGTTTCGCATCTGTTCGAAGTTATGGATGTTAAATCCGGCTAAGCGTTCTATTAATCCATGTAAAACATCGACAGTTGCTCTTGCATCATCCAAAGCACGGTGGTTAGGTGAGGTCTGTGCTCCAAAAAACTGCGCCAAGGTAGATAACTTGCAGTTGATTACCTCATCTCTATCGAGTACCGCGCGAGCAAGCCGTGCTGTATCAACAGTTTGATACTCAGGCCAATCGATCTCGTGGGTTAATGCTGCGGCCTTGAGAAAACTTAGATCAAAGGGCGAGTTATGGGCTACAACAACTGTCTCATCAGGAGAGCCTAGGAATTCAAAAAGTGTTGGAAGGATTTCATCGATAAACGGTGCAGAGATCAACATTGCATCCGTGATCCCAGTTAATTCGGTAATGAAGTATGGCAGCGCGTGACCAGGATCAACAAAACTTTGAAAGGTGGCGAGGACTTCTCCGCCCTTTACCTTCACCACTCCAATTTCAGTGATTCCAGCTCCCAGACGAGGTGAACCACCTGAAGTTTCTAAATCCAGGACGGCAAATACTGTTTCGGAGAGTTCCCTCTCAGCAACTTTGCTCATAGCGGCAATGGTAGGTGATTGCTCCGACATAACTTCAGTCGTACTCTTCATACATGGCTGTTGATGGAGCACCTGATGGATGGATGCAGGATTGGGCTGCCACGGGTTCAGGAAAGAACGCGCATATAGGCGTACTTCTGGTTCATGGTTTTACTGGATCGCCTGCCTCGATGCGCCCTTGGGGAGAGTTCTTGCACTCCAAAGGGTATTCAGTTCGAGTTCCATTGTTGCCTGGACATGGAACACATCCAGAAGATCTCAACAAAGTTAAATGGCAGGAATGGCCTGCAAAGGTTGAGTTTGAGCTCAGCGAACTTCGAAAAAGTTGTGATTTAATTTTCTTAATTGGTTTATCAATGGGTGGTGGAACAGTTCTCAATGTTGCAGCATCAAACAATGATTCTTTGACCGGAGTTGTTTTGGTTAACCCGATGATCCACGTAAAGGGTGTACCTGTAGAGCTGGCATTTTTCTTGTCACGCCTTCAAAAGATGCGCACCAGCGTAGGAGATGACATTAAGCGTCCTGGAGTTACAGAATGGGGATACGACGCGCTACCAACTCGAGGCGTTTACCAGCTGCTTAAAATGTTGCGAATTACAAGACGTAATCTGAACAAGGTCACTATCCCGGTGCAGCTTTTTCATTCTGTAGAGGACCACACTCTGCCAGTCACAAATACTGAGATCATCATGGATGAGATCGGTTCAGCCAATAAGAGCAGAATTGAACTTGTGAATAGTTATCACGTTGCAACAATGGATTATGACCAGGAGCTAATCTTCCAGAACTCTCTAACCTTTATCGAGTCTCTAACTAAGTAGTACTCATCTGCCTGTCTTACGAGACCGCCAAGCTAATGGCGATTCCTAGTATTCCAATCGCAGATGTAGCGGTAAGGACTCTTCGTACTTGGGGTTTTTGAATATAAATCGAAGACTTTTTAACGGTCCAAATAAGTCCGATATTCCACGCAATCGAAATGATTGCCCAGACCGCACCAAGTGTGATGATTCCTATGGCAAGAGAGCTCTGTTGCGGAATAAATGCAGGTATAAAGGCGACCGCGTAAACAGCTGCTTTTGCATTGGTCAAATTGGTTACTAGCCCCAGGCGGAAAGATCCCCAATCCGAGATCTGGATCTTGCTGTCCAGATCAAATTTTCCGAACTCTTCTCGAAGCGAGTAGAAAGTTTGTGCTGATATCAACGTTAAGAAAATTACGCCTGTCCATTTAAGAATTAAGTACGCAGTCTCAGACTCGGTGAAAATTGCCGATAAACCAACCGCACTTGAAATGCTCCAGATCATGATTCCAAGGCAATTTCCGATTGAAGATAAGAGCGCCGCTTTAGGACCACCGACTATTGATTGGCGAAGCACCATGGCAACTCCCTGACCGGGAACCATTACCAACAAGGTGGTAGCAAATATGAATGAAGGAAGGTTTTCTAGGATGGCAAACATCTTTACTTTATGCGGGGTCTAACCGTTAGTTCATCGACGCCGATTCGATTTGCTCCAAAATTATTTACAGGTGAATCACTGGGATATCCAATAGCGATACCGCACAGCAATCGGTAATCCTTTGAGATTTCAAACTCTTTGCGAACAACATCCTCCCAAATACCAACTGCACCTTGAGCACAGGTACCTAATCCATGGGCATGTGCGGAAAGAATCAGGTTTTGCATCATTAGTCCGGCATCCGATGCAGCATAAATGTGAAGACTCTTGTGTACAAAGATAAAGAGTTCGACGGGTGCGCCAAAGAATGAATAATTCTTTGCCCATTGCTTATCTCGCGCATCTCTGTCACCTCTTTGAACCCCAAAGAGCTCATACAACTCTTTGCCTACGCGCTCTGCTCGTGGCTTGAGTTCAGATGGATACGGCTTGGCGATTGATCGATTACTAGTCGGAAGTCCATATCTTGAATAAACAATTCGCAACTTATTCAAATAACCCTTGCGCATGATTTTCGATAACACTCCCCAGCGAGAAAGAAACTCGGTACTGATTCGATCTCTGATATCGCCCGAAGCGACCGCCACTTTAAAGGGACGGGTGTTAGACCAACTTGGAGCGGTGAGAGCATCTGTGAGAATTTGATCTAGAACATTTTGGGGGATAGGAGTTGACTTGAAATCTCGAGTACTTCTGCGTGAGGACAGGAACCTTGAAAACTCTTCAGATGTAATCATTTGGCAACTTTATCTATAGTTCTCTAATACTCATGGGTAAGGAAAGAAAATTCGCAATTGCCGGCTGTGGACGATACTGGGATCGAACCAGTGACCCCCACAATGTCAATGTGGTGCTCTACCGCTGAGCCAATCGTCCTAGGTGTGAGAACTATACAACACAAGATTTATCGAGCGTAATCATCCTCGATACGCTCAATATCATCTTCACCAAAGTATGTTCCAGTTTGAACTTCAATGAAGACAAGCTCCTGTGTGCCTTGATTTGCTACTCGATGCAGTTGGCCAATCTCTATATCTACCGTTTCTCCAGCATTTTTTTCAAATTCTTGACCATCCAAAGTAACTGTTGCTACACCTGAAACTATGAACCAATGCTCTGCTCTTTTTTGATGACGTTGATACGAAAGTCTGGAGTTTGGTTTTACGTATATGCATTTAACTTTATGAGTGGGTTCATCTTGTAAAACTTCATAACGTCCCCAAGGTCTGAATGAGTCGTCATCGATCATCATCTTTTTCCTTTGATCCTTGTAGAACACCAGTTGTGTTTTAACGACAACAGTCTTGCATTAATACTGGAGGTCGGGACGGGATTTGAACCCGTGTAGAGGGATTTGCAGTCCCTTGCCTCGCCTCTCGGCCACCCGACCATACAAATATCGCCGCAAGATTTAATTCTTCGAAGAGAGTTCAATCTAAACGGCGAGTATCAGAGCGGACGACCGGGTTCGAACCGGCGACCTGAACCTTGGCAAGGTTCCGCGCTACCAACTGCGACAAATCTAGCGCAGGAGAGCCATATCCGCCAAAGTGCCCAAATCCGCAAATTAAAGAGAGATTGGTTAGCGTTGCCCCGTGGAACATCCAGCAGATGCACCCCTTTTTTGGATGGGGGGTCGTAAGGCAACACAGATTGTGGAGATCTCGAATAATCCCACATGCCTTGATGATGGGGATTTTTGGGCGGTCTCTACAACCTTTGAAGGTGGATTTATCGCAGCTAAGTTTGCGTCAGTAGAAGATGCAAGCTTTCCCGAATCAAGCTGGATACCAGTTACAACCAAATGGTTCACTCATCCGGAACGAGATGGGTACATCAAATATGTAGATCTAATTCGAGAAAAGATTGCACAAGGTTGGGTTTACCAGGTCAATGCTTGTCGCCAGTTATCTACAGAGGATGCAAATCCTAATTTGCGCGGATTGTTCTCACTTATTTTGAAGGCAAATCCTGCTCCATGGGCCAGTTACTTTGAGATTCCGGGACTCAATATTGCTTCAGCCTCTCCTGAACTCTTTCTTTTGCGCGACGGAAATCGGGTAATGAGCTCACCAATTAAAGGAACCAAACCTTTGGGCTCTGATGAATTTGGAGTTAAAGATCGATCAGAAAACATCATGATCGTCGACTTGATGCGCAACGATCTAGGAATAATCTGCAAAAGTGGATCAGTTGAAGTAAGCAGATTGCTTGCAACTGAAGACCACCCAGGGTTGCAGCATTTAGTTTCAGATGTTCAAGGCGAACTTCTTGATGGCATTAAATGGAGATCGATAATCGAGGCGATCTCACCTCCAGGATCAGTTAGCGGAGCACCTAAATCTTCGGCTCTCAATGTGATTGAAGAGAATGAAAATCCACGTGGACCGTACTGCGGAATCCTGGGCTGGGTGCAAGGTGACAAGGCGGCTCTATCAGTTGCTATTCGGGTTTTTTGGAAGGATGACAAGCTTCGTTTTGGAACAGGGGCTGGCATCACATTTAGTAGCGATTCGATTCAGGAGTGGGAAGAGACTGAACTTAAAGCTGCACGTTTGATAAAAATTGCATCAGGTGAAAACTCATGAAGATCATTCAAAACGGATTGGTGCTCAATCAATCGGAGAGCCTGTGTGATGAAAAGGGCTGGATGGCAGGTAAGGGCATCTTCGAAACGATTAAGACGGTAGACAACCAGCCATGGGCACTGTCTAGACATATGAGACGAGCGGTTGCTAGTGCATTACGTGAAGGGATACAGCTGCCATCTCAGGAAGATTTATTGACCGCTTTAGATCTTTTGTTTTCCCATGAAAGTTTTGAAAATGGCGTCCTTCGCCTTTCATTTGGTCAGGATGGTAATTGGGCTGCGGCGCATTTTCCGTACCAGAACCTGAACTTTGCCGCCAAGTTACATTCTTATAATCAAGAGGTAGCAAATCAAGGACAGCCCATAAAGAGTTTTCCATACTCACATCGGCTTAGGATCCTAGATGAGGTCAATGCATTAGGTTTTGATGAAGCGATAGTTTTCAACACTAATAGGCGGGTCTGTGAAGGCGCAGTCACCAATCTGATCTTCTTGTTAGATGGACAATGGGTCACTCCGCCAATTAGTGATGGTGTTCTTCCGGGTGTTATGCGAGCTTTAGTGATCGAGTATTGCGGAGTTCAGGTAAGGAGCATCTCGGAATCTGATTTACCAAGGGTCGAATCTGGCTATTTGTTGAGCAGTTTGCGAATCGCACAACCGATCGCATCTATAGATGGCAGAGATTTACTTCAAACCCCTCAATTTGGCGCTGAAATTGAAGCAATGGCGCTAAAGACTTCGGTAGGCTAACCACATGGCACAGATCTCGATCACAGTTGATGGTGTTGCCCACCAAGTTGAGGCTGATCAACGCCCTACCCATTTTTTTGCAGATAACAAGGATGTCGTTGTTTGCCGAGTTAATGGAGTGCTCAAGGATTTGTGGACCGAGCTGCGTGACGGGGATTTGGTTGAATCAGTATTGATCTCATCACCAGATGGCCTAGCGGTATTGCGTCACTCAACCGCACATGTGATGGCACAAGCGGTCCAAGAGGTTTACGCAAATACACGATTAGGAATTGGTCCACCAATCAAAGATGGTTTCTATTACGACTTTGATCCTGAGAACACTTTCAACCCTGATGATCTGGTCAAGATCGAAAGTGCAATGCGCAAAATTATCAAGGAAGGTCAAAGGTTTCGTCGCCGTGTCACAACCGAAGCTGACGCGCTTAAAGAATTGGCGCACGAGCCATACAAGTGTGAGTTAATCGGCATTAAAGGTCCTGCTGGCGAAGAAGCATCTGTCGAAGTAGGCGGTTCAGAGCTCACCATTTACGACAATTTAGGTCGAGATGGGAATCCAGTGTGGAGCGATTTGTGTCGTGGCCCGCATCTTCCATCTACTAAACAAATTCCTGCCTTCAAGTTGATGAGAACCGCTGCCGCCTACTGGCGAGGATCTGAAAAGAACCCAATGCTCCAAAGAATTTATGGAACAGCTTGGCCTTCTCAGGATGAGTTGAATGGTTATCTTGAATTACTGGCCGAGGCTGAGAAACGTGATCATCGCCGACTGGGTACCGAATTAGATCTTTTTTCATTTCCTGAAGAGATTGGTTCGGGATTGGCTGTTTTTCATCCAAAGGGTGGAATTGTTCGTCGAGCGATGGAGGATTACTCACGTATCCGACATGAAGAGGAAAACTACGAGTTTGTCTACTCTCCACATTTAACAAAAGCTGCACTCTTTGAAACATCCGGTCACTTGCAGTGGTATGCAGATGGAATGTACCCGCCAATGATCCTTGATGAAGAGTTGAACGCTGATGGCACGATTAAGCGAGCGGGTCAGCAGTATTACATGAAGCCGATGAACTGTCCCTTCCACAATTTAATTTACAAATCTCGAGGTCGCTCTTACCGTGAACTCCCGCTTCGATTGTTTGAGTTTGGAACGGTTTATCGTTACGAGAAATCCGGCGTACTGCACGGCATCACTCGTGCAAGAGGCTTCACTCAAGATGATGCGCATATTTACTGCACAAAAGAGCAGATGGTTGGTGAGCTAGATTCATTGCTTACCTTCGTACTTAATCTGCTTCGTGATTATGGTTTGAATGATTTCTATCTTGAACTTTCAACTAAGAATGAAGAAAAGTTTGTTGGTGAAGATGCTGATTGGGCTGAAGCTACCGAGGCATTACGTAAGGCTGCTACTGCACAAAATCTAGAGCTTGTTCTAGATGAGGGTGGAGCTGCTTTCTATGGACCAAAGATTTCAGTTCAGGCAAAGGATGCAATTGGTCGTACATGGCAAATGTCCACGATCCAAGTGGATTTCCAATTGCCACAGCGTTTTGAACTTGAATATTCAGCGGCAGATGGAACCCGTCAACGTCCAGTGATGATTCACCGTGCCTTGTTTGGTTCGATCGAACGTTTCTTTGGTGTTCTCACAGAACATTACAGCGGCGCATTCCCACCATGGTTAGCGCCCGTGCAAGCGATCGGTATTCCAGTCGCAGATACCTTTGCCGATTACCTCGGTGATGTAATGACGCAAATGCGAAAGGCGGGCATTCGAGCCGAGCTAGATGCCTCCGATGATCGAATGCAGAAAAAGGTTCGTAACGCTCAGATGCAGAAGATTCCCTTTATGGTGATTGCCGGAGAAGAGGATCAAAAGGCTGGTGCGGTTTCATTCCGATATCGCAACGGCGAGCAGAAGAATGGAATTCCTGTTGCCGATGCGATCGCTGAGATCAAAAAGGCTGTCTCTGAACGCACTCAGGTGTAATTGGTGAACCAGCCAATTAATGGTGCGGGGATGCCAGATGGTTGGCAGAGATTGTGGGCGCCACATCGCCTCGATTATCTTCGCGGTGAGAACAGACCGTTAGAAGGAAATGATGTTGCTTGTCCTTTCTGTGCAATTCCGGCGATGTCTGATGAAGAAGGTTTGATCGTTCACCGAGGAAAAACCGCATATGTGGTTATGAACCTTTATCCCTATAACCCCGGCCATCTCTTGGTGTGCACCTTCCGACATGTTGCCGATCTAACTGATTTGTCAGAGCAAGAGCGGGATGAGATCTCTGCATTGACGGCGCATGCAATGACAACGGTACGTAAAGTCTCTGCACCCGATGGCTTTAATTTAGGAATGAATCAAGGCGCGGTATCTGGTGCCGGTGTTGCAGCACATATTCATCAACATGTAGTGCCACGATGGAGCGGTGATGCAAACTTTATGCCAATCATCGGTAAGACAAAGGTGCTTCCACAACTTCTTCATTTAACACGTTCTGAGATTGCTTCAGCTTGGTGATTACTTTAATTCGTGAATATACCCATTAACAATATCGACACCGATACCTTTTTCAATCCATAAAGGAATAGCGGGGAAGAGTAATCCCGCTGCAAAAGCATCTTCGCCCGAAGCTTGAATCAGCTCTAGGTATTCATCTCTAAACTCTTGCACCAAAGTTTCATGTTCAGGCTCGCACGCTTTTATAGTCGGCGGGTTAGTGGAGTAGTCGATGATTGAAAGATCGCTCAATGAGATAAGAGCGATCGGCAATCCCATCTCATCATGTAACACTAAATAAGGAGTTGCCATCGGTGATAAGACACGATTTGCGATCATCACCGCATCATCAAAATCTGCTTCAAGCTTTTCTAAATGAGTGACAACTAATAGTCGAGGAATCTGATACTCATCTAGCTCAGCCCACTGTTGGATGGTTACTTGATCCACCCCCGCCGAAGGATTTATGGCAAAGATCGCCAAATCGCTCTGGCTATGGACCTGATCGGCCACCGTCGCGCCAAAGGCTTGTGCGATCCGCTCCGGCTCAGCGCTGGCGTGACCATAGACATGAATTACACCTTTGGTGATTTGTGTTTGCACTGGGTCAGCCTACGATGGTCCTTGATGTTAAGCGCACGTTTGAAGCCCGCAGTCACCAAGTTAATTACTCCGGTGGCAAAATTTGCCCTGCGCATGGGAGTAACCCCCAATGCAGTTACTTGGGTTGGAGCCATTGGCGTGGTTGCCGCATCATTGTTTTTTTATCCTCAGGGGGAGTTCTTTATCGGAACCCTGGTTATCTGTCTTTTGGCTTTGAGTGATTTGTTTGACGGAACTATGGCACGCCTATCTAGTTCTGGCTCTAGCCGTTGGGGAAGTTTCCTTGATTCAACTATTGACCGGGTTACGGATTCTGCAATTTTGTTAGGCGTTTCAATTTACTTGATAAATCAAAATGATCCTCTGGCTTATGTTGCGTTGGTGACCTTGGTGTCGGGTTTGCTAGTGCCATACATCAGAGCAAAAGCTGAAAGTTTTGGAATCGCGTGCTCTGGTGGAATCGCTGAAAGAACTGAACGTTTAATTATTTCACTTGCAGCGATTGGCTTTGATGGTTTAGGAGTTCCGCATGTCCTTGCGATTGGGTTATGGAGCCTGGCCGCTTTAGGAATCTTTACTGTTTTCCAGAGAATGCTTATTGTTAAACGGGCGATCTAAAGTGAAAGAGAATTTATCCGCGTACGTTTACTTTGCCGGTTGGCGATTACTACGATGGCTTCCAGAAAAAGCAACCTACCGACTTGCCAATCGAGTCGCTGATTTTCTTGTAAAGCGAAATGGTAAGAGCGTTCAAAGACTTCGCGAAAATCTTGCTCGTACGCAACCAAATATAACTTCGCTTAATTTAGATCTCCTTCTGATTGAAGCTATGCGCTCTTATATGCGATATTGGTGTGACACCTTTAGGTTTCCTGATTGGTCTGCAGATCGCGTAGTAAACACAGTCTCAGTCACCAACGAGCACCTGTTAATTGATGCAATTGCTGCTAAAACTGGTGTCATCGTGGCTCTGCCACATGCAGGAAATTGGGATCATGCCGGAGCCTATTTCTGCGCAAAAGGGATTCCATTGGTAACGGTGGCGGAGAGATTAAAACCCGAAAAGCTATTTTTGAAGTTTCTCGACTATAGACAATCTATGGGCATGGAAGTTCTTCCACTTGATGGTCGAGTGCTAGATACCTTGACAGAGAGATTAAACGTTGGCGCATTGGTTGCATTGGTTGCTGATAGAGATCTATCTCGGTCTGGCATTGATGTTAAATTCTTTGGCGGTCCAGCACGTATGCCGGCGGGACCAGCTTTGTTAGCTATTCGCACTAAGGCACCATTGATTACAGCCTTTGTCTCATACACCGATTCAGGGATTCATGTAGATTTCAAAAATGTTCATCTACCAACTGCAGGAACCGAAGGTGAGATGGTCCAAGAGATTGTTCAGATGACAGCCAAGCATTTCGAAGATGGAATTTCAGAAAAACCAGAGGATTGGCACATGTTGCAACGCATTTGGACCGATGGCGATTTCAAGGAACGTGCATAGTGCTTACTCGCTCATTAAAAATAGGAATCGTGTGCCCATATAGTTGGGATACACCTGGCGGAGTCCAAAACCACATCAGAGATTTGGCAGAGTTTTTGATCGCAGCTGGCCACGAAGTTTCGGTGCTTGCACCAGCTTTAGATGAGACCAAACTTCCCGATTATGTGGTGAACGCAGGAAAACCAATTTCAATTCCTTACAACGGTGCTGTGGCTCGAGTTTTATTTGGACCGGTAGCTTTTGCGAGGGTCCGGCAATGGATCTCTCAAGGAGATTTCGATCTGCTGCATCTGCATGAGCCAGCCATACCATCGATTTCTTTACTTGCATGTTGGGCGGCAGATGGTCCAATGGTTGGAACATTTCATGCAGCGGCAAAGAGACAGAAAATCATCTTTGCGATCGGCCCAATCCTTGAGCCTGCCATTGAAAAATTGTCAGCACGTATTGCTGTCTCTGAAGCAGCTCGCCTTACTTTGACAGATCATTTAGATACAGATGCAATCATTATTCCTAATGGAATCTACGCAGATCGTTACGCACATGGAAAGGTGCAAGAGAAGTGGGCTGGCAACACAATTGGGTTTATTGGACGTTTTGAGGAGCCTCGCAAGGGTTTAAGCGTTCTTGTTGAATCTTTACCGGTGATCTCTCGCTTTGCACCAGATGTAAAGGTCTTTGTGGCAGGACCTGGTGATCCAGAGGATGTCATCGACACAATCGATCCCCAGTTACGTCACAGATTTGAATTTCTCGGAAAAATTTCAGAGGAAGATAAAGCAGATTTCATGTCATCGGTTGCGTTGTACGTCGCTCCCAACACTGGTGGAGAATCATTTGGAATCATCTTGGCTGAAGCGCTGGCTGGTGGTGCCTGTGTAGTTGCCAGCGATATTCCAGCTTTTGATGACTTATTGGGACATGGCGAGTACGGGGCCCTGTTTCAGTCAGAGAGTTCTACTGAATTGGCAAAGGTTGTAATTGATCTTTTGCGCGATAAAGAAAAGCGAGAAAAGTTAGCGATCTCAGGAAAGAGCCATGCTCAGCTTTTTGATTGGAAGGTTGTAGCAGAGCAGATTTACTCAGTGTATGAAATGTCGATTGTTGGCAGCGAAAAAGTTAGACTTGCTTCAGATACCCGCCCATGGAACCGATTCTTAAACAAAGAGGATAAATAATGAGTAATTGGTTTTTGATTGCTCTGGCACTTTTGATCTCAATCTGGTACCTCACCTTTACAGCAACCCGCTTAGACAGGCTTCATCACAGAGTAGAAACCAGTTGGGCAAACCTTGATGTTCTTCTGCAAAAGAGAGCAGCTGTAGCTCTTGAGATTGCGCACAGCGATATTGCAGATCCAGCTTCCTCTGTTTTGTTAACTGCGGCGGCTTATCAAGCACGTGATGCAAATATTCAAAATAGATCACAGGCAGAGAGCGGTTTATCTGGAGCGCTGGGTCTATTGCTAGAGGATTCAGAACATCTGGCTACTGCTGCAGATAGTGCGCTTTTAACTGAACTTTCAGGGTTGACCGACAAGATTCGCATTGGGATCGCACTCCATACCGATGCGGTTTCCAGAACCCAGATGGTCAGAAGCAAGTTCATTGTAAAACTCTTTCGCTTAGCCGGAACTGCGCCGTTACCAATTACATACGAGTTTGAAGCCGATGTTCTCTAAAAAAATTCTGTGGGTCACAATTGCAGCGACGATTGCGTTGACTGGATGTTCAGCTGTTTCTGACTTACTTCCTGAAAAGAAAGCAACCGGTGTTCTGAGCGGGCGTGAGGGGATTGATGGCCAACTTCTTGCAGTCAAGATCGATGACACCAATATGGCACACCCGCAGATTGGTGTCGAGGATGCTGATGTTGTTTATATCGAACAGGTCGAAGGTGGATTAACACGGTTGGCTGCGATCTTTTCAACCAAGATCCCACAAAGAATAGGTCCTGTTCGCAGCGCACGTATCTCAGATATAGACATCTTAAGTCAGTATGGTCGTGTTGCCTTTGCCTACAGTGGCGCGCAGAGAAAATTACTGCCAGTGATTACAGCGGCAAATCTTCAGGATTTAGGCGCTCAACGCCAAAGTCCAACAATTTTCACAACCGATCCCAATCGCAATCAACCCTACGCGATGGTTTTGCGTGCAGATCTTTTGATGCAAAAAATCAAGGATGAAGGCTTGAATGTTGATACAGCTAAGAGCGTGGGTTTTGTTTTTGGTGATCGCCCAGATGGTGGAGACCCGATTTCGCAATTTGTTGTCAATTGG
>JBEDKL010000002.1:0-22001 GCA_041172145.1 Actinomycetota bacterium
CAGCATTCCATCAAATAACCACAAGCTGCCAACACCAGATCCTGTTCCTACCTCGACGACAGATTGTGCTTTCAAAGTTGAGGCTAAGTACTTCAGAAATGCGCCAGAACCCGGAGTTGTATCAACTGTTCCTAGTTCGACGCCTCTTGCCCGTGCTTGAGCTTTGAAATGATCTTCAGGGATAAAGTTTTCAGCAAAGGTGTGTGGATCTACTTTCATGATAAAGAGGTTATCCATTCAGTTAGAAGGCGTACTCCAAATCCTGTTCCGCCCTTTGAGTTTTCTCCTGCATCAACCTCGCTACGCGCAGTTCCGGCAATATCTAAATGAACCCAGCGACGCGTTGATGTGAAGTTTTCCAAAAATAGCGCAGCGGTTACTGAACCTGCAGAAAATTTTCCTTTATCTGCTGTGTGGTTCAGATCAGCGATATCGCTTCGAAGCGCTTCTTTGTAATCATCTACCAATGGCATGTGCCAAACACGATCACCTGTTGTGTCTCCAGCCTTTGATAGCTGTGCAGCCAAAGCATTGTCACGGGTGTACATCGCAGCATATTGACGACCCAATCCCAAGGTTGCTGCACCGGTAAGAGTTGCAATATCAAGTAAATAATCTGGATCTAAGTTGGCATCTGCATACGCCAAACCATCGGCAAGAACTAGACGTCCCTCGGCATCGGTATTGATAACTTCAACTGTTGTTCCTCCGTAATGCTTAATGACATCACTTGGGCGTTGGGCTGTTGCTGAGATCGCGTTTTCAGCCATCATCATCAAGGCGGTTACGCGCACATTTGGCTGAAGCTCTTCAAGAGCGGTCAAAGTTCCAAGGATCGCGGCCGAACCTGCCATGTCACTCTTCATCGCCATCATGGTGTCGTAAGGACGCTTGAGCGAAACACCGCCTGTATCAAAGGTAATTCCCTTGCCCACCAAAACTACATGGGGCAAAGCCTTTGCAGATTTCTTCTTTGATTTTGGCTGGTATGAAACTTGAATCATTCGTGGACCTGGCTTTGGTGATGAACCACCAACTGCGCGAAGGCCACCAAACTCTTTGAGTGCAGCACCAGCAAAGATTTCAACCTTAAGGCCGGTTCCCTTTGCAAAATCCTCTGCCTGCTTACCCATCCATGCCGGAGTTTTAATGTTTGCTGGAGTATGAATTAAGTCGCGGGTGCGGCAAATAGCTTTAGCAATTGATGCAGCTTCTTTAATCGCCTTCTCATCTTTGCTCCCAACAAAAATAGTTGGCTCTTCCTTCTTCTTGTCGGTCTTGAGGTTCCATACCCATGCACCAAGTGCGATTGAGATTGCGTGCGCCTTAACCTCTTTACCAATACATGCAGAGTAAACGGATGTGTTTTTTCCACGAACCTTGCGGCCAACAGCCGCACCTGCTGCACGTGCAGCCGAACCACTTTGATCGCCAATACCAACTAAAAAGATTCGATCTGTTTGTGAATCTGTGGCGCTCACTGGGATTTCAAATAACTCGCCAGCTTTTGCAGTTGGTGAAAAGAAGGTTAATTCATCAACAAGATTAAGCCCGAAGAACTTTTCTAGTTCTGAGGCAAGTGAGCCAATGAACTCAAAGCCGCCATCCGCGTTCTTAATGAAACCTAGGGCGATTGAATGTGCGCTAACAGCCTTTGAAAGTTCAAGGGGCGCAAATTGAGGCAATGCTGACATGATTGGTAAGGCTAGTGCCTAAGTAGAAAAATTACTTCTTAACGAGAGCAACTGCGGCGTGAAGAGCCGCGCTCAAGTTGTTTGCTTCTTCGGCATTCATTTCAACGACAAGACGTCCGCCGCCTTCAAGAGGGATACGCATAACCAGAGAGCGAGCTTCCTTTGTGACCTCCATTGGACCATCACCAGTGCGGGGTTTCATGGCTGCCATGTGGGGACTCCTCTAAATCGTTGGTACCGCTGTATGTAAAGCAAGGGGGTAAGTATCTCGCACAATGAGCATTAGTGCGAAATCGAGATTGGGCTTAAATGCCCAGAATCGCGCTCAATCGGGACCTACCCTGGCGAATAATCGCATCTACCGAGCGCTCGGGAACCCCAAGTATTGATGCGATATCGGCTGCGCTCATCGACTTTAGGTAGTGCATCGTCAAGATGATTCGCTCTTCCTCAGGCAATGTCGCAAGGGCTTGCGCCAGTGTTTGCGGTTGCTTGCCCATGGCACAACTTTACTTCCTTTGCTGCAACTGACGGCGCAAGGCTGATAGCGAGATGCGGACACCTATGTATAAGCCTGGCGCGATAAGAAGGAATACAGCGCGTGGAGCCAGAATTTCTTCAGACCAATCAAAACGTGTCGATTGAGCTGAGAGTGAGGTCAATTGGAAACGACCTGTGCCTTTAATTATTTTTCCTGTGTGCACAACATCGCAAATATGTGGAGGCTCCCATGCGGTGACCGTCATGTGATCCATGATTCCTAGCTTTCCAACACCTGTAAATGCGGCAATTGAAGTACCAACGCCTTCGCGAATATCTGAAGTTACTTCAACAGTTGTTTGAAGCATCCAGTCGCCTTGTGACTCCCAGTCTGCAAGTGCTGCCCAAACTTTTTCAATTGGAGCGTTAATTACAAGGCTCATTGCAATGTGATTACTTCTCATGCTCCACATGCTTTCAGCGCCTCGTCGACCGTTGTTGTCCATTGAACAATCTCTCTCATGCCAGGCTTAATAAACTTTTCATCCTCCAGATGAATAATTAGTTCATGCAGTGGCGCATAGATTCCAAATGGATCCAAGATTACAACTGGCTTGGTATGAAACTTTAAGTAATGGCCAACCCAAATTTCAAAGAACTCTTCTAATGTTCCTGCTCCACCTGGCAAGGTAATAAATGCATCTGAAATATCTGTGATCATATGTTTGCGTTGACCCATGGTTTCAACCACATGTAACTCATCATTGTCATGGTCTGCAAATTCAATATCTACAAGGGCTTGAGGAATCACGCCAACAGTTCTTCCATGGGCATCGCGTGCGCCTCGGGATACCGCACCCATCATCGAGATATGCCCGCCACCTGTGACTAACTCATTTGAGGATTGCGCAATCCCCTTGCCTAACTCGTAGGCAAGCTCTACATACTTATTGTCGATCGTGGGTGATGAAGAGCAAAAGACGGCAATACGCATGCGGCTAACAATAGAGGCTAGGCTTAGGACATGACGACCATCGCATCTGGCCACGGAATCGCAACTATTTCAAATGGAACCACCCTTGATGTTTGGTTCCCCTCTCCTGCTTTAGCTCCATTGGCCGCAGCAGCACCTGCAGAGTTAGCTGCCTTGGTTGGTCCAGATCAAGCACGTGGAGTAACTCGTGAATTAGTTGGAATTGAAATTGATATTACTAAAGCGCCAGCAAATGCAGCTGATGCATACCTGCGCCTGCACTTGTTGTCCCATCGCCTTGTTAAGCCACACGGGCTAGCACTTGATGGGATCTTTGGAATTCTAAGTAATGTTGTCTGGACCTCTGTTGGACCATGTGCTGTCGAAGGTTTTGAAATTACAAGAGCTCGTTTGAAGGCTGCACATGGACATGTCAGCGTCTACGGTGTCGATAAGTTTCCACGAATGGTTGATTACGTAGTTCCATCTGGAGTTCGAATTGCAGATGCAGATCGAGTTCGCCTTGGTGCACATCTTGCATCAGGTACAACTGTGATGCATGAAGGATTTGTAAACTTCAATGCAGGAACCCTTGGTACATCAATGGTTGAAGGAAGAATTTCAGCTGGAGTCGTAGTTGGTGATGGCACCGATGTTGGCGGTGGAGCATCAATTATGGGAACACTTAGTGGTGGCGGAAAAGAAGTTATCTCAATTGGTGAAAAGTGCTTACTCGGAGCTAACTCAGGTCTTGGAATTTCCCTAGGCGATAACTGTGTAATTGAAGCTGGTACCTACATCACCGCTGCGGCAAAGGTGAAGTTGCCAGATGGTGAAGTTGTAAAGGCTGGAACTCTTTCAGGAGCAAGTAACTTGTTGTTCCGACGAAACTCATTAGATGGTTCGTTAGAGGTCGTTTTGCGGACTGGGACTTGGGGTGGGCTCAACAGCGTTTTGCACGCTAACTAATTCAAAGTAAGCCGATGGAATTCTTGCTCGGCTTCTGAAGGTCTCTCCGCGCAAAGTTTTTTGAACGCCAGTTGTCGAGGTCGCACGTATTAACCCAACAGTGCCACTGAGGTTTCTGCTTAAGATTTCAATTGCGACAACATCAGGTAATCCAAATGCAAGTGCAACCGTTGCTTGCGGCACGGTGCGGTTCCAGCGATGAAAGTTTGGATTGAGCTTGGGATCCAAGCTGCCAGGATCAGCAACGGTATGTGTATAGCTTCGCTCCCCTCCCCAAGCATTCCGAGCGGTCTCAGTTAATCCACCCGTTGAGCTTCCAAAGTATGTAGCGATGGGAAGGTTGTTTTGGGTCAGAACCAATCCAGCGGTATTTGTGACCGCTGCCTTCCAAAATTTGCCCCAGCCTTTTTCGCTTTCTTTGGCAAAGCCTAGAAACTTTTGATCTGAAATTTCACCGTATAAATCACAATCACAAGCAGCTCTATATATGCCGGCCTTGCTAAGCGCATAGGTACGCGAAGCGATTGCCTGAGCCTCTAGCGTTGCTGATGGCCAAGAGGATGGAACCTCGCTGACTCCCCACAAATACTCATCAGCTAATCGGACAGAGTTTGTTATCTCTATTCTGTAACCCAAGGTCGAAGTTTTTACAGCTCTAAATTGCATTTGACCATGTCGATAACGAGCTGTCAGATTGGATTGTCGAAGCGAAACAACCGCTTCGGGTCCTGCTAGATAACGGGTACCACTCCATCTGACTGTAAAAATTCTGTTACGTGGCAGGCTTGTAACCTGTTTTCCAGTTACAACGCTAGGAACAACTGTTGAACCTAAAACAGAAAAATTCAAGGCGCTATTTACCGGAACCACTGCAAGAGGAATTGCATCTTGCGAGTCTGCGATATCACCAACATAAATTTGCATTAATGCATCAGGTGTTGCAGTAGAAATTCGAGCGGTGCTCAGCAAGTGCCCGACATTTACACGAAGAATCTTCGAGTCATCTACAGGCTGAACTGCTACATCCTTATAGTAATAATTTAAAATTGCAGTTGCGGTGTCACCTTGTAACGCCATTGAACGTGCACCAATTTGGCTCAGCCCAACTCCATGTCCATAACCCGAACCTGTTATTGCAAATGTTGCAGGCACCTCTGTTGCGCTGACCGGAAATGGAATTGAAATGGCAAAGGCCAGTATGACGATGAGAGCTTTATACATCCTCATCAATTGCAGCACTCTTTCCTAGATCCAAGAACTTTTGGTAGGCATCGATTACTTGATTCGGCTCACCACGTTGTACAACTTTGCCTTTATGTAACCAGACAACATCATTGCAAGTCTCGCGAAGTGTCTTCATCGCATGGCTTACTAAAATCAAGGCACGATCATCGCTTCGTAACTCTTTAATTCTATTAAGGCTCTTTTCCTTGAACTTGGCATCACCTGTGCTCAAAGCCTCATCAATAATCAAAATATCTGGACGAACAGTAGCCGCCACTGAAAAAGCCAAACGTGCAAACATGCCCGATGAATATGTACGCATAGGAGCATCGATTGCATCACCTAGCTCTGAAAACTCTGCAATCTCATCAAAATGTCCCTCTATCTCTTCGCGAGACATTCCTGCAGCTAAGCCACCCAGATAAACATTGTCACGCCCTGACATTGATGGGTTAAAGCCAACACCTAATGCCAACAAGGTGCTGACTGAACCATTAACTTCGATCCGGCCTTGGCTTGGAGGCAAAATTCCTGCGATGCAACGCATCAAAGAGGATTTACCAGCACCGTTTGTTCCGATTACACCAAGAACTTGGCCGTACTCAACATCAAGATTGACTTCATCTAATGCGCGCACAACTCTGGTTTGCTTAGAGCCGCGACCCAAAGCCTTTACGCGTGCCTTTAAAGTTGGTCGGCTATCAATCGCAGTTGTATATGTCAGTCCAACATTGCGAACTGAAACTGCGATCTCATGTGTCAGGTGCTTGCTAGAGGCGGACAGCGAACTCACGCTCCCTCGACAAGAAGAAGTAGGTGCCTATGAAGAATATCGCTGTTGCCCAACCAAGGCCTTGCAACATATTTGAAACTTCAGGCATCCGACCATGAACCAAGGCGGAAGACCAAGAGTCAAGGATTGGAAATAAAGGGTTAACAATTTCAAGGACTCGAAGCTTGGGATCTAGTTCAGAGGCTTCATACAAAACGGGAGAAAGGTATAAGAAGGTTCTGGTTAGGTAAGGAAGAAAACTGGCGATATCTCTGAAATAAACATTGATACAAGAGATCGTGATCGCTAAACCTAGTCCCAAGAAGACTGTGATCAGTAGGACAGGAATTGCCCACAACATCTCAAAGCTAAACTCTGAACCAACTACAGCTTTGATGATCAAGAAGACAAAGATTGTTGGCAGAAACTTAAAGATTGCAATTACTACCGCTGAGATCGGAAGCATCACTCTTGGGAAGGCGGTGTTTAAAATCAATCTTTGTCCAGCGGTAATCGATTTAACTCCGCCAGTAAGTGAGTTTGAAATCAAGTAAAAGAGAAAGAGTGTGGCGGTCAGATGCAGATAACGGGTGCTATCGCTACCGCCCCTAATAATCACGATCAGAATGAAGTAAACACCTGAAAGTAAAAGTGGATTTATTACGAGCCACAGCTGCCCAAAGACCGAGTCGAAGTGCTGCTCTCGTAGCTCGGATTTTGAGTACTCGGCGATAAATGTTCGTCGCGACCACAGGGACTTCCAGTACTTGCCCAGCTTAGGTAGGCCAGCCTTGAATGGCTCATAAACCTGCAGTGGGGTGCTCACGGATGCAAGGTTACCGCAGGGGCAAGCGAGTTCGGCGATGTAAGAAATCCAAGCCCCCATGAAATGTGCATTGTGAGCAAGATAGTTGGCAAACAAAGAACTTCACCCGCACTCTTACCAATAATTAATGAGGCTCCCAGGATAAATACTGAATAAACAAGCGCTGGAATTAAGAACAAGGGCGAGGCAATAGCACCTAAAAGGAGAGAAAGAGTTGTCGCGACAACGGTAAAGGGAGGTGCTAGATATCTGTAATTAATTGTTCCCTGATGTCTACGGGATACAACTCGTCTCCAACGCCCATACTCAAAGTACTGCTTTGCCAGCGCTTTTACTGTGGATCGTGGACGATAAGTAACTGTTAAACGTGGATCGAAGTAAATCAACCCACCCTTTTCACGTAAACGAAAATTCAACTCCCAATCTTGTGCGCGTGTAAATCTCTCATCAAAACCACCGACTTCAAGGATCGCTTCTTTTCTAAAACATCCTAGGTACACGGTGTCTGATGCACCTGCACCGCCTCCAGTGTGAAAACGAGAAGCTCCGACTCCCAGTGGGCTGCGCATCGCTCTGGCAACTGTTCGTTGAAACAATGTGATTCCTTCAGCTGCCATAACTCCACCGACATTGACTGCGCCTGTCTCGCTCAAAAGATTAAAGGCTAATTCGCAGTAATTTTTTGGCAGCTGGGAGTGACCATCTACGCGAACAATGATTGAGTACTTAGATGCTGCAATCGCACGGTTTAATCCTGCAGCGGTTTTTCCAGTTGGATTATCGACCACAACAACACGTGAATCTTTGGCTTGCAAAGCTTGAGCAATCTGCAAAGTTGCATCCTGTGATGGCCCGACCGCAAGAATTACCTCAATCAAACCTGAGAACTCCTGGGACAGGATCGAATTCACAGAATCGGCTAAATACTTCTCCTCATTGAGGACTGGCAGGATGACCGAGATTTCTCTCTTCGGTGAGCCATATAACGTGTTTGCTGATGTCGACATAACACGTACACGCTATCGCTCAAGTACTCTCAGACAGTGAAATCAACGCGGGCAATTCGGATTATTACCTCACTATCTGTGGGTGTAGTACTTGTTTCCGCTTTTTCCTGGCTTGGACTGGGTCAAATCAGCGGTGCCATAGATCGCATCGATGCCTTCGGCAATGTCTCATCTCGACCAGATAAGCCAAACAAAGCTCTTAACTATTTATTAGTTGGCTCTGACACCCGCGAAGGTCTAACTAAAGAGCAGTTGAAGTTGCTTCGAGTTGGAAGTACCAAGACTGCGGCTGGATCTCGTTCAGACACCATGCTGATTGTTCATATCTCCAAGGCCCGCGATAAGGCAACAATTATTTCGATTCCGCGAGATTCATTGGTGACAATTCCTGAGCATCCATCATCTCTCGATAAGACCAAGATAATCCCTGCAGCAAAGGGAAAGATTAATGCTGCCTTTGCTTTTGGTGGTCCATCACTTTTAATTCAAACCCTTGAAGATGAAACTGGCATTCGCATCGACCATTACATCGAAATTGGTTTTGCTGGCTTTGCTGGAATGGTTGATGCTTTAGGTGGAATTGAAGTCTGTACCAAACGAGATATCGATGATCCCGGAAGTCACTTAGTGCTGCCAGCAGGTGTGCACACTCTTAATGGTGTTGAGGCGCTGAAGTATGTTCGTACTCGCGACTTTGATGGCATGGGTGATTTAGGCCGTATGCAACGTCAACAACAGTTTATGAGTGCGGTACTTCGTAAAGTTACAAGCACTGGAGTTTTGCTCAACCCAATCAAACTAGTTAACTTCTTTAACGCCGCTATCGCAACGGTAAAAACAGATTCAGAGCTCAATAAGAGCGATCTGCTGACCCTTGCAAAGCAGATGAAAAACCTTTCCTCAAGCAATGTTCGTACTCTCACAATTCCACTAGGAAATGTGAATGCCCGCGTGCCTGGTATTGGTTCAGTTGTGACTTGGGACAAAGAACTTGCTCCAGAGTTGTTTAATCGAATTCGCGAGGATTTACCGCTTATTGACGAGGTAACCCCATCTCCATCGGCTTCTTCGACAGCCAAGGCGAAGCCAACTGTGATCGATAAATTTAAGACTCGTACCGCTGATGAAAATCCTTGCGGGGCTCTGAAGTAAACTCTCCCGCATGACTTTAACTCTTTCGGTAGTTGGCTGCGGTTATCTTGGAGCCACCCATGCTGCATGTATGTCCTCTCTAGGTTTCACCGTCGTTGGCGTAGACACAGATCCCGAAAAGGTTGCGCTGCTACAAAGCGGCAAGTTGCCCTTTTATGAGCCAGGTTTGGACACCTTGCTTGAACAGGAAATGAAAACTGGGCGACTTTCCTTTACAACAGATTTTTCAGCGGTTAAGGATGCAGATGTTCACTTTGTTTGCGTTGGAACACCACAGAGTAAAGATGGACTTGCTGCAGATCTAACATATGTGAAGTCAGCAGTTGCTGCTATCGCTCCACATTTAAAGGATGGCGCACTTGTTGTTGGTAAATCAACTGTTCCAGTTGGAACTGCGCAAGGCTTGCGCGAAGAGTTAGCCAAGATTGCACCTCAAGCAGATCTTGCCTGGAACCCAGAGTTTTTGCGTGAAGGTTTTGCGGTTGAAGATACTTTGACTCCAAATCGTTTGGTTGTCGGTGTTGCAAATGATCGTGCAGAAGAAATCCTTAAAGAGGTTTATGAGCCAGTCATTGCTCTAGGAACGCCATGGATCCGTGCAGATCTTCCAACCTCAGAGTTAGTCAAGGTTGCTGCAAACTCATTCCTTGCAACAAAGATTTCATTTATCAATGCAATGGCTGAGGTTTGTGAAGCAGCAGGTGGAGATGTCACTGTTTTAGCAAAGGCAATTGGATATGACCCACGTATCGGAAACCGTTTCTTGCAAGCAGGAATCGGTTTTGGTGGAGGATGTCTTCCGAAGGATATTCGTGCATTTATGGCTCGCGCCGAAGAGCTCGGCGCTAAGCAAGCACTGGAGTTCTTGCGTGAGATCGATGCCATCAACCTTCGTGCACGTCAACGTGTCATCGATGTGGTCCGCGGTGAACTTTCAGAGGATCTAACTAAGTACAAGATCGCTGTCTTGGGTGCAACCTTCAAACCGGATAGCGATGATGTGCGTGACTCCCCTGCACTTGATATCGCTGCACAGTTACAAGCAGCTGGTGCAATTGTTGTTGTTCATGATCCCCAGGGCATCGAACCTGCTCGTAAGCGCTTCCCTAATCTTCAGTATCAAGAGGTTGTTACAGATGCACTAAAGGATGCTGATCTGATCCTGCACTTAACTGAGTGGAAGGAGTACCGACAGATTGATCCTGCCGCTATCGCTCCACTTGTTAAGGGAAAGATCATTATTGATGGTCGCAATATGTTGGATCGCAACCTTTGGCGCAAGGCGGGTTGGAAGTTTCACGCCCTAGGTCGTACCGATTAATACCAAGGAAACAATTGATGCGGTTCTGGCCTTAAAAACCTGGGCCGTAGTTGGACTTGGTAACAATCCGGATCGTGCAGCCTTTGGCGTAGCTGCGTTACTACAAGATAAAGGTCATCGCATTATTCCGGTGCATCCAAAGGCTGAATCAGTCCACGGAGAAACTGGTTACAAAAGTTTGGCTGAGATTCCAGAATCGGTTGATGTTGTTGATTGTTTTGTGAACTCTCAATTAGTTGGTTCGGTAGTAGATGAAGCGATTGCAATTGGTGCTAAAGCGGTTTGGCTTCAGCTGGATGTAATCGATGAAGCTGCGATTGAACGTGCTCAAGCTGCAGGTTTGTTAACTGTGATGGATCGTTGCCCAGCGATTGAGTACCGGGCTCGCTAAAACTTTACTCGTCTATCTCGCCCTGCATATATTCAACTGCATGTCGTACCTCTTCAATGATGGAATCAACATCATCACCGGCAAGGGTAATGTGTCCTGTTAAATCACCTCGATTAACCAAACCCTTGTATTGATGAAACTTAAGGGCGGGTGTACGAGCCATTAAATGCAGGTAAGGGCGATACATATTAGGTTTGTCGCCGCAGTAAATATTTGCAGTAACAACAAACTTGGCAGACATTGAAGGCTCCCCCAAAGGTAAATCTAGAATCGCTCTCAAATGTTGTTCATATTGACTAGTAATTGATCCATCTACTGTCCAATTGCCCGAAGCGTTTGGGTGCATCTCTGCATTTGTAATTATTGCTTCTTGCTCCTTGATCGACATTTCAAGAGAGATGACTCCGACAGCCCCTATTTTCGCTGAAAAATCCAGAGCAATCTGTTGCACCTTTTCCTGTAAAGCAGCGGTTATATTCCGAGCTGGAGTAACGCTCATAGCCCATCTTTTGTTGCTTCTTACAATTTCAGTAGGTGCCCATGTTGTTGCCTGTCCATGTGGCGAACGTGCAACCATCACACAAATTGTGGATTGTTCTTCGATATGTTTTTCATACTTTTCACCTGAAGCTGACAACGCAGAAAATGATGGACGCGCAGTCACACCATCTGCCTCTAACCCTTTTACTAAACTTAATGGGAAGGATCTATCAATAACTGTCACAACATCGCATCTCTTGCCATCGGCGTCATGCAGAAGTTCTACGCCCAATGCTTGCGCTGGTGAATTGAACATTCCCGCATGAGGGGCAGAACCAAGTAGGCCTACCGTTGGAAAGGTTTTACTCACAGGCTTATCGTAGATGTAAGGATAGAGTTAGAGGTGTACTGAGGGTCACGCGACATATAGAGCCAGAAGGTTTGAATAATCATGACAACAATTGTTTTAGCTTCACAATCAACGAGCCGACGTCGCCTGTTGGAGTCTGCAGGACTTTCGCCAAAAATCATCGTCAGCCATGTGGACGAGGAAACTGAGTTTTTCAACTCTTTATCTCCCGCCGATATGGTTATCGCACTAGCAATTACAAAGGCACATACCGTTCGCGAGCAGATTGATTACCCGGCGATCATCATCGGCTGTGATTCAACCTTTGAGTTTGATGGTCAATCCTTAGGAAAGCCTGGAACCCCAGAAATTGCTACAGAACGCGCTATGCGAGTGCGTGGTAATTCTGGACTGTTGCACACTGGCCACTGCATTATCGATACAACTAAAGATATTGAAATCACAGATCGAGTTACTACGCGAGTCACCTTCGATCACATGAGCGATGAAGAGATTGCAGATTACGTTGCCACAGAAGAGCCATTGCATGTTGCAGGTGGATTTACTTTGGATGGTTTTAGTTCTCCATTTATCCCTTCAATTGAGGGCGACTACACAAATGTTGTTGGAATCTCAATGCCTTTTGTCCGCAAAGCTTTTGCCTCACTTGGATACTCCTGGCCTGAAGTAAAGGGCATGAGGTAGGGGCGGCATACGGCTTGTTTGTGACATTATTACCGCATGACACAGACCGAACTTCTTTATAAAGACCCTCTAGCTGCAGCTGAAAAGGCTGCACAAGAAATTGCTACCAAGACCGGCTTTGCACAGCATGATGTTGCGCTGGTTATGGGCTCAGGTTGGGTCAGTGCGGTTGATGCGCTCGGTACGCCAGTATTTGAGTGCAACGCAGAAGAGTTCACCGGATTTTTTGCACCAGCTGTCGAAGGTCACTCTGGCAAGGTCCGCTCTTATGAAATTGAAAGCGATGGCAAAAAACTTCGCGCACTTGTTTTCTTAGGAAGAACACATCTATACGAGGGCAAGGGAATCGAACCCGTAGTACACAGTGTTCGCACCGCAGTTAAAGCTGGATGCAAGGTTGTTATTTTGACCAATGCTTGCGGTGGCATTAATACCGCTTACTCAGTTGGTCAACCTGTTTTGATTCGGGATCACATCTCATTAACCGCGGTTTCACCATTATCGGGTGCAACCTTTGTTGATTTAACTGATCTTTACAGTAAGCGAATTCGTGAGATTGTTAAGAAAGAGGATGCATCATTGCAAGAAGGCGTTTATGTGCATTGGCGCGGCCCAACATATGAAACACCTGCTGAGATTTTGATGATGCGAACAATGGGCGCAGATTTAGTTGGTATGTCAACGGTGCCTGAAGCGATCGCAGCACATGCATTGGGAGCTGAAGTTCTAGGTATATCTTTGGTCACAAATGCTGCAGCGGGTGTAACCGGTGAGAAGCTCAACCATGAAGAGGTAATTGCAGCAGGTAAAGCAGCGGCGGATCGAATGGGCGCACTTCTCAAAGGGGTTATCCCGAAGTTACTCTAAGCACATGGATCTCTCATTAGAGCAGGAAGTTCTTGCCTGGATCGCAGATGATCCAGATCCAAAAACCGCTGCCCAGTTACAGCAGTGGCTCGATGCTGGCAACGAATCTGAACTGCGTGCATCCTTCAATGGTTTCTTGCAATTTGGCACCGCAGGTTTACGTGGACCAATTAGACCTGGGCCATCCGGTATGAATCGCGCAGTAGTCGGTCGCGCAGCTGCCGGAATCGTCGCTTACATGAAAGAGCGCAACCTAACTTCAGTGGTTATCGGTCGCGATGCGCGATATGGCTCTGAAGATTTCACCTTTGAAACCGCAGAAATCATGAACGGTGCTGGGATGAAGGTTTATGTACTTCCCCGCCCGCTTCCGACACCGGTTTTAGCTTTTGCTACAAATGAACTGCAGTGCGATGTGGGAATCATGGTCACTGCAAGCCACAACCCGCCCCAAGACAATGGTTACAAGGTTTATCTGGGCGGAACCGTTGATGGAATTCATTACCGAGGTTCGCAAATCGTTTCACCAACTGATGAAGCTATTGCTCAAAAGATTGATTCCATTGTTTCCCTAAAGGAACAACCTCGTGGAAAAGTATGGGAGGTTTTGGGCGAGGAGATCATTGAGAAGTACATCGATCGAACAGCTTCATTAGCTGGCAACCCTGGCTCGCTACGAATTGTTTATACCGCGATGCATGGTGTCGGAACTGAAACTATTCAAAGGGTCTTTCATAAAGCAGGTTTCCCAGCACCGATTCTTGTGCAATTACAAGCAGTACCAGATCCAGATTTTCCAACTGTTGCATTTCCGAATCCAGAAGAGCCAGGTGCTATCGATCTAGCTTTGGAAACTGCGAAAAGCTTTGATGCACACCTTGTGATTGCAAATGACCCTGATGCTGATCGATGTGCCGCAGCGGTTAATGATCCAAAAACAGGCTGGCGTATGCTTCGGGGAGATGAATTAGGAGCAATTTTCGCTGAATCTATTGCGCGAAAGATAGATTCTGGAATCTTTGCAAACTCAATTGTTTCCTCTTCAATAGTCAAGAAGATTTCCGCACATTACAACCTCGAGTTCAAAGAGACCCTAACTGGGTTTAAGTGGTTGGCAAAGATTGAAAATCTCACCTTCGGGTATGAAGAAGCACTTGGTTATGCAGTTGATGCAATTACAGTTAATGACAAAGATGGCATCTCTGCGGCAATTACTTTGGCGCAAATCGCTACAGATCTGGCCGCGGAAGGTAAGACTCTTTTAGATTTGCTTGACGAGGTTTGGGCACGTCATGGCTTTCATGCAACAGAGCAGATCTCAATTCGATTGAGTGATCTATCAAAGGTCGGAGTAATTCTCGGTGGCTTGCGCAGTAATCCACCTAAGCAAATTGCAGGTCGTTCTGTTACCTCAATCGATGATCTCGCTTCTCCAACAGATGGATTGCCACCAACAGATGGAATCCGAATTTGGCTAGATGGTGGTGTGCGCATCATCATCCGCCCAAGCGGCACTGAGGCAAAGATGAAGTGTTACATTGAGGCAATTGAAAAGGATTCTGCTGCCGCCCAGGTAGTTTTGGATCAACTACGTCCACCGCTTAAGGAATTGTTATCGTGAGTTTTTACGGTTTAGTCGATGGCACAGATGCCTCACTAAAGAGCTACCTCAACAATCTGTCAGGTGTCGATCAGGTTGGGGCTGAAGCTCGCGCTGCGATGCTGGCAACTCGAAGTATCAAAACAACAGCTAAGCGTTGGGCAATAGAAACTGCAATCACTATGGTTGATTTAACAACCCTTGAAGGTGCAGATACTCCTGGCAAGGTTAAGGCGTTGTGCACAAAAGCGGTGCGCCCTGATCCAACAGATTCATCGGTTCCAAGTGTTGGCGCAGTGTGCGTCTATAACGACATGGTTTCAGTTGCCAGAACACATCTAGATTTGATTGGCGGGCAGCATGTTCCAGTCGCTGCTGTATCTACTGCATTTCCATCTGGCCGAGCTTCAATGGCGGTAAAGATTCAAGATACCCAAGATGCAATCAATGCCGGAGCTGCTGAAATCGACATGGTGATAGACCGTGGAGCATTTCTTGCCGGTCGTTACATCGATGTTTTTAATGAGATCGTTCAGATCAAAGAAGTTTGTGGCGATAAGGCTCATTTGAAGGTCATCTTCGAAACAGGCGAGCTTGTTACCTATGACAATGTTCGTAAAGCTTCTTTCTTGGCTATGGCAGCAGGTGCGGATTTCATTAAAACATCGACAGGAAAGGTTGCACCAGCTGCAACTCCTCCAGTTGTTTTGGTGATGCTTGAAGCTGTCCGTGATTTTTACGAAATGACAAATACACGTATTGGTGTAAAACCTGCAGGTGGAATTAGAAACACCAAGGATGCGATTAAACAATTAGTTTTGGTCAATGAAACTGTTGGACCAGATTGGCTCAATCCGAAGCTATTTCGTATTGGTGCTAGTGCTTTGCTCAACGATCTGTTGATGCAGCGCATGAAGATGGATGAAGGTTATTACTCAAGCCCTCAGTATGTGACGATGGATTAGTGGAGACAACTATGAGCTTCGAATACGCCCCAGCACCTGAATCACGAGCCGTGGTTTCAATTAAACCTAAGTACGGCCACTTCATCGGTGGAAAGTTTGTTGCCGGAAGCAAGCACTTTCCGACAATTAACCCAGCAACTGAAGAGGTTTTGAGTCAGATCGCACTTGCTGGAAAGGCAGAGGTTGATGCAGCGGTTAAGGCTGCTCGTAAGGCATACACAACAACCTGGTCAAAGATGTCTGGCAAAGAGCGTGGAAAGTACCTGTACCGCATCGCTCGAATCATGCAAGAACGTGCGCGTGAATTTGCAGTACTAGAGACACTTGATAACGGTAAGCCAATCCGCGAATCTCGCGATACAGATATTCCATTGGCGGCGGCACACTTTTTCTATCATGCCGGTTGGGCAGACAAACTTGAGTATGCAGGTCTTGGTACATCACCAAAACCTTTGGGTGTTGCAGGTCAGATCATTCCTTGGAACTTCCCACTATTAATGTTGGCATGGAAGGTTGCACCGGCATTAGCTGCAGGAAATACAGTTGTCTTAAAGCCAGCAGAATCAACACCACTAACCGCTTTGTTATTTGCTGAAGTTTGCCAACAAGCAGAACTTCCAGCTGGTGTAGTCAATATCCTCACCGGAGACGGTTCAACAGGTGCCTTAATTGTTAACCATCCCGGAATCGACAAGATTGCTTTTACGGGATCAACAGAGGTTGGAAAGATTATTGCTCGTGCAGTTGCTCCAACCAAGAAGAGCGTCACTTTAGAGCTTGGTGGCAAGGCTGCAAACATCGTCTTTGAAGATGCAGCGATTGATGAAACTGTTGAAGGAATCGTTAACGGAATCTTCTTCAATCAAGGACATGTGTGTTGCGCTGGTTCTCGTTTGCTGTTGCAAGAAAATGTTGCTGAAGAGGTGCTACACAAGTTGAAGAACCGTATGGAAAAGATTCGTGTCGGCGATCCAATGGATAAGAACACCGATGTTGGTGCGATCAATAGCAAGGAACAACTTGCAAAGATCACCGAGCTAGCAGCGGCTGGAGACTCAGAGGGTGCAGAGCGTTGGAGTCCTGCTTGCAACCTGCCGGGTAAGGGTTTCTGGTTTGCACCTACGATCTTTACCGGCGTTACCCAAGCCCACCGAATCGCACGTGAAGAGATCTTTGGTCCGGTTCTTTCAGTTCTAACCTTTAGAACTCCACAAGAGGCGATTGAAAAGGCCAATAACACCCCATTTGGCTTGTCCGCCGGCATCTGGAGCGAGAAGGGTTCACGTACCTTGTGGGCTTCTCAACAGCTTCGGGCTGGAGTTATCTGGGCAAATACCTTCAATAAGTTTGATCCAACATCACCCTTTGGTGGATACAAGGAATCGGGGTGGGGCCGCGAAGGCGGACGCCACGGACTGTCTGCATATTTGAAGGGAGTTAGCCATGAGTAATCGAATCGATGTGAAGAAGACTTACAAGCTATATATCAATGGCGCATTCCCACGCACCGAATCTGGTCGGACATATGAGGTCAAAAGCGCTAAAGGTGTATTTATTGCTAACCCATGTTTAGCATCTCGTAAGGATTTGCGTGATGCGGTTGTTGCAGCACGTGCTGCACATCCAGGATGGAATAAAGCTACCGCCTATAACCGTGGACAAATTCTTTATCGAATCGCAGAGATGCTTGAAGGCCGTCGCGCGCAGTTTGTTGATGAGATTATTGCCGTTACTGGAGTTACAAAGGTAAAGGCTGAGAAAGAGGTTACCGATTCAGTTGATCGATTAGTTTGGTATGCGGGCTGGACAGATAAGATTGCATCTCTTGCAGGATCAACCAACCCTGTTGCAGGACCTTTCTACAACTTTACAATTCCAGAGAGCATGGGAGTTGTTGCAGCGATTGCTCCTGAGACACCTTCCTTGCTTGGCTTCATCGATGTTGTCGCTCCCATCATCACATCTGGAAATACAGTTGTGGTTTTGGCAAGCACCAAAGCTCCACTTTCGGCGATGACTTTTGCCGAAGTTTTAGCGACAAGTGATCTGCCACATGGAGTAATCAATATCTTGACCGGTAAAAAGGAAGAGATTGCACCATGGATGGCATCGCACATGGATATTGATGCGATGGATATCTCGGGTGCTCCAGCAAAGATGCATTCAGAGATCAAGGTTGCGGGAGCTGAAAATCTAAAGCGGATTCACTCATTCAAATCAGCAGATCCTGGTCGCATCATCGCATTCATGGAGGCCAAAACTGTCTGGCATCCAATTGGTTTGTAGGCCTCTAAAGCATTAGGAATTAATGGTTTTTAGCCACAAATCTTGAACGCCTTCAACATCTAGATCCAGGGTTACTCGCACCTTTGCTGAGTCTTCAAGGTCTAGCGGCTCAAGCTCTTTCAGGAATGCATCACGTCGATCAACAATTGTTTGTCCACGTGCAGGGCCTGCTGATGTATCTACGACAACATCAAACATCTCTGTTGTAAATAAATCTGGGCGGATAACGCTAGCAACTGCGCCGTAATCTCCCAAGGTCACTGGAGATACACCAAGACGTTCTATAAATGCCAATGCTAAAGCTCCACCAAATTGAGCAGCTGGATTACTTGAACTCTGCATTTCAGTCGCTTGTTCGCGATTGATCCCAGGACGCATAAAGACATCTAAGCCGTACATCGTTATTGGGACTCCACTTTGGAAAACAATTGCGGCAGCTTCTGGATCATGCCAAACATTGAACTCTGCAGCCGCGGTTGCATTACCGGCTGATGCTGAACCACCCATCAAAACAATCCGATGAACCTTTTTAGCTGTTTCAGGAAATGCGCGTAAGAACAAGGCAATATTGGTTAAAGGTGCCAAGGGAACAATCGTGACAGGATCCTTTGATTGCTCGACTAGATCTCGCAGTAATTCGACCGCTGAACGAGAATCTACTTTACGCGCAGAGGGAGCGATACCTAAATCACCCATGCCATCTGCACCATGCACATACTCGGCGTATTGACTCTTTCCTAAAAGCGGCTTGATCGCACCGCGTGCAACTGGAACATCTCCAGCACCAGCAGCATCGAGAACTTTAAAGGTATTTGCGACAACTTGATCAACGTTGGTATTGCCATCAACACATGTAATGCCCAACAAGTTGATCTCTGGATGACGTGCAGCAAAAAGCACTGCAAATGCATCATCGACGCCAGTATCTACATCCAGAATGATTGAAGTTTTTGTCATAACCGCTAGCCTAGTGGAATGAACGCACCAGTAATCGCAGTTGTAGGCAGTGCAATGATGGATTTAACCGCCTACGCCGATGTACTTCCGGAGCCGGGCCAAACCCTAGCGGGGCAGCTTTTTACTACTGGCTTTGGCGGAAAAGGGGCTAATCAGGCTGTCATGGCCGCTCTCTGCGGTGCACAGGTTCACTTCATCGGAAAACTTGGTGAAGATGTTTTCGGAGATGCAATTGCAGAAAACTTTGAGAAGATTGGAATCCATTCAGAGTTTGTAGATCGCAGCGATACTCCCAATGGTGTTGCCCATATTTGGGTTGATGGTCATGGTGAAAACCGAATCATCATTATTCCGGGTGCAAATCATGAGATTGAGATTGCAAAGGCTGTCCGGGCAATTGAGTCAGTCGCTGATTTATCGATCGTTGTTGCACAGTGCGAGATCAAGCAAGAGGTAACTTTGGCCGCCTTTAAGGCTGCTAAAGCCCGTGGGTGTATAACGATTTTGAACCCAGCGCCATACCAAGAGCTCTCTGCAGAGCTGCTAGATCTGTGCGACTGGATCATCCCCAATGAAACAGAGTTTCGCGAACTTCATGGAGAACAACCAAACGGTGATGCGATCCTAAAATCCTTTAGACCTGGAAAGAGTTCAATCGTAACTTTGGGAAGCCAAGGCGCGGTTTACATTTCTGCTGATGGTGGGATACATCATGCTGCTGCTCCCCTAGTTACCGCGGTTGATACAACAGGTGCTGGCGATGCCTTTGTAGGCAGCTTTGCTTATGGGTTGGCTAGCGGAAAAGACCCAGTAGAAGCTATGAAGCTTGGTATTTCTATCGCGTCCTTTAGCGTAACTAGAAAAGGCGCGCAATCCTCATACCCAAATCAAAGTGAGATTGCGACGCTCTCGTAACCTCGTAAAACAAATGTAGGTCTTCGAACAGGTTCCGAGGCTAGCTGCATCGTTGGGTACTTTTCCCACAGCGCCGGAAGAGAAACACTCATCTCGAGTCGAGCTAGTGGTGCACCTAAACAGAAGTGGATTCCTGCACCAAAGCCAATATGAGGGTTTGGATCACGGGTTAAATCCATAGTTTCAGGGGCTGAAAACACTGTTTCATCACGGTTTGCCGAGCCAATAAGGGCTGCAATCTTTTGCCCTTCCTTGATCTGTACTCCCCCGATTTCGGTATCTGCGGTGGCGGTACGTTCAAAGAGATGCAGAGGTGCATCAAAACGCATGAACTCTTCAAGGGCTGTGTCTGTAACCTCGCGAGGAGTCTGGCGCAATAGCTTTACTTGATCTGGGCGTTGAAGCGCTGCAACCATTCCATTTCCGAAGGCGTTCACGCTTGCTTCATGGCCTGCGTTAAGAAGCAAGATACATGTTGCAACAAGCTCCTGCATATTGAGCTTTTCGCCATTTTCTTCAACACTGGCCAAATCTGAGATTAAATCCTGTCCAGGGTTTTTCTTACGACTGATCGCAAGATCACGGACATATTCGGCAAACTCTTTTCCAGCAAGCTTTGCCTCATTTTGATACTGAACGCTTGGGTTTACCTCGTACATCTTTACGATTGCTTGTGACCAAGGACGAAGTAGGTGTTCTTCAGACTCTGGAAAGCCCAAAAGATCAGCGATGATCTTTACCGGTAATGGCTCGGCATAATCTGCGATCAGATCAAAGTTTTCGCCAGCCTTTACCTTTTGATCAATCGCATCCAACAATTGGTCTGTGATTCGGGCAACGGCCGGGCGCATGCCTTCAATTTTTTGACGATTAAAAGCTTTTGCAACTAAGGAACGTAAACGGGTGTGTTTAGGTGGTTCGCTATCTAAAATTGAATCAGCGTGAAGCCAGTTAAAGATCTCCCACTCAAACTCAGGGGTTTTCTCTTTGAAAATTCTGCCAAGTGACTTATTGCGAAAAACATCATTTGCATCACCATGTCGGGCGGCCAGAAACATCTGCATACCCTCGTGCCAAACCGGTCCAGGTGCTTCGCGTAATTGCTTTAGCGCTGGGTAAGGATCTGCAACAAAGTTAGGATCGGTAAAGTCAATCATGAAGTTGATGAGACCTTGGCGTATCCCGGCTTGATGATGTGATCGATAATCTGTAAACGCTCCTGGTATGGGATAAATGCGCTTTTCATAGCGTTAATGGTGATTCTTTGAAGCTCGGCGAAATCCCAATTAAAGGCCTTAACCGCCTCCTCCATCTCAAAGGATAGGGAGGTCTGACTCATTAAACGGTTATCAGTATTCAAAGTTACCCGGAAACGTAACTTTGCAAGAGCTCCGATTGGGTGTTCTGCATAACTTGCCGCTGCACCAGTTTGAATATTTGATGTTGGGCATAGCTCTAGCGGAATTCGACGATCACGAACATATGATGCAAGTCGACCTAGCTTTGGTTCAGGGCCAGAAAAGTCGATGTCATCAATAATGCGAACACCATGACCTAGTCGTTCTGCTCCGCAGAGTTGGATCGCTTCCCAGATGGAGGGGAGTCCATACGCTTCACCAGCATGGATAGTAAAATGGGCATTTTCTTTACGAAGATAGTCAAAAGTATCTTTTTGATCAGATGGCGGGAAACCATCCTCAGGACCAGCGATATCAAAACCTACAACCCCCTTGTCGCGATATTTAACAACTAACTCAGCTACCTCTTGAGATTTCTTGTTTTGACGCATTCCACATAACAGCGAACGAACCACAATGGTGAAACCTTCAGCTTTAGCTTCCTGCATTCCTAACTCATACCCTTCTAACGTTGCCTCAACAACATCAGACATAGATAATCCTTTTTCCGTAAACAGCTCCGGTGCTCCTCGAACCTCGGCATACACAACACCATCACGTGCAAGATCTAATGCACACTCTCTTGCCACACGAACTATGTCCTGACGACGTTGCATAACTGCAATGGTGTGCGAAAAGGTTTCGAGATATCGAACCAAAGATCCCGAATC
>JBEDKL010000003.1:0-21474 GCA_041172145.1 Actinomycetota bacterium
GACGATAGAGGTTCGTACAGATGAACCTGATCGTCGCTTTGCCATTGGTGCAACAGTTCAAACAGACTCCTTTGGAGATTTAAAGATCATCTCTGGTCGCGTCCACAATGGAATCTTGTTGTTGGGCTTTAATGGAATCACTGATCGCAACGGCATAGAAAAACTGCGAAATACCTTGCTGTACGCAGATGTTGATATCAATGAAGTCAGCGATGATGAGGATGAGTATCACGTTCTTCAACTGATTGGCTGCCAAGCTGTTCTTGAAAATGGAGATGTATTTGGCGAAGTCAGTGATGTCATTAATCTGCCAGGCCAAGATTTACTAGCAATTAAGACTCCTAGCGGGGAACAGTTGATTCCATTTGTTCATCAGCTAGTTCCAACTGTAGATATCGCGAATAAGAAGGTGGTTGTTATTCCGCCAGCAATTACAGGGGTCATGGAATGAAAATCGATGCGGTAACAATCTTTCCTGATTACTTTGCTCCTTTGAAACTATCTCTACTTGGAAAAGCACAGGAGCAGGGATTGGTTGAGTTTGGAATTCATGATCTGCGCTCATTTTCAACTGATAATCACAACACAGTTGATGACACGCCTTATGGTGGAGGCGCCGGAATGGTGATGCTGCCGGAGGTCTGGGGAAAAGCACTTGATCCATTGATGACTTCTGATACCGATCTCATTATTTTGACGCCAGCTGGTAAGAGATTTGATCAACCAATGGCATCAAACTTTTCACATTCAAAGCATCTTGTATTTGCATGTGGCCGTTATGAAGGCATTGATGATCGTGTCCGTCAACATTATGAAAACAAGAGCTACCGTGTTCACGAAGTCTCAATCGGTGATTATGTTTTAGGTGGTGGCGAAGTCGCATCTCTAGTGATGATTGAAGCAATAACCCGTTTAATTCCAGGAGTATTAGGTAATCCTGAATCCTTGGCTGAAGAGTCACATAATGAAGAGGGTTACCTCGAGTACCCCAACTTCACTAAACCATCTGTCTGGCGAGATCTTGAAGTTCCCGCAGTACTACTCAGCGGAAATCACGGTGAGATCGCAAAGTGGCGCGCAGCCCAAGCGGTAGAGCGCGCAAAGAAGAATCTCTAACCATCAAGTAGAGTTGCCCTATGTGCAGATTGCTAGCTTTTACATCACTTGAACGTAAGAGTTTCTATGATGTTGTGGGCTCAGATTTCGATAAATTTGTTGCACTCTCTGCCGAACATAAAGATGGCTGGGGCATCGGCTACGAAGGTGAAGTCATTAAGGACATCAAGCCAGCTCAAGAGAGCGAGCTTTTGACGCAAACGGGCCAGAACTTAGAAACCAGTGGAGCGTTATTTCACTTACGCCTTGCCTCAAAAGGGATCGTCGTAAATATAGATAACAACCATCCATTTACTCATGGAACCACTACCTTCATGCACAATGGAACGATTCGCCCATCTGATACAGCTGAACAGTTCATCAACGAAAAGTACAAAGCATTGATTACTGGAACTACTGACAGCGAGCGATTCTTTTACGCGCTTTTGTCGCAAATTGATGACCTTGGCCTTGTCGAAGGTACGAGAAAAACCGTTAACTTGATCCGCGCAATTGCAGATTACTCGGCCCTAAACATCATGGTTCAAACACCCGATACCTTGATCGCAATTTGCGAGTTTAATGAGGAGAACAAGAGCGAGTGGAGCGGGCCAGATCATTACGAACTGCGCTTTACACAACGCGGCGAGGATTTCCTGATCGCCTCTACCGGTTGGGGAAATACAGATTGGCAGCATCTAGATAACCATCAGATGCTGGTAGTTAATCGATCGACTCTTGAATACTCAATCTCTTCGCTATGACCCGTACCTATACAGTCGAAACTTACGGCTGCCAGATGAATGTCCACGACTCCGAGCGCATTTCAGGGTTACTGGATGAGGCGGGCTTTATTCCTGTAATACAGGGGGAGCAAGCAGATATCGTTGTATTCAATACATGTGCGGTTCGCGAAAATGCCGATAACAAACTCTATGGAAACCTAAGTTTTCTAGCACCTATCAAGAAGGCTAACCCCAATATGCAGATCGCAGTTGGTGGATGTCTTGCACAAAAAGATCAAGCAACAATTTTAAAGAAAGCGCCATATGTTGATGTGGTCTTCGGAACACACAATGTGGGTTCCTTGCCGGTGCTTCTAGAACGTGCTCGAGTTGAAGAAGAGTCCCAAATTGAGATTCTAGAAGCGTTAGAACATTTCCCTTCAACCTTGCCGGCTCGACGTTTGTCAGCTTTTTCATCATGGGTATCGGTCTCAGTTGGATGTAACAACACTTGCACCTTCTGCATCGTGCCGGCGCTGCGCGGGATTGAAAAAGATCGCAGCGAAGCAGATATTTTGGCTGAGGTAAAAGCACTGGTTGATCAAGGCGTTATCGAGATTACTTTGCTTGGGCAAAATGTAAATGCCTACGGAGTTGATTTCGGCGATCGTCAGGCCTTTGCAAAGCTTTTGCGTAAATGCGGTGAGATTGAAGGCCTAGAGCGGGTTCGTTTCATGTCCCCACATCCACGCGATTTCACCGATGATGTAATTGAAGCGATGGCGCAAACCCCAAATGTAATGCCGCACCTACATATGCCTCTGCAATCAGGTTCCGATCGAATCTTGCAGCAGATGAGACGCTCTTATAGAACAGATAGATACTTAGGAATTTTAGATCGTGTTCGTAGCGCGATTCCGCATGCTGCAATTACAACTGACATCATCGTGGGATTTCCAGGTGAAACTGAAGAGGATTTTCAAGGAACACTTGATCTGTGTACCCAGGCACGTTTCACCGCTGCCTATACATATCAATACTCAAAACGTCCAGGTACACCTGCGGCAACAATGCCAGATCAGGTTGCTCCAGAGGTTGTAGGAGAGCGATACACCCGTCTTCACAATCACCAGCAGGGTATTTCCTTGTCAGTTAATCAGGAAGCAATCGGAACTACACACAAAGTTTTGGTTGGTGATTATGAAGGTCGCCGAGATGAAGCTCAGGAGCGTTTAACTGGTCGCAGCGAAGACTTTAGATTGGTTCACTTTGATAACAGCTTTGTTGCACGCCCTGGTGATGAGGTTGAAGTTAAGATCATCGAAGCATCTGCGCATTATTTAATTGGACAGCCCTTATCGGTTCGCCAGACTAGGGGAGCCCAAGCCCATCAAACACGTAGTGAAAACCCGGGACCGGCGGCAACAATGCTAGGAATTCCTACGGTTAAGCGATGAGATTGATAGTAATTTGCGGTGCAACCGCAACTGGCAAGAGTGATTTATCCATTTCTTTGGCTCAAAAAATAGATGCAGAGATCATCAACGCTGATTCGATGCAGTTGTACAAAGGTATGGATATTGGCACAGCGAAGATAAGTACTGAAGAACAGCAGGGGATCCCGCACCACATGCTGGATTTACTTGAAGTTAATCAGGATGCAAATGTTGCCTGGTATCAAGAAAAAGCTCGCTCTGTAATCTCAGATATTCACGCTCGTGGAAAAGATGCCATCATTGTTGGTGGAACTGGTTTGTACATCAAAGCTATTTTAGATGAGCTGAATTTTCCCGACACAGATCCGGTAGTTCGTGCAGAGCTTGAACTTGAGTTTGCAACAAAGGGGATAGCACCCTTATTTGAGCGCCTAGAAAAGTTAGATCCAGCAGCAGCTCTTGCAATAGATAAAGCCAACTCGCGCCGAGTTATTCGAGCGCTTGAGGTAATAAAGATTACTGGCAAGCCATTTACAGCAAACCTTCCACGTGAGGAAAGTTCGCGTTATCCATATGCCAAGCAGTTTGGATTGGTGATGGATCGCGATAGCTTGTCTGAGAGAATTTCTCTGCGCGTTGATCGTATGTGGGAGAAGGGATTTGTTCAGGAGGTTGAAAAACTCTTGACCGCCGGAATTATGCAGGGAACAACTGCGCAAAGAGCTCTGGGATATGCACAGGTGATCGCACAGATCGAAGGCAAGGTAACTCAAGAGGAGGCTCAGGAAGAGACTAAGAGAGCCACCAGGCAGTATGCACGTCGCCAAGAAACCTGGTTTTCGCGTGATGAGCGCATTACCTGGATTTCACCAGTACAGAACTCTCTCGAGCGCATCCTCGAATCGATAAACTAATCTCAATGATTGCAACCTATGGCCACGGCACCGAAAACGATTTTGTTCTCGTTTTCGATCCCAATGATGAGCACTCAATAACCACGGCTCAAACCGCAGCGATTTGCGATAGACAATCAGGTATTGGTGCAGATGGCTTAATCCGCATGATTAAACGTGATGGCAAATGGTTTATGGATTATCGCAACGCCGATGGCTCTCTAGCTGAGATGTGTGGCAATGGAATTCGAGTGATGGCGCGCTATCTTGTAGAACGCGGACATCAGCCCGAAGGAATTTTTCCCATTAATACCCGTGACGGAGTCAAGCATCTTCGCGTGCCACTTACCGATGACATCTCAGTCAATATGGGTCAGGTGACAGATGAAGGTGAATCAGTTACCGCAGCAACAAATGGACACATTTGGAATGGATACAACATCAGCGTCGGTAATCCTCATGCCGTTGTATTTGTAGATGATATGACTCAGATTGGCGAGCTCAATGAGGCACCTGTTGTGCGTCCGCGCGATTCTTACCCTGAAGGCGTCAATGTTGAGTTTGTAAAAATCACTGAGGGAAATTCAATTCAGATGCGTGTTTATGAAAGAGGCTCTGGCGAGACTCGTTCATGTGGCACCGGAACATGCGCTGTGGCGCTAGCTGCGACCCTGCATACAAAGGGCAAGCTTCCGGCAACATGGATTATCAATCCACCCGGGGGACGATTAGAGGTATCGATTGATGGGCACTCCAATGCGACTCTAACTGGCCCTGCAGTCCTCATTAAAGATGTAGATATCTCGGAGTTTCTTCTTGGATAAAGATTTTGATGTTGAGTTTGAAAGATTACTCAAGGAGAGCGCTCGAGTAGCAGCTGAGTTTGATGCAAGTGAAGAAGATACCCAGATAGATCAATCTCAGGAGTTATCTGAACGTCATGCGCTCCGTCGTGTTCAAGGTTTTTCAACGGAGCTTCAAGATATTTCAGAGGCTGAGTATCGCCAACTTCAGCTTGAACGCGTAGTCCTTGTTGGTGTGTGGACTGAGGGCACAATAAAGGATGCAGAAAACTCTTTGGCAGAGCTAAAGGCTTTAGCCGAAACTGCAGGTTCTGAGGTTCTTGAAGGTTTGATTCAACGTCGAGATAAACCAGATCCAGCAACATATATCGGTTCAGGAAAGGTTACTGAACTTAAACAGGTAGTTGCATCTACTGGTGCTGACACCGTTGTTTGTGATGGCGAGCTTTCCCCTTCACAACTTCGCCAGCTAGAGGATAAGTTGAAGGTCAAAGTAGTAGATCGCACCGCTTTGATTTTAGATATTTTTGCACAACATGCAAAGAGTAAAGAGGGTAAGGCGCAGGTAGAGCTAGCGCAGATTGCATACCTGCTTCCACGTCTGCGTGGTTGGGGAGATTCTTTATCTCGCCAGGTAGGCGGACGCGCAGCAGGTGGTGCTGGTATCGGTGGGCGCGGTCCTGGTGAGACAAAGATCGAAACAGATCGCCGCCGAATTAGAGACAAGATGGCAAAGCTGCGTCGAGAAATCGCCGAGATGAAGGTATCTCGCGACACCAAACGTCAGGAACGTAGGCGTTTTAATATCCCATCAGTTGCAATTGCAGGTTATACAAATGCGGGCAAATCCTCATTGCTCAACAAGTTAACAGATGCTGGTGTTCTGGTAGAAAACGCCCTCTTTGCCACCTTGGATCCAACTGTTCGCAAAACTCAAACAAGTGATGGCCGCATCTACACACTCAGCGACACCGTAGGTTTCGTACGACACTTACCCCATCAGTTAATTGATGCATTCAAATCGACCCTTGAGGAAGTCTCTGAATCAGATCTGATCGTGCATGTCGTTGATGGTTCACATCCAGATCCTTTTGAACAGATTAGAGCTGTCCGTTTAGTAATCGATGAAATTGGCGGCAAGGATATTCCTGAAATTATTGCCATCAACAAGGTTGATATTGCAGATCCTCATGTGATTATGGAGATCTTGCGAAAAGAGCCCAACAGTTACGCCTTTTCTGTACGAACAGGTTTTGGAATAGATGGTTTGTTGCATGCGATTGAAAACTCTTTGCCACGACCATCCGTGGAGATCAATGTTGTGATTCCCTATGACAGAGGGGATTTAGTACATGCGATCCATGAACGAGGTGAAATCTTCTCTGAGCAGTACATCGCAGAGGGAACCTCAATCCACGCCCGTGTAGATGGCGGCCTGGCGCAGAGAATTGAAAAAGCCCAAGGAATTGAAAAATCCCAGCAATGAGTGGGGAATAACCCCGACACGCCGAGTGTTATAGAGCATGGAAGGCTTGAAGTGCGCCATGATGCGCCCGCAAGCACAAATTGATGAGTTATAAAAGGCGGTGAGAGCAATGGCAACAGATTACGACACACCCAGAAAAACTGATGAGGAACTTCATGAGGAGTCTCTAGAAGAACTCAAGGCCAAGCGGGTTGATGCTCAATCCGGTCAAATCGATGTTGATGAAGCTGAAGCTGCAGAGAACCTTGAACTTCCGGGTGCAGATCTTTCAGGTGAAGAGCTTGCTGTGCGGGTTGTTCCAAAGCAGGTAGATGAGTTCACATGTTCACGCTGTTTCTTGGTGCATCACATTACCCAGTTAGCAAAGGGTGAAGGCGCTAAAGCTGTTTGTAAAGAGTGCAACTAATTTTTAAGCGCTTCAACTAATCTCTTAGGATTTTTGCTAGAAATTAGCCAGTAGGGCGTTGCATCTCTTGAATCCTTAACCTCAACTTTGACAGCCTTGCCTGACCAAAAGCGAATTGCAAGAAATGCAGATGGATCAGCATCACGGGTTCGAACCAATCTCAACTCATTAGTATTGAGCGCGGCAACATCTCCTATGAAGAGATGCTCAAGCTTTGCCTTTCCTACGTGCAGAAACTTCTCATCTACCTTAATGGTTAAGGCTGTTCGAAAGTAAAGAGCAACAATCCAGAGGGTCAAGAGAGTAAAAGAGATCAGCGCTGAAGCGTTTCCAAGCGCCGCCCATAGCGACAGAACTATTGAGAGAAAGAGAAAGTACACAAAGGCGATAAGCCAAAGTGGTGCACGCAACACCTCTTTATACCTCAACGTATTCTCACGCATAGGGATTACCGTATCGGATATCGAAGGAGTAAAGTTCAGGTATGGCACGTATTCCAAGTACGACCGCCCCTGAAGGGGCAACTATCCCGGATCGCCATCCCTTGGCCCCAGCTGTTGGAAGCAAAATCCCTTCTCATTTTGGTCATTGCTTTGGGTGTGGAGAGTTACATCCAACTGGTTTGCATCTAGTTGCATATGCCGGAAGTGGATTAGATATCACCGCTGAATTTACTGTCACGGAAAATCACCAAGGCGCACCTGGTCTTGCACATGGCGGACTTTTATCACTTGCATTTGATGAGGCTCTAGGAAAGTTGATGTGGTTGCTTAGAGCACCTGCAGTAACCGGTCGATTGGAAACTGATTTCCTTAAGCCAGTACCAATGGGCTCAACCCTGCACATCACCGCAGAGATAACAGGCCAAGAGGGTCGCAAGGTTTACACCAGCGCAATTGGTCGTCTCAACTCTCCTGATGGTGAGATCGCAGTGAAAGCAGCTGCTTTGTATATCGTTGTTCCGATGGATCACTTCATGAACAACGCTCCTAAGGAGTACCTCGAAGAGCTTTCAAAAACCCCAGAACTAATGGCATTTGTCGATCCAAACTTTGGAGTAAATCCATAACTATGAAAAATCTTCAGGTTTTAATTACCCGCTTAGATGAATCGATCCCGCTGCCAAAGTATGCAAAAGGCGGAGATGCAGGTGCAGATATTGTCTCTCGCATTGATATCACCTTAAAGCCGGGAGAGCGCGCACTTGTTCCAACTGGAATCTCAATCGCTCTGCCAGATGGTTATGCCGCCTTTGTGCATCCACGTTCAGGATTAGCCATAAAACATGGCGTCACTATGGTGAATGCACCCGGCACAGTTGATGCAGGATTCAGAGGAGAGCTCCAATGCATCATGATTAATCATGATGCACATGAGTCCATCAGCTTTAAAAAGGGGGATCGGATCGCTCAACTAGTAATTCAAAAGGTAGAGCGTGCAGAGTTTATTGAAGTACGTGATCTTCCGGGCTCTGGCCGTGGAACAGATGGCTTTGGATCGACGGGACGCTCATGAGTCAACATGATGAGGATCGTGACAAGGTTGTAAATGCGCTTGGCGGGAAAAAGGGTCTCATTGATTCCGGTCTTCCTTCAATTGTTTTCTTGGTAGTTTTTAACTTTACCCAAGAGGTTAATACCGCAATTTGGGCGGCGCTTTCACTGTCAATCACTTTAGCCATCTTTAGGTTGATTAAAAAAGACACAATTCAGCACTCCTTGTCTGGGGTAATTGGAGTCTTGATTTGTGCATACTTTGCAAATCGAAGTGGAAATGCATCTGACTTTTACATTCCTAAATTACTGACCAACCTTGGGTACGGAGCTGTGTATCTGATTGCAAACTTAGTGGGTTGGCCGATTTTGGGATTAGTACTTGGACCTTTGCTAGGGGAGAACTTTACCTGGCGCAATCATCCTGCTCGAAAGAAGATGTACATCAAAGCTAGCTGGATCTGGGTTGGAATGTTCTTCCTAAGAATCGCTGTGCAGTATCCGATTTACCTAAGCGGCAATGTAAATCTTTTAGGAACAGTTAACTTAGCGATGGGTTATCCATTATTTTTTGCAGCTGCATATTGGACGTGGCGAGTGATTAAAGCTGGACCGCCAGCGGTAAAGGTTGCTGATTAAGAGATAAAGCAGGCTTTAATCTGGGATTCAGCATCAGCTGAGGCAACAAAGAGAAGCTCATCACCGGCAGCAAAGACATCATGCGCTTTTGCAGTAATCACGCGACCGTCTCGAACAATGGCAGCAAGTGCTGCATTTTCAGGTAGCTCAATCTCTTCAACCGTCTTGCCTATGCATGCAGATCCATCGGGAAGTGTGAGTTCAACTAGATTTGCTTGGCCTTTTCTAAATGAGAAGAGTCGAACCACGTCTCCAACACTTACAGCCTCTTCAACAAGGGCAGAGATAATTCTTGGAGTAGATACAGCAACATCTACGCCCCATGAAGAGTCAAAGAGCCATTCATTCTTTGGGTGGTTGATGCGAGCAACAACTCTTGGGACTCCGTATTCCGTCTTACCTAAAAGAGAGGTAACAAGGTTTGCCTTGTCATCTCCTGTTGCTGCAACCAAGACCTGACAATTATTTAAATGTGCATTATCGAGAGATGTAATCTCGCAGGCATCAGCCATGAGCCATTCAGCATCTGGCACGCTCTCAAGCTTGAGCGCCTTTGGGTCCTTATCAATGAGTAAAACTTGGTGACCGTTGTCCAAAAGCTCTCTCGCGATAGCTCTTCCAACATTTCCGGCACCTGCAATAGCAATTCTCATCCGCGTTCTCCTTCTGGAGTACTTGCAAGGATCTCTTCGGTGCGAGCAACATCTGCATCAGAGACCATTACATGGATCAGATCTCCCTGTTGAAGAACGGTGTGCTCATCAGGGATGAGGCCTTCACCCAAGCGGGTAATAAATGCGATTCGAGCTGGTGTTAACTCATCAATAAGCAAAATGGGGCGTCCGTACCAGTCTTCATGAGGATGAACCTCGCACAACTGCACCATTCCTGTCGCATCTCTCCATTCAGAGCGAGAGCCTTCAGGGACTAGGCGACGCAAAATCTGATCTGTTGCCCATAAGACGGTAGCCACAGTTGGAATACCTAAGCGCTGATAAATCTCTGCACGTCCTGGATCGTAGATACGTGCAACTACATTTTGAACGCCATATGTCTCGCGGGCAACGCGAGCGGCCAAGATATTTGAGTTATCACCATTACTTACTGCAGCAAATGCATCGGCATCTTGAATGCCTGCCTCAAGAAGTGTGTCTCTATCAAAACCAACACCTGTAACTGTGCGACCTTTAAAGTTTGGACCTAGGCGTCTGAAAGCTTCACGTGCCTGATCGATAACTGAAACTGTGTGTCCTGCGGCTTCGAGTTCTGTTGCCAATGAAGATCCAACTCGACCGCAACCCATGATGACTACGTGCACAGGATGTAACTTACACCCATAAACTTGGCTTTATGGCATCAGACAAGAGTTCAGCCCTAAAAATCGGTGATTTGATCGATGTAAGTATTGAAAAGGTGGCTCATGGCGGCCATTTCATCGCTCGACATAATGGAGCTGTTATCTTCGTTCGCCATGCAATTCCGGGCGAGAAGTGCACAGTTGAAATCACCAGCACCGGCTCATCATTTAACCGCGGCGATGTGGTTTCTGTGTCCCAACCTTCAGAGCACAGAGTTGAAGCTCCTTGTAAGTTTGCCCATCGTTCTGGTTGTGGGGGTTGCGATTTTCAGCATATTTCTACAAGCTATCAACGGCAATTGAAATCAGATGTTATTACCGAACAGTTTTCTCGTATTGCCAAGAAGGAAGTCACGGTGCAGGTTGAAGAGATTGGTTCAGCAATTGGATGGCGAACCCGCGCAATCGCAACAACTAATCGAAATGGAAAACTAGGGTTTTATAAATCCCGATCTCATTCTGTAGCTCCCGTGGATGATTGCATTATTTGCGTAGAAGCAATGAATTTTTCTGAACTCGCTTCACGTGATCTAAAGGGTGACATGCGGATGGAAATTAGCGCCTCCAACACAGGAGAGCGAACTATCGCCCTTGCTCCGACTAGAGGTGAAGAAAAATCCAGAATCACTGAAGGCCCTGCCGTGTTACATGAAAAGGTAGGAATTAAGATCCTTGAAGTTAGCAAAGACTCTTTCTGGCAAAGTCATGCCAAGGCTCCCGAGATACTGACCAGCGCGGTTTTGGAGTTTGCTCAACTAAAAACCGGTGAGCATGTGCTTGATCTCTACGGCGGTGTTGGTCTCTTTACAGCAGCAATAATTGATGTGGTTGGTTCAGAGGGGCATGTTGATCTGATCGAAGGAAGCAAGAGCGCAACTGAAGATGCCCGACGAAACTTCTCCGAACTCAAAAATGTAACTATTGCTACTGGTGATGTTGCCAAACTTCTTTCGCGAGTTACTTCGGCAGATGTTGTTGTTCTAGATCCTCCACGTGAAGGGGCTGGAAAAGATGTAATTTCTCAGATTGCAGCTTTAATTCCTCGGGCGATTGTTTATGTCGCTTGTGACCCAGCCGCCCTGGCCAGAGATACCGCCTATCTCGAAGATCACAGTTATTCACTAGCGGGGTTACGTGCCTTTGATCTCTTTCCGATGACACATCACATCGAATGTGTTGCCCTGTATGAGCGTGCTGAGGTATCTTGAGCGCCTGTTAAGCGCATCGACGAAAGGCTGATAATGAGTAAGAACTCTTTCAACGCAAAAAAGAATCTAGAAGTTGCGGGTAAGAGTTTCGAGATCTTTGATATCTCGCAGATCGATGGCGCAGCAAACCTCCCATATAGCCTCAAGGTCCTTCTTGAAAATCTTTTGCGCACAGAAGATGGTGCCAACATCACCGCCGATCACATCAGCGCCCTTGCTAAGTGGGATCCATCAGTTGAGCCAGATACAGAGATTCAATTTACGCCAGCTCGTGTCATCATGCAGGACTTCACAGGTGTTCCTTGCGTTGTTGATCTAGCGACAATGCGCGAAGCGATCGTTGATCTTGGAGGAGATCCTTCAAAGGTCAACCCTCTTGCTCCTGCTGAACTAGTGATCGACCACTCTGTTATCGCAGACAAGTTTGGAACTAAAGATTCTTTTGAACAGAACACAGATATCGAGTACGAGCGCAACCAGGAGCGATACCGCTTCCTGCGTTGGGGTCAGACCGCATTTGATGAGTTCAAGGTTGTTCCACCAGGAACGGGAATTGTTCACCAGGTAAATATCGAGTATCTGGCTCGCGTGGTCATGACTCGTACAGTTGAAGGCACCCTTCGTGCATACCCTGACACCGTTGTCGGTACAGACTCACACACAACTATGGTCAACGGTCTAGGTGTCCTTGGTTGGGGTGTTGGTGGAATTGAGGCAGAGGCTGCACTTCTTGGTCAACCTGTATCAATGTTGATCCCACGCGTGGTTGGCTTCAAACTAACTGGCGAGCTACCTCTTGGCACAACCGCAACTGACATGGCGCTAACGATCACAGAAATCCTTCGCAAGGTTGGTGTAGTCGGCAAGTTTGTCGAGTTCTTTGGCCCTGGAGTTACATCTGTTCCGATGGCTAACCGAACAACTATTGGAAATATGAGCCCCGAGTACGGCTCAACCTGTGCGATCTTCCCAATTGATGAAGAGACTCTTCGCTACTTGCGTCTAACTGGTCGAAATGATGAGCAGGTTGCTTTGGTTGAAAAGTATGCAAAGGCTCAAGGAATGTGGCATGACCCATCAGTTGAACCACGTTTTTCACAAGTTGTTGAGCTTGATCTTTCAACAGTTGTTCCATCTATTTCAGGTCCAAAGCGCCCACAGGATCGCATCTCTTTGAGCGATTCAAAGAACGCATTTGAAAATATCCTTCCTTCATACTTTGGCGAAAAGACCAATAAGGGCGAGGTTGCTGCAGGTTCAACTCGTGTAAAAAATGGCGATGTTGTTATCGCCTCAATTACCTCTTGTACAAATACATCTAACCCATCAGTAATGATTGGTGCCGCTCTTCTTGCAAAGAAGGCGGTAGAAAAAGGTTTGAAATCAAAGCCTTGGGTAAAGACCACTTTGGCACCGGGTTCAAAGGTGGTAACTGATTATTACGATCGTGCTGATCTAACCAAGTATATGGAGGCGCTTGGCTTTAACCTGGTTGGTTATGGCTGCGTTACATGTATTGGTAACTCTGGACCGCTTCCTATTGAAATCAGCAAAGCTGTCAATGAAGGCGACTTGGCTGTAACTGCGGTCCTTTCAGGAAACCGTAACTTTGAGGGTCGTATTAGCCCTGATGTGAAGATGAACTACCTCGCTTCACCACCGCTTGTGGTTGCTTACGCAATTGCAGGAACGATGGATCATGACTTTGAAAAGGATTCATTGGGTAAGGACTCTTCTGGAAATGATGTATTCCTGAAGGATATTTGGCCAACACCTCAAGAGATTCAAACAGTGATCGACTCATCAATCTCATCAGAGATGTTTACCAAGGATTATGCAACGGTCTTTGAAGGTGACCATCGCTGGAAGTCACTTGCTACCCCAACTGGCAAGGTTTTTGAGTGGGATGCGAAATCAACATATGTTCGTAAGCCTCCTTACTTCGAGGGCATGCCTAAGGTTCCAACACCTGTTACAGATATCGCAGGCGCACGTGTCTTGGCGGTTCTTGGTGACTCAGTTACTACAGACCATATTTCTCCAGCGGGAAATATCAAGGCTGATTCACCAGCTGGTAAGTACTTAGCTGAACATGGAATTGAAAGAGCTGATTTCAACTCATACGGATCTCGTCGTGGAAACCATGAAGTAATGATCCGTGGAACCTTTGCAAATATCCGCCTCAAGAACTTGTTGCTTAACGGGGTCGAAGGTGGATTTACTCGCAACTTCTTAGCAAATGGTGATCAGGCGACTATTTACGATGCATCTGTTGCATATCAAGCAGCTGGCGTTCCTCTAGTTATCTTGGCTGGCAAGGAGTACGGATCAGGCTCTTCTCGTGACTGGGCGGCAAAGGGAACTGCGTTGCTAGGTGTTCGCGCAGTTATTGCAGAAAGCTTTGAGCGAATTCACCGCTCTAACCTGATTGGCATGGGTGTTTTGCCATTGCAGTTTAAGGATGGAGAAACGGCAGCATCACTAGGTCTAGATGGAACTGAAGAATTTTCTATCACCGGCATTACAGCGCTCAATAACGGGGGAGTTCCTAAGGAGTTAACTGTTACAGCTGGAGATAAGAGATTTACTGCAAAGGTCCGCATCGATACACCTGGTGAAGCCGATTACTACCGCCACGGTGGAATCATGCAGTACGTACTTCGATCATTGTTGGCTGAGTAACTACTTACTCACTTACAATGAAAATCAATATCCAATCGCCAGACCAACTGCGGGGCATGAACCCTGCAGAATTGGATCAGCTGGCTGGGGATATTCGCGAGTTCTTGATTGAAAAGGTTTCTAGAACTGGTGGGCACCTAGGTCCTAATCTGGGTGTAGTTGAGTTAACGATTGCAATCCATCGAGTATTTCAATCACCGCGTGATGTCGTTCTCTTTGATACAGGTCATCAATCCTATGTACACAAGATTCTGACTGGACGTGCCGATCAATTTGATCTGCTCAGACAACGTGATGGAATTTCAGGTTATCCCAATCGCCGCGAGAGCGACCATGATGTCATTGAGAACTCACATGCATCCACTGCGCTGTCATGGGCCGATGGAGTCTCACGAGGATTCTCACTATCGGGTCAATCAGAACGCCATGTGGTTGCAGTAGTCGGCGATGGAGCTCTCACCGGTGGAATGTCATGGGAAGCCCTCAACAATCTTTCACCTGAATCGGATAGAAATCTCGTCATCGTCGTTAATGACAATGAGCGTTCGTATTCGCCGACTATTGGTGGTTTGGCTACATACCTGACTACTTTGCGCGCAAGTAAAGAGTATGAACGCATTTTGGGTAGAGGCAAGCGAATGCTTCATAACACTCCAGTTGTAGGAAAGTACATCTACGGAACGCTGCACGGAATGAAAAAGGGCATCAAAGATATGGTCGCCCCTCAAGGCATGTTTGAGGATTTAGGATTTAAATACCTAGGTCCTATAGATGGACATGACATCGAGGCGATGGAAAAGACTTTGCAGATGGCAAAGGAGTTTGGTTCGCCGGTTATTGTTCACGCAATCACTGAAAAGGGACGTGGGTACACACCCGCCCTCGAAGATATCGCCGAAAAATTCCACGCGGTAGGCATTGTTGATCCGGTTACAGGAAAGCCATTGAAGGCATCTGCGCCATCATGGACAAATGTTTTCTCTGATGAAATGACTCAGATCGGACGGGACAATACAAAGATCGTGGCAATCACAGCTGCGATGCTGGGACCCACCGGTTTAGATAAGTTTGCTCAAAACTTTCCAGATAGAACAATCGATGTAGGTATTGCAGAACAGCACGCGGTGACTAGTGCTGCAGGATTGGCTTATGCAGGTATGCATCCAGTCATTGCAATCTACTCAACCTTTCTCAACCGCGCCTTTGATCAGTTGTTACTTGATGTCGCGTTGCACAACGCAGGTGTCACCTTTGTTTTGGATCGTGCCGGAATTACAGGTGATGATGGACCTTCTCACCACGGCATTTGGGATCTGGCATTAACTGGAATTGTTCCTAACATGCATGTTGGTGCGCCACGTGATGGTGCTCGCCTCAAGGAAATTTTGCGCCAATGTGTAGAGATTGAAAATGCACCTTCAATGATTCGCTTTCCTAAGGGCGCGATCCCAGCCGATATCCCCGCTGTAGAACGTGTATCAGGAGTAGATATCTTGCACCGCGGGGCATCACAGCAGGTGCTTTTGATAAGTGTTGGATCAATGGCATCTATGGCCCTTGAAGTTGCTCAGCTAGCAAAGCAACAATCAATTGAAATAACCGTTGTTGACCCATTATGGGTCAAGCCAATTTCACCAGCGGTCATTGCGATGTGTGCAGATTACGGCACGGTTGTCGTAATGGAGGATGGAATCAAGCATGCAGGAATTGCTAGCTCAATATCTGAGGTGCTTCGAGATGCTGAAAGCACATGCACCTTGCACTCCATAGGCGTTCCTCTTGAATTCATTGAACACTCAAAGCGCAATGAAATTCTCGACGATCTAGAGATCACCCCTGCTGCGATAGTGCAGCAGATCGCAGGGTGGATTTCCTAGATTTACGGAAGGGATGCAACTCCCTTGTCATGGAAACGCTTTCCAGTAACTGATTCGCTAATTCCTTCACGATCTAGGTAAGGCAGGATTCCGCCCAAGTGCATTGGCCATCCAGCGCCCATCAACATACATAGATCAATCTCGGCTGGCGTGGTTACAACACCCTCATCAAGCATCATTCGTGCCTCTTGGGCCAAAGCCTTAAGTGCACGTGAACGTACTTGTTCTGCAGTTGATGGCGTTGTTCCCTTTTCAATCAATGCAAGAGCTGCAGGATTTGCACTTACTGTGCCATCTTCGCCCTTGATGTAGAAGTTACGAACGCCTTCCTTGACCATGCGTTGCATGGTTGGAGAAATCTTGTAGCGGTCTCCAAGGTTGTTGTGCAGAGTCTCTGAGACATGCAGAGCAACACCAGGACCGACGAGATCTAGCAACTGGAATGGAGACATTGGGAAACCAATCTGCATCATTGCAGAGTCTGCTACCTCTGGAGATGTTCCTTCATCAACGGCATCGGTGACCTCACCCATGAAACGTGTGAGCAAGCGATTGACTACAAAACCAGGTGCATCCTTACAAATGATCATGGTCTTCTTGAGCTCTTTACCAACTGCAATAGCTGTTGCTGTGGTTGCATCATCTGTTGTAGATGTACGGGCAACCTCAAGCAGGGGCATTACTGCAACTGGATTGAAGAAGTGGAAACCAACAACTCGCTCTGGATTCTTTAGACCTTCAGTCATTCGCTCAACCGATAGGGAAGAGGTATTAGTTGCAAGCACGCATTCAGACGAAACGATTGTCTCTAGCTTCTTAAACAGCTCCTGCTTTAGGGATAGCTCTTCAAAGATAGCTTCAATTACAAAGTCACAACCTGCAAAAACTGATTGATCAGCTGAACCTGAAACAAGTTCGGTAAGACGGGCCGCAGATTCTGGGCTCATTCTCTTCTTTTCAACTAGCTTTGCAATCTCATTCTTGACCCAAGCAACGCCCTTATCAGCGCGAGCTTGATCAATATCTGTCATCACAACTGGGCACTTCAGGTTTCGCACCAGTAGCAAGGCCAACTGTGAAGCCATTAAACCTGCTCCAACAACCCCAACCTTGGTTACCTTGCGAGCTAGCGCTGGCTTTGGCGCACCTTCAACCTTCTTGCGCTTCTTTTGAATTAAATTAAATGCATACAAAGATGATCGCAATGGATCAGACATTGTTAAATCAGCAAGAACTTGATCTTCAGCATCAAAGCCTTGGCCAAGAGTGTTGGTACGAGCCGCAGCAATAAGTTCTAGCGCCTTCATTGGAGATGCGATCTCTGCACCACCATACTTCTTGAGCGCTGCTGCCTTACCTGTTGCAAGCGCACTTTCCCAGGCAGGATCGTTGCTGTAATCAGCACGTTCGATTTTGGTAGCTCCATTGAGAACACCAACTGCAAAACCAATTGAACGTTCCAAGAAATCTGCTGGCTCAAACATCGCATCAACTACACCAAGCTTGAGCGCATCCTTTGCCTTCATCATGGTGTTGTTATTAAGCGCGTTAAGCATGATGACCTGAACTGCGCGCTCTGGCCCGATTAACTTAGGCAAAATTGTTGCACCGCCCCATCCCGGAACAAGTCCAAGGAAAACCTCAGGCAAAGCTGTAAATGCAGTTGTCGCAACTGTTCGGTAATGGCAGTGAAGGCCAACTTCAAGACCGCCACCAAGTGCTAAACCATTGATAAATGCAAATGTGGGAATTGAGCTTTCACCTAAACGACGGAAGACATCGTGGCCTAGCTTTCCAATTGCCAATGATTGATTGCGATCATTCAAAAATGACAGGGCAGAAAGATCCGCGCCTGCTGCAAAGATGAATGGCTTGCCTGTGATTGCGATCGCTGCAGGATTGCGACCAATTGCATCTGTAATCGCTGCATCTAGCGCCATTACCGATTTTGGACCAAAGGTATTGGGACGGTTGTGATCATGTCCGTTATCAAGGGTAATGAGCGCCATCGATCCCTTGCCACCAAAGGCAGCTAAATCGATCTCACGTACTAGTGCGTTGGTAACAACCTCTTCGGGTGCTCCAGCTGGAAGAGTGATATCTGTGCTCATAATTATTTAGCTCCCTTGTAGTTAGGGTTTTCCCAGATGACTGTTCCGCCCATGCCTAAACCGATACACATCGTTGTAATTCCATAACGAACCTCTGGTTGTGCTTCAAAGGTGCGAGCAAGATTAAGCATCAATCGAACACCTGAAGATGCCAGTGGGTGACCAACAGCGATTGCACCGCCATATGGATTTACTCGAGGGTCATCATCTGCAATTCCAAAGTGATCAAGGAATGCGATTACCTGAACAGCAAAGGCCTCATTGACCTCAAATGCTCCGATATCTTCAATCTTCAAACCCGCCTGCTTGAGCGCCTTAAGGGTTGATGGAACTGGTCCATAACCCATGATCTCTGGCTCAACACCTGCAAATGCAAATGTCACCATCTTTGCCTTGATTGTTAAGCCAAGCTCTAGCGCTTTTTCCTCGCTGGCAAGAATTGCAGCGGTTGCACCATCATTTAATCCTGATGAGTTACCAGGTGTTACTCGACCTGATGGGCGGAAAGGGGTCTTAAGTCCGGCAAGACCTTCCATCGTAGTTTGTGGACGTGGCGCTTCATCAACAGTTGCAACTGTCCATCCAAGCTCTGCATTACGTGCAGCTGTTGGAATTAAATCCCGTTGAATCTTTCCTTCTGCGTAAGCCTTTGCGGTCTTTAACTGCGAGTTCATCGCATAACGATCTGCGCGTTCCTTGGTTAATTGTGGAAAGCGATCATGTAGACGCTCAGCGGTTGCACCCATTGCTAATGCATCTTGCTCAACAATGCGCTCTGCAAGATAGCGAGGATTTGGATCCATGCCTTCTCCCATTGGGTGGTTACCCATGTGCTCAACTCCGCCGGCGATTGCAATCTCATTAGTTCCCATCGCAATTGCTCCGGCAATTGTTGTTACAGCTGTAAGTGCGCCTGCGCACCAACGATCAACTGAGTAACCAGGAACTGTGTTTGGCAAACCTGACAACAGTGCAGCGCTTCTTCCGATGTTCATTCCTTGATCACCAGTTTGTGTTGCTGCTGCGATTGCAACATCTTCGATTGATGCAGGATCAACCTTTGGATTGCGTTCTAGAAGCCCACGGATTGCGCGGACCATCAGGTCATCGGCGCGAGTTCCGGCGTACATGCTGCCGGCCTTTCCAAATGGGGTACGTACGGCATCAACGAGAACAACTGTGCGAGACATGGCGCTTCCTTTATCTAGGTTTGGCTTTATCTAGGCCTGAGCCAAATGTTACTCGTCAGTAAGGGTTTAGGACAGAACCCTTTTACGCCTGATCTTCACCTTCAGAGGCTTCAACGGCGGGCACCAGAACCGGTTCACGCTCAAGCAAAGCCGCGGCCAGGGCTGGGGCAACGAGATCAATCTGCCATTGGCGAGCCCCAAGTTCGACCAGCGCCTTTTCAACCTCTGAAACCGACAAAGTGGTCGTCGCTCCAACCGGTGGTTTCCAACAAACTCGACGGACATGTTCGGGGGTAATCAGATTTTCTACGGGGATCTCATTTTCTTGCGCAATCAGTTCAATGGCAGCACGCGCATGGGATAAAGGCGCAAACTTTTCTGGGAACTTATCCCGCCACAACTTTATCGGAGGCAAAGTGTCGGCGTTGGTTCTCATCGCTGGCCATTGATCCTCGGGCAGTGCAACTGCGGCAGCGATTGAATCCAGCCACAGCTGAAGATTTTCCATCCAACGGGCACGCAAGCCAAGGGGACGCAGGCATTTTTCAAACTCTTTTTTGGTTGTAGGCACCGCGATAGCAAGTTCGACAATAGCTGAATCATTTAACAACTTACCCGCGGCAATATCTTGCGCAGATGCGACACCATCACGAGCAATCCACAAAGATTTAATGATCGCTAATTGATCTCGTCTTTTAATCTTATGCATCCCCGAAGTTCTGCGCCAAGGATCTACACGTGGGGGAGCGGGAGGTGCCTTAAGAATTGATGCAAACTCTTCAATGGCCCAAGGCAGCTTCTTGGCATCCTTCAAAATTAGATACATCTTGTCTCGTAGCTCTACAAGAAGTTCGACATCTAGTGCCGCGTAAGTAAGCCAATCCTTAGGCAATGGTCGCGCAGACCAATCCGCCGCGCTGTGCTCTTTGGCAAGTGAAACACCCATCAACGATTCAAGCAACGGGCCTAAACCAACACGAGGCAAACCTGCGATTCTTCCTGCTAATTCAGTGTCAAAAAGCTTGACTGGATTAATGCCAAGTTCGCGTAAACATGGCAGATCCTGGGTGCTTGCATGAAGAATGGTTTCATCGGTGTTGAGTAACTCATTGAGTTCGGCAAATAATGCATGGCCAGGCCCAAAAGGAATTGGGTCGATCAGATGCAGTCCACCATCTTTTCTTTTGATTTGAATCAAATAGGCACGAGCGCTGTATCTAAAACCTGATGCACGCTCAGCGTCGACTGCAAATGGTCCAGAACCGTTAGCTAATTGTTTTAATGCATCTTGAAAGGCATCTTCGGTATCGATTACATCAGGTGTGCCTGCCGCAGGCTCTAGTAAAGGTACGGCAACAATCTCTTCACTCATCGTTAACGCCTGCGCGCAGATGAAATAGCAGATACACCTTCAGGAACAGGTGGCAAACCTGCAACCTCTGAGATCAAATTACACCAGCTCATAATGTGGTTAATGATCTCTTTTGGATCTTCAACCACTGGAGTCCATGATGCACGAATTTCAATCTCAGCCTCATTGTTGCGCGGAGATAGCTTTCCAAATGAGGCGCTAGTAACTCGGGTAACGGTGCCACTTGGGTTGTTGTAAACACATTGATTCAAATCTAATGATTCTAAAAACCAACTCCAACCAACTTCGGGGAGCAAGGGATCTTCCTGCATGATGGGATCAACATCTGCACTTACAAAGGTTACGCAACGAAACTCACCATCCCATGTTGCCTGTCCACCTGGCTCGTGAAGAACTACAAATCGGCCGTTGGCGATCTCATCCTCTTGATCTCCGACTAATCCATTAGAGACATCAGCAGAGAATGCAAAGGCAAAGGTTGCGAGCTTTTGCGGGGCTGGAACTTCGGTAAGGGTTAACTCAGCTCTAGGTGTAACGGTGCGAAGGTAATCAATTAAACGTTCGAAACCATTCGCATCCACACGCTAAGGATAAAGATGGTGCAGAGCATTTCTTGGGAGGCGGGGCGGTAGCCTTGGAACTATGGCATCACTTTTGGCCCTTCTTTCAAGTGCATTGTGGGGCAGTGCAGATTTCTTTGC
>JBEDKL010000004.1:0-21040 GCA_041172145.1 Actinomycetota bacterium
GATGGCGCGAAATGACATAAAAAAATCCTCCAGAAAACAATCTCTGGAGGGACGATCGCTGCATTCACAGCTTTCGCGGTACCACCCGCCTTGCACACCTCGGTGTGCCACTTGAAATCTCGTGTGCTGGTTCTAGATGGACAGCGGTCCATTTCTTCCTGCTGGCTCGTGAGGTGATCGCCCCGTCAACGCCATTTACGCGAGGCCCTAAGTGTAGTTGATTGATTCAGCAAAAAATGACCGTGGCGAAGTTGGTAGCGGTGGCTGCAAAGGCATAGGGTTCGCGACATGCCTAAGAAGCCAGTCAAGAAAGCGGCGGTAAAGAAAGCCGTGAAGAAGGCAGCACCTGCAAAGAAGGCGGTTGCCAAGAAGGCAGCACCTGCAAAAAAGGCGGTGGCGAAAAAGGCAGCTCCTGCAAAGAAGGCTGTTGCCAAGAAGGCAGCACCTGTAAAAAAGGCCGCACCAGCAAAGAAGGCGGCGGTTAAGAGCATTCCGGTAAAGAAAGCTCCAGGAAAGCCTTTTCCATCAAAGACCACTCTTACAGTTGATGAAAAATCACAAACAGTTTCAGTCTCAACAATTACAGCACCAGTAGTTGCTCCAGTTGTTGAAGAGCGTCGTTTGGTAATGCCACCTCCACCGCGCCCTGTTAAGAGCGGTAAGAAGGTTGCACCGCTGAAGCCAATTAAGGTTGCTCCAACCCCCGTTGTTGTAAGTGAAAATGAATCTCCATGGACCGCTGCAGAGATCAAAGCGATCCGTGCCGAGATTTCAAAGGAGCTTGATCGCCTACGTAAAGAGTTAGCGGTTGTTGAACTTGAAATGGATGCTTTGATTCAGGAATCAGGTGAAGGCGCTGGCGATGATCAGGCCGATGCGGGAACAAAGACCTTTGAGCGTGAACATGAGATGTCATTGGTTATTAATGCTCGTGACATGGTTTTGCAGACTGAACGTGCACTTGAGCGCATTGATAACAAGACATATGGAAATTGCGAAGAGTGCGGCTCTCCAATTGGTAAGGCACGACTTCAAGTTTTCCCTCGCGCAACTCTCTGCATGCTGTGCAAGCAGAAGGAAGAACGGCGCTAAAGGTGCGCAGATGGCGCACACTGTTTGGTGTTGCCTGGGATTTAGCTACCAAGATCTGGGCTGTCGAGAATCTTTCATATAGATCAAATATCAAAATCATTGGAGAGTTTTTCCAACTCACCTACGTTCGTAATCCAGGCGCGGCCTTCTCATTTGCATCTGGTGCAACTGTTTTTCTCTCACTCTTTAGCTTGTTGGTAATGATCGCAATCCTGCATTACTCAGTGAAAATCACATCTCGTGGTTGGGCTGTGGTTCTGGGGCTGGTTTTAGGCGGGATTCTGGGCAACATGGTCGACCGTATTTTTCGCGAGCCCGGAGTTTTACGGGGACATGTAATTGATTGGCTTCAGCTTCCAAATTGGCCGGTGTTTAACATTGCAGATATGGCGATTGTCTTCGCCGCCTTGATTTCAATGGTTTTAACCGCCAGAAACATTCCGCCCATAACAAAGGTAGGCTCACAGCCATGAGTAACCGCGAATTACGCACCTTGTCGGTGCCAGAAGGAGTCGCGGGAGAGCGGATCGATAGCGCCTTAACACGTGTACTTGGATTATCACGCACCTCTGTTGTCAAACTTCTTGAAGATGGCGACATCACAACCGGCGGGAAAGCGATGCCTAAATCTGATCGGGTGAGCGCTGGCCAAATCATCGAAGTACTTATGCCCGCACCAATTAACTCTGATCCAATTCCGCTAACGCCTTTAGAAGGTTTGAGCGTTATTTATGATGATCAAGATATTGTTGTGATTGATAAACCAGTTGGATGTGCTGCACATCCAAGTCCTGGATGGATGGGTCCAACTGTTGTAGGTGCATTAATGGCAGCTGGTTACTCAATTTCAACAACTGGACCAGCAGAGCGCCAAGGAATTGTTCATCGATTAGATGTCGGTACTAGTGGATTAATGATCGTGGCGAAAAGTGATGCAGCTTTTCACGCTCTCAAGGATGCATTTAGAAATCGCACAATCGACAAGGTGTATCACGCGATGGTTCAGGGACATATGGATCCAACAACCGGAACAATTGATGCGCCAATTGATCGTCACCCAAAAGAGGATCATCGCTTTGCGGTGATGGCTACTGGCAAGGAATCAATTACACATTACGAGGTAATCGAGTTTTATCGTGGCGTATCAATGGTCAAGATTGAGTTAGAAACCGGGCGCACACATCAGATTCGTGTTCACTTCTCAGCGCTACATCACCCGCTCGTTGGCGACACTACATATGGTGCAGATCCAGTGCTAGCCAAGAGTTTGCAGATGTCCAGGCCTTGGCTTCATGCCGCCGAACTACGGTTTGCACATCCAGTTACCGGGGAGGCGTTGCACTTCCAAGCCCCATATCCAGCCGATCTCACACGCTCTCTGGCGTTGCTTTCCGACGCCGTTCTGCCTTAACCACTAATCTCGCCAATCATGTCCGAAGATAATTTCGTCCACTTACACGTCCATACCGAGTACTCGATGCTCGATGGTGCGGCTCGCGTTGGCGATTTAATGTCAGAGGTCAAGGCGCAGGGCATGCCCGCTATTGCGATGACAGATCACGGCAATGTTTTTGGTGCCTTTGATTTTTATAAAGCGGCAAAGAAGGCGGATGTAAAGCCGATTATTGGTATTGAAGCCTACGTAGCACCTGAATCACGTTTTGATAAGAAGCGAGTTCAGTGGGCCGATGGTGGAGAAGATGATGTTTCTGGTGGTGGCGCATATACCCACATGACAATCTTGGCTGAAAACAATGAAGGTCTTGCAAATCTTTTTAGATTGTCATCACTTGCATCACTTGAAGGTTATTACTACAAGCCACGTATGGATCGAGAATTACTGGCAAAGTATTCAAAGGGATTGATTGCGACTACCGGATGTCCCGGAGGAGAGATCCAAACCCGTCTGCGCATGGGTGCGTACAAAGAGGCGATCAAAGCTGCTAGCGCCTACCGCGATATTTTTGGAAAAGAGAACTTCTTTTTAGAAGTTATGGATCACGGAATTGAGATTGAATCCAGAGTAAAAGCGGATTTAATGAAGCTCGGTAAAGAGCTGGGACTTCCGTTGCTTGCAACCAATGATCTTCACTACACACGTCAAGAGGATGCCGGTGCTCATGAAGCGCTGCTGTGCGTTCAATCAGGTTCAACCTTGGCAGATCCCAAGAGATTTAAGTTTGATAATGACACTTTCTATGTAAAGACAGCGGCGCAAATGCGCGAACTATTCAAAGATATTCCAGAAAGCTGCGACAACACCTTGTTGATTGCAGAGCGTTGCAACATCACATTGCGCGAGGGCGAAAACCTCCTTCCTCAGTTTGAGGTACCTGCAGGTGAAACTGAAGATACGTGGTTGAAGAAAGAGGCAGAGCGCGGCCTTAAAGAAAGGCTAGGTTCACGTATTACACCTGCGCATGATGAGCGTTTGAAGTATGAACTTGGCGTTATGGAGAAGATGGGTTTTCCAGGTTACTTTCTAGTTGTTGCTGACCTTGTTGGCCATGCAAAAAAGGTTGGTATTCGCGTAGGCCCAGGTCGTGGATCTGCAGCGGGTTCACTTGTTGCTTACGCCCTTGGAATCACAGGCTTAGATCCACTAGAACACGGCTTGCTTTTTGAACGTTTCTTGAATCCAGAACGTATCTCTATGCCTGATATCGACTTGGACTTTGATGAGCGTCGACGCAGCGAAATGATTCGATATGCAACCAATAAGTATGGTGAGGATCGCGTTGCTCAGATCATTACCTACGGAACAATTAAATCTAAGCAAGCTATTAAGGACTCTACTCGTGTTCTTGGCTACCCATATGTCATCGGAGAAAAACTCACTAAAGCTCTGCCGCCTTCGGTTATGGGCAAGGACATATCCCTCAGTGGAGTCTTTGATCCAAAGGATGATCGATATGGCGAAGCGGGCGAGTTCCGTGCTTTGTATAACTCCGATCCAGATTCAAAACGTGTTGTAGATACCGCAAGAGGTCTTGAAGGTCTCAAGCGCCAGTGGGGAGTCCATGCTGCAGGTGTGATTCTTTCTCGCGAACCTTTACTTGATGTAATTCCAATTCACCGCCGCGAAGCAGATGGCGCGATTATTACCCAATTTGATATGGGTGCATGTGAAGCAACTGGATTGCTCAAGATGGATTTTCTGGGACTGCGAAATCTTTCAGTTCTTGATGATTGTTTGCTTAACATCAAAGCTAATCAAGGAAAAGATGTTGTTCTAGAGGATTTAACTCTGGATGATCCAAAGACTTACGAGCTCTTGGGTCGTGGAGATACCTTAGGTGTTTTCCAGCTCGACGGTGGACCGATGAGAGCATTGCTTAAGAGCATGTCTCCAGACTCTTTCGCGGATATTTCCGCAGTTATCGCCCTATATCGACCAGGTCCGATGGGTGAAAACGCGCACAACAACTACGCCGATCGTAAAAATGGTCGCAAACCAGTTGAACCAATTCACCCAGAACTTTCTGAACCGCTCAATGAAATCTTGGGCGATACATACGGATTAATTGTGTATCAAGAGCAGGTAATGGCGATTGCTCAAAAGGTTGCAGGCTTTACCTTGGGTCGCGCAGATCTTTTGCGTAAGGCGATGGGTAAAAAGAACAAGGACATTCTGGATAAAGAGTACGTACCTTTTGAAGCAGGTATGAAGGAAAATGGTTTCTCAACCGCTGCTATCAAGCGTTTATGGGAAGTTTTGATTCCATTCTCTGATTACGCCTTTAACCGTGCGCACTCGGCAGGTTATGGAGTTGTCTCATACTGGACCGCCTATTTGAAGGCAAACTACCCAACTGAGTACATGGCAGCTCTGTTGACATCAGTTCGTGATGACAAAGATAAATCAGCTTTGTACTTATCTGAGTGCCGCCGTATGGGAATCAATGTTCTACCGCCCGATGTCAATGAATCAGATGCCGAGTACACGCCACGTGGCGTAGATATTCGTTTTGGTCTTGCGGCAATCAGAAATGTTGGAGAAGGCGTGGTCGCATCAATTAAGAGCGCCCGCGATGCAAAAGGTCGCTATACCTCCTTCGGAGATTTCCTGGCAAAGGTTGATGCGCAGGTCTGCAACAAAAAAACTATTGAATCTTTGATCAAGGCAGGGGCATTTGGCTCTCTGGGTTCAACCCGTAAGGGATTGATCGCAGTTCACCTTGAAGCGATTGATTCAGTTATTGAATCAAAGCGCGCGGAAGCGATTGGTCAGTTTGATCTCTTCGGCGGGGAGTCGGTAACTGCGGTTTCAGGTTTAGATATCGAAGTCCCAACGGGCGAATGGGATAAAGCGATGCTGCTTTCTTATGAGCGAGAAATGTTGGGACTGTACGTTTCTGATCATCCACTGCTTGGCGTAGAACATGTTCTGCGAGCAAACACAGATATGTCCATTAGCGAATTAGTAGATGATGGAGCTCAACACGAATCCATCGTGACTATTGGTGGATTAATCACAAGCGTTACCCGAAAGGTTTCCAGACAGGGCGCTTCTTGGGCGGTAGTAACTGTTGAAGATCTGGAAGGTGCTCTCGAGGTGCTCTTCTTTGCAAATACTTACAATCAGTATTCAATGTCTCTGACTGAAGATCGCATCGTGACTATTCGTGGTCGTGTTGATCGCCGTGAAGATGCTTTGCGATTTACAGCACTTGAAATGTCGATGCCAGATATCAGCGCGGGACCAACGGGACCCTTAGTGATTTCTCTACCTATTCAGCAGTGCACACCGCCAGTTGTAGATCGCATTAAAGAGATTTTGCGCTCACATCCTGGAAAGCGAGAGGTTCACTTGCAGCTTCTGGATAATGGAAGCAGCACGGTAATGAAGGTTGATGCTCTGATCACATCATCGCCAAGTTTGAGCGCTGATTTGAAATCAATTCTGGGACCTAACTGCCTGGCTTAAATTAACAGGCAGCGGTTGCCTCCTTGCAGTTACAATTGCCCAATGATTCGTACCGTAGACCTGCGCGGACGATCCCTATCTAAAGCTCAATACAACGCCGAACTCCCACGTGCCAGCCTTAATGTGGCAGAGGCGATGGTTCTCATCGAACCCATTCTTGAAAGAGTAAAGAATGGAACTCAAGCAGATCTAATTGCCTTGGCCCAAGAGTTTGACGGGGTCACACCAGCCAGCATTCGGGTTCCGCAAAGCGCATTGGATTCGGCGCTTTCACAATTAGATCCTGCGATTAGAACCGCATTAGAGCTCTCGATTTCTCGCATCACCAAGGTTCACAAGGACCAACTGCGAACCAGCAAGACAACAACTGTCGTTGATGGTGGAACCGTCACCGAAAAATGGATTCCGGTGGATCGTGTAGGTCTTTATGTGCCAGGTGGCCGCGCGGTTTATCCAAGCAGCGTGATGATGAATGTGATCCCTGCACAAATTGCAAAGGTCCAATCAATTGCAGTTGCTTCACCGCCGCAAAAAGATTTCGGCGGATTGCCACACCCAACAATTCTTGCAACATGTGCATTGCTCGGAATTACCGAGGTGTATGCGGTCGGGGGAGCACAAGCTATCGCGCTCTTTGCTTATGGCATGGAAGGTGTGTGTGAAAAAGCTGATCTTGTAACAGGTCCAGGAAATATTTATGTAGCCGCTGCAAAACGCGCTCTACGTGGAATCATCGGAATTGATTCAGAGGCTGGTCCAACTGAGATTGCAGTATTAGCGGATTCATCTGCGATCGCTGCAGATGTTGCAGCAGATTTGATTAGCCAAGCAGAGCACGATGTTATTGCGGCGGCGGTATTAGTAACTGACTCAGTTGAATTAGCCCAGTCGGTAGAGGCAGAGTTAAAACTTCGGGTTGCTGCCACCAAACACTCCGATCGCATCAAGAGCGCGCTGGGCGGTGTTCAATCTGCGATCGCATTAGTAGATGACATGGCGCAGGGGCTAGATGTTGTTAACGCATATGCGGCAGAACATTTAGAGATTCAGACACGTAATTCGCGAGGCGATGCTGAAAAGATTCGCAACGCCGGTGCTGTATTTATCGGCAGATTCTCACCAGTTTCATTAGGTGATTATTCGGCAGGCTCTAATCACGTGCTTCCAACTGGAGGTTGCGCCTGTCATTCAAGCGGACTTTCAGTGCAGACCTTTTTGCGTGGATTGCACTTTATTGAGTATGGCCAAAAAGCCTTTACTGAAATTGTTGACACCGTTGTGACCTTGGCAAACTCTGAGGATTTACCGGCTCACGGTGAAGCGATGACAGTGCGCTTGGAGAATCTCTGATGGCTTGGCCAAGTTGGTTGCCGCTTCGAGATGCCTTGCGCCCACTGTCACCTTATGGAGCGCCACAGGTTCCGGCTCAAGCATCATTAAATACAAATGAAAATCCATATTCTCCATCTGCAACATTACAAAAGGCGATCACCGATGCGGTTGCAAATGTTGCAGCAAACCTGAATCGCTATCCAGATCGTGATGCAACCAAGCTTCGAACTGATTTAGCTGCTTACATTAATGAACTCAGCGGTACAAAGTTTTCAGCAGAAAATATCTGGGCAGCCAATGGCTCCAATGAAATCATTCAATCCATCTTCTTGGCATTTGCACAAGGCTCGGTCTTGGGTTTTACACCTTCATATTCGATGCACCCACTGATTGCAAAGACAACAGGTGCGCAGTGGATCGATGGCAAACGTAACTCTGACTTTTCTCTCAATACCGCCGATGCAGTGGCAGAGATCCTGGCTAACAAGCCTTCGCTTACATTTATCACGACACCCAATAACCCAACTGGTGGCGCGGTCACAATAGAGTCAATTCAATTGTTGGCAGATGCAGCTAAAGCAGTTGGTGGTTTGTTAGTAGTAGATGAGGCTTACGCAGAGTTTTCGCAAGAGATTTCAGCAGTTACTTTAATTGCAAACAATCCACACGTAATTGTCATCCGCACCATGAGCAAAGCATTTGCATTTGCAGGTGCACGTGTTGGTTATCTTGTCAGCGATCAGGCGGTCAAGGATGCGATGATGATTGTGCGTCTTCCCTACCACCTCAGCGCAATGACTCAAGCAGCTGCCTTGGTTGCAATTGAACATCGAGCTGAACTGCTGGGAGGCGTATCTACCCTGATTGCCGCCCGCGAGAATGTTGTCTCAGAGCTTCACGCAATGGGATTAACTACGATTCCAAGTGGCGCCAACTTTGTTCTCTTCACAGGTTTTAAGCAGGAAGCGCCACAACTGTGGGCGGAGATGCTTGAAAAGGGTGTTCTGATTAGAGATGTGGGATTATCAGGGTACTTAAGAGTCACAATTGGCAATGAAGCCGAGAATCAATTGTTTGTTTCAGCCCTCAAAGAGCTCATTTAAAGGAGATACCCATGAGAACAGCACGCGTCGAAAGAAAGACAAAAGAGTCGCATGTACTCGTAGAGATCAATCTCGATGGCCAAGGCATCATCGATGTCGCAACCGGTGTTCCATTTTTTGATCACATGATGTCTCAGTTGGGTAAGCACTCTGGCTTTGATTTAACAGTAAAGACAACTGGTGATGTAGATGTTGACTCTCACCACACAGTTGAGGACACATCTCTTGCCTTTGGACAAGCTTTGCGCGAGGCGTTGGGGGATAAGGCGGGCATTCGCCGCTTTGGTGACTCAATGGTTCCTTTGGATGAGGTTCTTGTTCAAGCAGCCGTTGATCTTTCAGGTCGCCCATACTTAGTTCACCGTCAACCAGAGATCGTTGAACTTATTGGAACATTTGATACAACACTTGGAAAGCACATTTGGGAATCAATCGTTGCCGAAGCACGTATTGCCTTACACATTCGTGTTTTGGAAGGGCGCAATGCCCACCATGTTTTTGAAGCACAGTTCAAGGCTGTTGCTCGCGCACTGCGTGACGCGGTATCTCTAGATGGTCGCGTAGCAGGAATTCCATCAACAAAAGGTTCTCTTTGATAGCCATTCTTGATTACGGTTCAGGAAATCTTCGCTCCGCAGAACGTGCATTTGCTACCGCAGGAGAAGATGTAGTTGTCACATCAGATGCATCAATTGCACTTGAAGCGCAAGGTTTAGTTGTTCCAGGTGTAGGCGCTTTTGCAGCCTGTATGAATGGATTAAATGCCGTTGATGGCGCCTCGATTGTGCGAGAGCGGTTAGCCAAAGAGCGTCCAACATTAGGTATCTGCATCGGCATGCAAATTATGTTCAGCCAAGGAACAGAACACTCTGAATCTGGCGCACATGCTGGCATCGGAATTTGGGATGGGGTTGTTTCACAGTTGCAGGCACCAATCCTTCCTCACATGGGTTGGAACACAGTTGAATCTGATGCCAACTCAACTCTGTTCAAAGGTATAGAAGCTGAATCTTTTTACTTTGTACACTCGTATGTTGCAAAGAATGCTGTAGGTAAAACACAAGCCTGGAGCACCCATGGCGAAAAGTTTTTAGCTGCGGTTGAAGATGGATATATGAGTGCAACGCAGTTTCACCCGGAAAAATCCGGAGCTGCAGGACTTGCATTGATTAAGAACTGGGTTGGATCGCTATGAGTTATTTAGAGCTATTGCCGGCTGTTGATGTTAAAGATGGGCGTGCGGTTCGCTTGGTTCAAGGCGAGCTAGAAAAGGAAAGCATCTACGGCGCACCGCTAGAGGTAGCTCTCGAATTTCAAGCAGCAGGTGCCGAATGGCTTCACCTTGTAGACCTAGATGCCGCCTTTGGCCGTGGCGAAAACTCTGCATTACTAGCAGAGGTCGTTGGAAAGTTAGATATCAAGGTAGAGCTATCAGGTGGAATTCGTGATGATGAATCTTTGCGTCGCGCACTTGCAACCGGATGTCGTCGCGTTAATTTAGGAACTGCAGCGCTTGAAGATCCAGAATGGACTGCGCGAGTAATTGCAGAACATGGTGATCGTATTGCAGTTGGCTTAGATGTCCGAGGGCACACCTTGGCAGCTCGCGGTTGGACAAAAGAGGGTGGAGATCTTTTTGAAACTCTCGAGCGTCTAGATCGCGATGGTTGCGCGCGTTACGTGGTGACAGATGTTGCAAAGGATGGAACCCTAGCTGGACCAAATATTGAACTATTAAAATCAGTATGTGCGGCAACCACGAAACCTGTAATTGCTAGTGGCGGAATCTCATCTTTAGATGACATTGCAGCCCTTGCCGCTTTGCGCAGTACAGGTGTTGAAGGAGCGATTGTCGGTAAAGCTTTGTATGCAGGAAAGTTCACTTTGCAAGAAGCGCTGAAGGTAAGCGGTAAATGAGCCTTTCAGTTCGAATCATTCCCTGCCTTGATGTAACCGATGGGCGAGTAGTTAAAGGTGTTAACTTCACAGATTTAGTTGATGCCGGCGATCCAGTCGAAATGGCTCGGCTGTACAACGCAGAAGGCGCAGATGAGTTAACATTTTTAGATATCTCTGCAAGTGTTGCTGGGCGTGAAACAACCCTTGATGTTGTTCGTCGAACTGCAGAGCAGGTATTTATTCCACTTACTGTTGGTGGCGGAATCCGAAGTGTCGAAGATGTAGATCGTTTGTTGCGCGCAGGTGCTGACAAGGTTTCAATCAACACCTCGGCATTGGCGCGCCCGCAACTAATCGCCGAAATCGCAGATCGATTTGGTTCGCAAGTTTTAGTTCTTTCAGTAGATGCTCGTCGTGCTCGCACAGATTCTGGATTTGAAGTTACAACCCATGGCGGACGACAAAGCGCGGGAGTAGATGCTCTTGCTTGGGTCGAACAAGCATGTGCACTTGGTGTCGGAGAGATCCTTCTCAATTCGATGGATGCAGATGGGACCCGAGCTGGATATGACATCGGAATGATTACTTCGGTACGCGCGGTTTCTAAGGTGCCATTAATCGCCAGCGGTGGTGCAGGAGCGCTTGAAGATTTTTCAGCAGCACTTGATGCTGGCGCAGATGCGCTGTTGGCGGCAAGCGTCTTTCACTTCGGAGTCCACCGAATCGGGGATGTGAAGAGCTATCTGGGTAAGCACAATTATCCAGTGCGCGCCGTACCCACTCGGTAAGGCAGAATAAGCACATGACAACTCTGGATCCGCAGGTGGCTGCACTTCTCAAGGATCCAGATGCGCTGATTCCAGCGATTGTTCAGGACTCAACTACTCAAGAGGTGTTGATGTTGGCCTACATGAATGCTCAATCCCTTGAACTAACTCTGACTACGGGAAAAGCAACCTACTGGTCACGAACTCGCAATGAGTTGTGGGTTAAAGGTGCAACATCTGGGCATTATCAAGATGTTCAAGCTATCTCCTTAGATTGCGACGGAGATTCAATTCTTCTGCAGGTAATTCAGACCGGGGCTGCCTGTCATACAGGTGATCGCAGCTGTTTTCACACCCCACTAGAGCTGCGATCGTAATATGAATCTAGAGGAGTTTCGCGCCTATGCAAAGGTATCTAATGTAATTCCTGTATCGCGCAAACTTCTGGCAGATTCTGAAACTCCACTAGGTGTTTATAAGAAGTTAGCAAAGAGTGCGGCAAATACATTTTTACTCGAATCTGCAGAACATGGCGGAGCTTGGTCGCGTTACTCATTTATCGGAGTACGTAGCGAGGCAACACTGAGCGAAAGGGATGGCCTTGCCTACTGGCAGGGGACTGCACCAGCAGGAGCGCCAACAGGAATCGATCCTCTCGAAGCGTTGCGTTTATCGGCAGCACATCTGAAATCTCCCAAGATTGCGGGTCTGCCGCCTTTGACCGGCGGCTTAGTTGGGTTCATGGGATATGACGTTGTTCGACGTCTAGAAAAACTTCCATCACTTGCTCACAAAGATATTCCGGTGCCAGAGCTTTCATTCATGCTGACAAGTGATTTGGCGGTTATGGACCACAGCGATGGAACCATCACATTGATCGCTAATGCAATTAACTGGGATGGCAGCGATGATCGAATCGATGAGGCGTATGCATCCTGTATTGAAAGATTAGATCGCATGCAATCAGATTTAGCGATTTCATTACCCGGAGATGCAGCAACTATTCCTGATTTTTCACTGCCTGATTACACCGGCAATATCTCTGCAGATGATTTTAAGAAGAACATTGCGCAGGTCAAGGAGGAGATCCTTGCTGGTGAGGCTTTCCAAGTAGTTTTATCACAGCGCTTTGCCTTGCCATGCACCGCTGATGCAATTGATGTGTACCGAATGCTTCGCCTTAACAATCCTTCGCCATATATGTACCTATTCCGCTTCACCGATGGAATTGAAATAGTGGGCTCTAGCCCCGAGGCATTGGTGAAAGTGAATCAAGAGGATGTAATGATTCATCCAATTGCAGGCACCCGAAAGCGATCGGCAAATCCTGAAGAGGATCATCGTTTGGCTGAAGAGTTATTAGCCGATCCTAAGGAGCGTGCAGAGCACTTGATGCTTGTTGATCTTGGCCGCAATGATTTAGGTCGAGTGTGCGCCCCTGGAACAGTAGAAGTTGTTGATTTCATGCATATCGAGCGTTACTCACATGTAATGCATATCGTCTCGACCGTTATCGGCAAACTATCAAAGAAGAAATCTCCGGTAGATGCGTTGTTCTCAGTCTTTCCAGCCGGAACTTTGTCCGGTGCACCAAAGCCGCGAGCGATGGAGATTATTGAAGAGCTTGAAACCACGCGACGTGGTGTTTATGGCGGAATCGTTGGTTACATAGATTTCACCGGAAATCTTGATACATGCATCGCGATTAGAACTGCGCTGCTTCACAACGGAACCGCCTATGTTCAAGCAGGCGCCGGGGTTGTTGCTGACTCTGATCCAGAATCTGAAAATCAAGAGTGCCGCAATAAAGCAGCGGCAGTTTTAACCGCGGTGCATGCTGCAAATCGTTTGGCGCGTACTCGATGAGCGATTTCCTGCCTGTGTTAATTTCTTTGGTGGTAGTTATGGCACTAGTCATCCTGATTTCTAGGCGGTTCAATCTTTCATCACGATATGAACGCAAACCACGCGAACTCAATACCTGGAGCTCTCTTGATCATGGAATTGATCCAACAACGGATGGCAATTCAAAGGAAGATCGGCCATGAGTGTTTTAGATTCAATCATCGAAGGCGTGCGCGAGGATTTAGCTGCTCGCCGCCTACCTTTGGGACAGTTACAGGAATCACTTGAAACAGCCCCAGCTGTTCGTGATTGTTTGCCACAGTTGTTAACTGAAGAGATCTCTTTGATCGCCGAAGTAAAGCGTTCATCTCCAAGCAAAGGTGCGTTGGCATCAATCACAGATCCAGCAGGATTAGCCGCGCAATATGAAGAAGCAGGAGCCACGGTTGTAAGTGTTCTAACTGAGCAACGTAGATTTGGTGGCTCACTTGCAGATTTAGATGCAGTGAGAAAGTCGATTAATCTGCCCATACTTCGCAAAGATTTCATGGTTGATGAGTACCAATTTTACGAGGCACGGGCACATGGCGCAGATCTTGTTTTGTTAATCGTTGCTGCGTTAAGCAAAAATCAATTAGAGGATTACTTTCATTTAGCAACAGAGCTTGGGATGCGATCTTTAATCGAGGTACATACTCATGATGAGCTAGAGCGGGCTCTTGAAATCTCACCTGAGATCATCGGAGTAAACTCTAGAAATCTCAAAACTTTAGATGTTGATGCACGGGCATTTTCTGAGTTAATTCCACAGATTCCCTCAAATATTGCACGAGTTGCAGAATCTGGAATTTCAACTCGCGAGGAGGTTGCCTTTGCTCACGAATGTGGATCAACAGCGATTCTGGTAGGTGAGGCACTTGTGCGCTCAGGTTCTCCATCAGTTGCGATCAACCAATTGCTCGGTAGGCTTTAACTATGAGTAGTGCGGGACACTTCGGAGAGTACGGCGGACGTTTTGTGCCCGAAGCGCTGATCGGCGCGCTCAATGAGTTAGAGATCGCCCACAACACCGCACAAAATGATCCAAGCTTTCTAGCCGAACTTGCCGAACTTCATAAGACATATACAGGTCGTCCAAGCATCATTACAGAGGCCAAGCGATTTTCAGAGCATGCAGGTGGAGCGCGAATTTTTCTTAAGCGCGAGGATCTCAACCACACCGGTTCTCACAAGATCAACAATGTTTTAGGTCAAGCCTTACTGACTAAGCGCATGGGCAAGAAGCGCATCATCGCCGAAACGGGTGCAGGTCAGCACGGTGTTGCATCAGCTACTGCAGCTGCCTTGATGGGACTTGATTGCGTTGTATATATGGGAGAAGAGGACACTCGTCGCCAAGCGCTCAATGTTGCACGCATGAAGTTGCTGGGTGCAGAAGTTGTTCCAGTGACTTCAGGGTCGCGCACTTTAAAGGATGCAATCAATGAAGCGATGCGTGATTGGGTGACCAATGTTGCCGACACACATTACCTATTGGGTACCGTTGCTGGGCCACATCCATTTCCGACAATGGTCCGTGATTTTCACAAAGTAATTGGCGAAGAAGCGCGCGAACAGATGCTCGCACTTACCGGCAGACTTCCAGATGCGATCTTGGCATGTGTTGGTGGCGGTTCAAATGCAATTGGAATCTTTAACGCATTTATTCCAGATGCTGAAGTTCGTTTAATTGGACTTGAAGCAGGTGGAGATGGTGTTGAAACCGGACGCCACGCGGCAACAATTACAGGTGGAACACCCGGTGTATTACACGGAACCCGTTCATATGTTTTGCAAGATGCCAATGGCCAAACAGTTGAATCACATTCAATCTCTGCGGGCTTGGATTACCCAGGTGTTGGCCCAGAGCATGCATACCTGCATGACATTGGCCGAGCTGAGTACCGTGCGATCAATGATGATGCGGCGATGGCAGCCTTTTCACTACTTAGTCGCACGGAAGGAATCATTCCAGCGATTGAAACCGCACATGCCTTGGCCGGAGCGATCCTTGTTGGAAAAGAGTTAGGCCCACAAACTAACTTGTTAATCAATCTTTCTGGTCGTGGTGATAAAGATGTTCAAACCGCAGCTGAATACTTTGGAATCCCACTGTAATGACTCAACTTGATGCGGTTATGGCAAAGGTGCGCGAGGAAAATCGCGCCGCATTAATTGCATATATTCCCGCTGGCTTTCCTTCGCAGCAAGGCTGTGCAAAAGCAATTCAAGCTCTAGCCGCCGCTGGTGTCGATGCAATTGAGATCGGTTTTCCATATAGCGACCCGGTTATGGATGGCCCTGTTATTCAAGAGGCGGCAGAGATTTCACTCAAAGGTGGCACAAACGCTGCTGATGTTTTTGCCGCGCTCAAGGTTGCAACTGACACTGGTGTAGCAGCGGTCGTAATGACATATTGGAATCCCATCGAGCGATATGGGATTGATGCCTTTGCGCAATCCATCGCCGACAATGGGGGATCAGGTGTGATTACCCCTGACTTAACAATTGAAGAGTCAGATCGATGGTTAGCGGCAACTAATAAAAGCAAAATCAATCCGATTTATGTTGTAGCGCCAAGTACCAATGATTCTCGACTTGCCGAAGTAACGGCAAAGACCGGCGGCTTTGTATACGCAGCAAGTTTGATGGGTGTGACAGGTACACGCACTAGCGTTTCATCGGATGCCAGCAATTTAGTTTCACGCGTTCGTTCAGTTACAAAGCTTCCAATCTCAGTTGGTCTTGGAGTCTCTACCCGCGAACAAGCCAAATCACTTGCCGCTTATGCCGATGGGGTCATTGTTGGATCTGCATTTATTAAATTGCTTTTGGAAGCAAAGAGTGAACAAGAAGGTCTGGATGCAATTTCTCATTTAGCAAAAGAGCTAGCGTTAGGAGTACGTGAAGGCCGATGAAGAGTTTGCTTGTAAAGAACCAACCATGGATCACATTGCTATCACGCCTTATTTTGGGCGGAGTTTTGTTGGCAGCAGGTGGCTTAAAGGTAGGAAAGCCAACTGAGTCAGCTAATGCAACAGCTGCTTACAAGATTTTGCCTACAGATTTAGCCCACTTGATCGGCTACGCACTTCCGTGGATCGAAGTAGCTGTTGGCCTGCTTTTAATTATTGGGGTAATGGTTCGTTACTCGGCGATCTTTAGTGGATTGCTGATGATTGTCTTTATTGGAGCCATCGCATCTGTTTGGGCCCGAGGCATGCTCATTGACTGTGGCTGCTTCGGTGGAGGGGGAGAGATCGACCCATCCTTGAAATCTCAGGTTCATCGAGCCTATTTCACAGAAATCATGCGGGATTTGGGCTTGGCGCTATGCGCTCTTTATCTATACCTTTTCCCCTACGGAAAACTCAGTATTGAGAAACAAGCTCAACCAATCGAGGAGTAACAATGGCTAAGCAAGCTGCAAAGAAGACAGATAACACAACCCGTTGGATCGTTCTTGCAATGGTCTCACTCGTTGTTGTCACAGGTGTTGTTTTCTCACTCTTTGGTCAGAGCAATAAAGAGAGCGCGTCCATTGCAGGCCTTGATGGTTACAAGTTAAAGCCAGCTGTAACTTCAACAATTGATACAGCAAATGGATCGGCAATTACCTTTGACAATGGTTCAGCAACTGTGATCGATGTTTGGGAAGACCCACAGTGCCCAGTGTGTAAGTACTTCGAGGATGCAAATGGCGAGTACCTCGACTCATTGATCCGCGAAAAGAAGGCAACTGTTCGCTTCCACGTTCTCTCATTCTTGGGTGATGAATCAGTGCGCGCTGCAAACGCTTCATTTTGTGCAGCAGATGAAAACCAGTATCTAGATTTCCACAAAGCCTTGTACTCAGTGCAGTCAGAGCTAGAGAACTCAGGTTTCTGGAGCAATGAAACACTTGTTGAAATTGGAAAGAAGATTGGCATTACATCAACGCGTTTTGAGAACTGCGTTACCAAGGGCGAGAAGGTTGATCTAGTTCAGGCAAACTCTGACTCAATGTCAAAGTATGGGGTTCAGGGAACACCAACTGTCTTCATCAATGGAAAGCTCTGGGAGCGCACACAAAACGCTTTTGTACTTGAAGAGTTTAAAGCCGCCGTCGAAGGCGCATAACCTTTGAGAGCGGCTATTCCAACTCCAACACAATCGGTGTTGGAGCTTGGCCCTCTGACAATTCACTTTTATGCCTTGTGCATCATCACTGGTGTTGCGATTGCAATCTGGTTGGGCAACAAGCGTTTTAACTTTAAAACCGCTCAAGGCCAATCCGTAGTTTCTGAGGTTGCAATTGTTGCTGTCCCAGCCGGAGTTATCGGCGGGCGTATTTATCATGTGATCTCTTCACCTAGCGCTTACTTTGGTAAGGGCGGGCAACCAGTTGATGCCTTCAAAATCTGGGAGGGTGGTTTAGGTATTTGGGGGGCGATCTCCATTGGATTACTCGGCGCTTATCTTCGCTATAGATCTCTAGCAAAAAAGATCGAGCTTCCATCATTTGCGGTTTTTGCAGATGCCCTAGCGCCTGGAATCTTGCTTGCTCAAGCCATCGGTCGCTTTGGTAACTGGTTTAATGGTGAGCTCTTTGGGCGACCTCTGGATAGTTGGTGGGCACTTGAGATTCCTGTCAAGTATCGCCCCGCTGGTTACTCGGAGTTTGAAACTTTCCACCCAACCTTTTTATACGAGGCTATATGGTGCGCAGTAATTGCATTTGTAATTATCAAATTTGGTAAGTCGCTTAAAGCGGGCCAGAGCTTTGCGCTGTATGTCGCGGCGTACTGTTTAGGACGTTTTTTCATCGAACTGATTCGCATCGATACCGCCAACACAATCCTAGGTTTGCGGATAAATGTCTGGGTCAGCCTGCTGGTTGGCGCAGCAGCAACGCTTTACTTTGCTCGCGCCTCTAAAAAGAATCAGTAACTCTCAGGTAGGCTCTCAACCATGAGTTTGGAAGATGTCTATCAAAGAAACAAGGAACACCGCACCCATCGTGCGGGTTGGTTGCGTGCGGCAGTCCTTGGTGCAAATGATGGACTTGTTTCAACGGCAGCATTAATGATTGGTGTTGCAGCAGCAGGAAAACAGGATTTAGTAATTACAGCAGGTGTAGCCGGAATCTCTGCCGGTGCAATGTCGATGGCTATTGGCGAATACATCTCTGTTCGTTCTCAAAATGATATTGAAGAGTCTGATCGCTTGATTGAAATTGCGCACCTAGAAGCAAATCCGGAGGCAGAGTTAAAGGAGCTCCAGCAGATTTACATCGAGCGTGGATTAACTCCGGCGCTTGCGCTACAGGTTGCCTTAGAGATGCACCGCAAAGATGCGCTCGAGGCACATCTTCGTGATGAGCTAGGCCAGCAGCCAAGTACAAAGGCGCGACCTGTACAGGCAGCGGTTGCCTCAGCGATCTCATTCACCTTGGGCGGTTTGATCCCATTCATCGGTGCCCTCGTACTCTTATTTTCAAGTGCGGCTTGGAGCATCGTTCTCTTCACCTTGGGCGGCCTGATCCTTACCGGCATGATCTCTGCCCGCACCGCAGGCTCAAAGCTGCTCTCACCAACCCTTCGCGTATTGATCGGCGGCTCGCTAGGTATGGCGATTACCGCTGGAATTGGAAAGATCGCCAACATTTCAGGGATTTAAGGGGCTGATCCCTTCACCAAATTCTCTCGCTTTGACTCTTCCGAATGGCTGGCTTGTTGCTACCATTTCGACCTTAAAGCATCGCAGTATGGGCCAAGGATGTCCCTTCATTTGTATGGACTATCCGTAGGAGCGCGCCCATGGCACTTGCATCCAATTACCCACAAGCACAGGGACTCTACGATCCTGCCCAGGAACATGATGCTTGCGGTGTTGCCATGGTTGCCACGCTCAACAAGGTTGCAACGCACCATATTGTTTCGCAAGCACTTACCGCACTTCGCAATATGGAACATCGCGGCGCATCGGGTGCTGAACCAGATAGCGGTGATGGTGCAGGAATCCTTATCCGTATCCCAGATGCTTACTTTCAGGCCGTAGTTGATTTCAAGCTTCCAGCCGCAGATGCATATGCCACAGGTATCGCATTTGTTGCAAAGGGTGCCGATGTAAAGAGTGAGATTGCAAAGCTAGCTGAAGAGGAAGGCCTAACTGTTTTAGGTTGGCGCGAAGTTCCGATCAATCCTTCATCGCTAGGAAAGACCGCCTTGTCGGTTATGCCAGAGTTCCATCAACTATTTATTGCCGGCAAAAAGGGTGAAACCGGAATCGCACTAGATCGTTTGGCTTTCTGTCTGCGAAAGCGTGCCGAGCACGGTTTAGATCTGTACTTCCCATCGCTGTCGTCTCAGACAATTGTGTACAAGGGAATGCTCACAACAGGTCAGCTGGAAGAGTTTTTCCCAGAGCTATCTGATGAGCGAGTTGTCTCACCACTTGCCTTAGTTCACTCACGTTTTTCAACCAATACCTTTCCATCGTGGCCATTGGCCCACCCGTACCGATTTATTGCCCACAACGGTGAAATCAATACCGTTAAGGGAAATCGCAATTGGATGCGCGCTCGCGAATCTTTGCTAGAAAGTGATTTGATCCCAGGAGATCTCAAGCGTTTATTTCCAATCGTGGAAATGTCAGGCTCTGACTCAGCCTCCTTTGATGAGGTCCTAGAGCTTTTGTACTTAGGCGGACGTTCACTTCCGCATTCAGTGTTGATGATGATTCCTGAAGCATGGGAGAACCATGCAACGATGCCGCAGAACCGTCGCGATTTTTACGCATTCCATGCATCGATGATGGAGCCATGGGATGGACCTGCATGTGTCACATTTACCGATGGACATCAAGTTGGTGCAGTTCTTGATCGCAATGGTTTACGCCCTTCTCGTTACTGGGTAACTAAAGACGGCATGGTTGTTTTGGCATCTGAAGTTGGCGTATTAGATATTGAACCTGAAAATGTTGAACGCAAGGGTCGCTTGCAACCAGGCAAGATGTTCTTGGTAGATATTGAACAAGGTCGCATTATTGAAGATGGCGAGATTAAAGATGGTCTCGCTAATGCAGCACCGTATGGTGATTGGCTACATGCTGGAATCATCAAGCTCAGCGAACTTCCTGCACGCGAACACATTGTCTACCCACACTCATCTGTTGTTCGCCGTCAACGTGCATTTGGTTACACAGAAGAAGATCTTCGTATTTTGGTTACTCCAATGGCAAAGAGCGGCATGGAGCCACTTGGTTCCATGGGTACTGATACTCCAATCGCTGCGCTCTCTGAAAAGCCACGTTTGATCTTTGATTACTTCTCACAACTCTTTGCTCAAGTTACCAACCCTCCACTTGATGCGATTCGCGAGGAGCTAGTAACAAGTCTTGGAACATCAATGGGACCTGAACACAACTTGCTAGATCCAGGACCAAGCAGCTGTCGCCAAATTTCTTTAGCCTTCCCGGTTATTGATAATGATGAGCTTGCAAAGATTATTCACGTTAACGCCGATGGAGATCATCCCGGTCTAAGCGCACATGTGATTAGAGGATTGTTTAGCATCGCCGACGGAGGCGACTCATTGCGTGAACGCCTCAATGAAATTAAGGAAGAGGTCTCACAGGCAATTAATGATGGCGCCCGCATTATTGTTCTGTCAGATCGTGATGGCGATGCAGAGAATGCGCCGATTCCTTCATTGCTTCTTACTTCAGCAGTGCACCATCACCTAATCCGTGAAAAGAGCCGCACAAAGGTTGGCTTAGTTGTTGAAGCTGGAGATGTTCGAGAAGTTCACCATGTTGCACTTCTGATTGGCTACGGCGCTGCTTGCGTAAACCCATACCTTGCGATGGAGTCTGCAGAAGATCTTGTTCTGCAAGGTGTCATCACCGGCATCACACCAGAAAAGGCTGTGAAGAATTTAATCAAGAGTTTGGGTAAAGGTGTCTTGAAGGTAATGTCCAAGATGGGCATCAGCACAATCGCCTCTTACACGGGTGCACAGGTTTTTGAGGCGATTGGTCTTTCACAAGATGTAGTT
>JBEDKL010000005.1:0-64301 GCA_041172145.1 Actinomycetota bacterium
GTCGATAGAAGTGCCGCTTAGATTTGCAGATTTGGATCTCTTTATCGATATTTAGCAGGGCTGGGTTATCACAGTTTAGATCTGTCGAAGTTCTAAGAAAAATAGTAATCAGGTTTAAGTGTTAAAAGGTTTTATCGACTTATTAAGTTTTAAATACACGCCAAAAATGGTGGGGAAAGGTACCCTTATCTCATGAGTTTGCGAGCTATCCGAGGAGCTATTCAGGTGCCCGGCAACACCGCTGCAGATATCGCTGCGGGGGTCCAAGAGCTGATCTCGGCAATCCTGGAGGCAAACCAGCTTGTTCCAAGCGATGTCATCTCCGTCTTCTTCACCTCAACGGTGGATCTCAACGCCGCCTTTCCGGCAGCTGCCTGTCGTGAGATGGGTTTTGCCAATGTGCCGCTTATTGGCTCCGTTGAGGTCGATGTTCCCGGTGCCTTAGATCGCACAATTCGAGCGATGCTTCACGTTGAAACCACCAAGAGCCCCGATCAAATTTCACATATTTACCTTCATGGCGCGGCCGCATTACGCCGAGATATCGCTCAGTAATGCTCACAAAGGTTCGAATCGTAGGTGCAGGTCTGATCGGAACATCGATCGGGTTGGGCCTTGTGCAAGCAGGTGTCAAGGTTGAGATGGTCGACACCGATTCAGAGAGCCAAGCTCTAGCGATGGATCTCATTGGGGGAGAGCGCATCACCCAACCAGATCTAGTGATCTTTGCCCTGCCAAGCTCTCGACTTTCTCTGGTCATTAATGAGGAGTATGAATTAAACCCACAGTCGACATTTATGGATGTTGGTAGCGTTAAGAATGATGTTGTACTTGAGGTTGAGACAGTTTCAGCTCTTTCTACTCGATTTGTCCCTACCCATCCCATGGCAGGCCGTGAAATTGGCGGTGCAGGGGCTGCACGGGCCGATTTATTCCAGGGTCGCAGTTGGATAGTTACGCCTAGCGCCGATCTAGCCCCAGAATCGCGAGCCGTGGTTGAAGAGTTGATCGAGAAGCTGGGTGCAACATCTATCGAGCTGTCGCCTAAGGATCATGATCGAGCGGTAGCAAAGATTTCGCACATGCCGCAGATTGCAGCCTCGCTTCTAGCCAAGCAGCTAGCCGGAACACCGGCTGAGTGGATGGAGTTAGCGGGGCAAGGGCTTCGCGACACGACGAGGATCGCGGGTTCAGATGAATCTCTGTGGAAGGAGATCATTTACTCAAACCGAGGCGAACTACGAACTTTGCTAATAAATCTACAAAACGATCTTCAAAGGATGATCGATTCTCTGGATGACCCAGCACAGATCGCGAGTCTCATTGCTGCAGGTCGTTCGGGTAAAGCTTTGATTCCGGGCAAGCATGGTGGCAAGGCGCGCGAATACTCGTACCTACCGATTGTTATCGATGATAAACCTGGCCAATTAGGTGCGATCTTCAATGAATGTGCAGCAATGGATGTCAACGTTGAAGATTTGGTGATCGAGCATTCACCAGGCCAGTTAAGTGCATTAATCACTTTAGCTTTGTCCCACAACGATGCTGAAAAACTGTCAGCTCACTTAACCTCGATCGGATGGAATGTTCATCCGATTCGTAAATAGAAGTAGGCTCATCACATGGGCATAGTCGTAGCAATTGATGGCCCAAGCGGGGCCGGAAAATCGAGCACTGCAAAAGCGATCGCAACCCGTGCCGGTTGGGATTACTTAGATACTGGTGCTCTATATCGCGCCGTTACTTGGTTAGCTCTTGAATATAAATGCGAAGAGCCGTTTTCTATTTTGCAGGCGATTAAGGATCACCCAATCAAATTTGTAGCTGATCCAACTGCGCCAAATATTTTTGCTGGTGAAACACAGATTACGCATGCGATTAGAGGAACATCGGTTACTGAAAATGTATCTCGCATTAGCGCGATGCCTGAGATTCGTCGTGAACTCTTAAATCTTCAGCACCGAATTATTGATGCTGCTGAAAGAGGAATTGTTGTCGAAGGGCGCGATATTGGAACAGTAGTTGCGCCAGAAGCAGGCTTAAAGATTTATTTAACCGCTGATTTAGATGCACGAGCAAATCGTCGTGAGAACGAAACAGAGGATAAAAGTGTTGATGTTAAACAATCTCTTGATAATCGCGATGCGATCGATTCAACACGTGCTGTATCACCGTTGGTAATGGCTGCAGATGCGGTTGAAGTTGACTCTACTTATCTAGATTTAGATGAAACAATCGAACGAATTTGGGAGCTTTTAAAGAAGCGTAATTTGCTGGGTTTACCAATCGTTGCAATCTTGGGTCGTCCGAATGTTGGCAAATCTACTTTGATCAATCGTTTCTTAGGACGACGTGAAGCTATTGTTGAAGATACACCTGGTGTTACTCGCGATCGTGTTCAGTATGAATGCGAATGGGGCGGTCGACGTTTCATTATTATGGACACCGGTGGTTGGGAAGCAAAGCCTGATGGAATTGCGGTTCAGGTAAGCGCAGGTTCCGAATTAGCAATGCAAGAGGCCGATGTACTTTGTTTTGTAGTTGACGCACAGGTGGGTGCGTTGGATGAAGATGATTCACTAGTGCAGCACCTGCGCAAAGCTAAGAAGCCGACAATTTTGATTGGTAACAAGGTAGATGGGGAGCGTGAAGAGGCTGAAGCACATGGATTGTGGAGCCTTGGTTTAGGTGAACCACGTTTTGTTTCTGCACTTCATGGACGTGGCAGTGGCGACTTGCTCGATCACATTGTCAGCGTTTTGCCTGAAGTTGGTCGCGCGCAGAATCAGGATGGTTACCGCAAGGTTGCATTAATCGGTCGTCCTAATGTTGGAAAATCATCGTTGTTTAATGCGATCGCCGGAGAATCTCTGTCAATTGTTGATGATGCTGCCGGAACAACTCGCGATCCAGTTGACTCTTTGCTCTCCTTTGGTGGATCAACTTGGAGATTTATCGACACCGCTGGTTTGAAGAAGAGAGCAAACCAGGATTCAGGAACCGATTATTACGCATCGTTGCGCACCGCGACAGCGCTAGAACGTTGCGAGGTAGCGGTAGTTGTATTGGATGCTTCTGAACCAATAACTGAACAAGATTTGCGCGTCATCACAATGGTGGAAGAGGCCGGTAAGGCCATGGTTATTGTGATGAACAAATGGGATCTAGTAGATGAAGATCGTCGCAACCAGTTAGACCGCGAGATTGATCGCCACCTTGACCAAGTTGAATGGGCGCAAAGAGTAAACATTGCCGCCAAGACTGGATGGCACCGAGATCGTTTGGCTCCAGCTTTGCGTACCGCGCTAGATAGTTGGGAACGACGAGTACCGACGGCAAAGCTCAACTCATTCCTTGGTGCCCTCATCGGAGCGACCCCGCCACCTGTACGTGGTGGAAAGCAGCCAAAGGTTTACTACGCAACGCAGGCGGGTATTGCACCTCCTAAATTTGTGGTGTTTTCTAGCGGCTGGATAGAAGCCTCTTACCGTCGCTTTATTGAGCGACGTTTGCGTGAGGAGTTTAAATTCCCGGGAACCCCGGTTCAGGTAGCGGTACGAGTCAAGGAGCGCGACAAGGAATGAGCTCATCTGTGATTAGCGTTCCTAACGCTCTCACCTTTCTGCGTTTCCTCGGCATTCCATTGTTTATCTACCTCACCCTGTCGCTAGAGGCAGATGGTTGGGCGATTGTTGTCCTGGCCATTGGCGGTGCGACCGATTACTTTGATGGAAAGATCGCTCGAGCCTGGAATCAAACCTCTCGCTTTGGTGAGTTGGCAGATCCTGCCATCGATCGTCTCTACATCTTTGCGACTTTGGTCGTCTTTTTAATTCGAGATGTTGTTCCAGTCTGGATGATCGTAATCATCATCGGAAGAGATCTGATTTTGGCGGTTATTACTATTGTTATGAATCGCCGCGGCTTTGCTCCATTTACAGTTACATACCTTGGCAAGTCGGCAACCTTCAATCTGCTCTACGCCTTCCCATTTCTTCTGTTAGCCCAATCAGATGGGGCTTGGGGGAGCATCGCATTTGTCGCGGGGTGGAGTTTTGCTATCTGGGGCGTTGCCCTCTACATTTCAACCGGTATTAGTTATGCGCGCGAAGGTATTTCGCAGATGAGAGGAAACCATGTCATCAATTCCTAATGAGCTTTCATACACAAAGGAACATGAGTGGGTCTCTGCGCAGGATTCAACCTACACAATGGGTATCACTGATTACGCACAAGCAGCATTGGGCGACATTGTCTATGTTCAACTTCCAAAGGTTGGAGAAACGGTAACTGCAGGAAAGGTCTGCGGTGAGGTTGAATCGACCAAGAGTGTTTCAGAGATTTATGCACCTGTTACAGGAACTGTTGTTGCAATTAATGATTCTTTATCTAATTCTCCTGAAAGTATCAATTCTGATCCATACGGCGCTGGCTGGCTGGCAAAGATCGAGGTTTCAGCAGCACCATCAGAGCTATTAACCGCTGCTCAATACGGCGAAATCACGGCTTGACCTTATCCGCCTAACTCTCTAGTGTCACCCTTAAGTTGACGGTGAGGAGGTAGGGCAGTGGCTGCAGAGCAATCACAGAACGAGCTCACTACCACCATCCACCTAGGTCTACGTGAGGTTTCAAATCCTTCAGAAAAACATCTTGAAGAACAACTCGCCCTGCTTTCCCCGCAGGACCGAGAGGTTGTAGCCGAAATTCAAAACTCCGGCGGTGAAAAAGCGATGATTCTAATCGCTCGTGGAGCCAATAAAGGCTCTCGATTCTTAATCACCTCTGAGGGAGTAGTAATCGGTCGTTCAAGTGATTGTTCGGTTTTTCTAGATGATGTAACGGTTTCACGAAAACACGCAAAGATCTCTAAGCAGGGCAAGCGTTTTGTTCTCAAGGATGAAGGTTCTCTCAACGGAACTTACATCAACAATATTTCCATCACAGAGCATGAACTTGTTTCAGGTGATGAGTTTCAAGTAGGTAAGTTCCATTTGCTTTTCGTCGGTTCCAACTAGGGGAGTAGTCATGGCAGTTCCAGCACGTGCATATTTGAGCATCGGTGAAGTCCTTAACCGTTTACGTGGAGATTTTGCGGATATAACAATCTCAAAGATTCGTTTCCTTGAATCTGAAGGGTTGATTGAGCCGCAACGAACACCATCTGGTTACCGAAAGTTCACAACCTCAGATCTAGAGCGTCTGCGTTATGTACTGCTTGCTCAACGCGATCAGTACCTGCCTCTTAAGGTGATCAAGGAAAATCTTGATGCTATTGATCGTGGTCTTCAGCCAGCTGCGGTAGGTGGAGTACCCGCGCCTCGTCCAACAATTGGTCTGGCAACTATCGATGGCGAAATGGCACCGAGTGCATTTGGCGAAGTTAGCGAAATGCGCCTTTCACGAGAAGAGCTTTTGAAGAACAGCGGTCTCGCAGAGGATCAGTTGGTTGAGCTTGAAGGTTATGGATTAATCACAGCTCGTGGCCGTCATTACGATGGCGATGCGCTGGCGATTGCTAAGGCGGTAACTGAGATGGGCGGTTTTGGAATCGAAGCTCGCCATCTACGTTCATTTAAATCGGCGGCAGATCGTGAGATTGGTTTAATCGAGCAGGTCATCACACCGTTGACTCGCCAAAAAGGCGCTGAATCAAAGGCTCGCGCTGAAGAGGTTCAGAAGGAGATCGCATCTCTTTCAATTCGTTTGCATGCCGCACTTGTTCGCGGTGGCCTCAACCGTCTTCGCTCATAATCGTTAATCGGGCGAAAAAAGGTATGTTGATTCCTATGGAGGTTATTGGCGTTCGCGTCGAGATGCCATCCAATCAGCCAATCGTTCTTCTCAAGGAGATTGATGGCACCCGTTTTTTGCCGATCTGGGTAGGAGCGGTTGAGGCGACAGCCATCGCCTTTGCCCAGCAGGGGGTCGAACCACCAAGGCCGCTGACCCACGATCTCATGAAAAACTTGGTAGAGCTCTTTGATGCGACCTTGATCGCGGTTCATTTAACTGAGATTAAGGATGGGGTTTTTTACGCAACCCTGAACCTACGTGATGGCTCAGGGGAGCCGTTAACTCTCTCAGCCAGACCATCTGATGCGATCGCATTAGCTGTACGAACCCACAGCAACATCTTGGCCACGGAGGAGCTACTCAACGAGGTCGGGGTTGAGATCCCACAAGGCGAGGGCGACAACCAAGAAGTGGAGAAATTTCGGGAGTTTTTGGATCAAATCAACCCCGAGGATTTCGCGGGCTAAGGCCACAAACCCTCAACCTCAAGTAGAGGTTTGCCTCGTGTCGGTCATTGTTTACCCGTAGCTCTAGCCTTACATTTATCTCACTCCCCAAGAGAAATGAGCTTTCCCCGTGTCCCCAGAAGAGATGGAAATCGGTTACCGAGGCGCTACAGCTTGCTCGGCCGCTGGAATTAGCTACCGTCAATTAGATTATTGGGCACGTACAGGTTTAGTTGAGCCAAGTATTAGAACCGCAAGTGGTTCGGGAACGCAACGTCTTTATGGCTTTCGCGACATCTTGGTTTTGAAGATTGTTAAGCGTTTATTGGATGCTGGAGTCTCATTACAAAATATTCGTACCGCGGTAGATCACCTGCGCAGTAGGGGAGTTACAGAGCTAGAACGCATCACCTTGATGAGCGATGGCGCATCGATTTATGAGTGTGCAAGCCCAGATGAAATTATCGACTTGTTGCAAGGCGGCCAAGGCGTATTTGGCATCGCTGTCGGCAAGGTGTGGCATGAGGTTGAAGGATCTCTATCTGTACTTCAGGGTGAAGTAAATGGTCAGCCTGTAGGTGGCGAAGGTAACGATGAACTTTCATTACGTCGCAAGTTTAAAGGCGCGTAATAACACCCTTGTAAGTAGTATTTGTGCCTTGTAGTAGTTGCTACTAACTGTCGACAGGGGATTGTTTTGTCTCGTTCATTTGAGGATCGTCATATTGGACCAACCTCAGTGGATGAAGCAGCGATGCTTAAGCACCTTGGGTATTCAGACCTAACCTCCTTCATCTCAGATGTTGTCCCATCAAATATCGCGATCAATGGTGTTATTGAGAAAGCTCTGGATTCTGGCAAGAGCGAGGTCGAAGTTATTGCAGAGCTTCGTTCTATTGCATCTGAGAACAAGGTTTTTCGTTCATTAATCGGCACCGGTTATTACGGAACGATTGTTCCGCCCGTAGTTAAGCGTAATGTGTTGGAAAATCCTTCGTGGTACACCGCTTACACGCCATATCAACCAGAAATCTCTCAGGGTCGACTTGAAGCCCTCTTTGCCTTCCAAACTATGGTGTGTGAGTTAACCGCGTTAGATATTTCCAACGCATCAATGCTGGATGAAGGTACCGCCGCAGCAGAAGCGATGACCCTTGCCCGCAGAGCTTCAAAGTTAAGTGATGATGCGGTGTTCTTGATCGAAGAGCATGTTCATCCTCAAACCAAAGCTGTTGTTATTACTCGCGCAAAGCCGCTTGGAATCAAAGTTGTAGAGGTTGATTCAGGTCATGTTGCGCGTGATGGTTACGATGGTGAGTTCTTCGGAGCATTACTTCAATATCCAGATACAACTGGAACTGTTATTGATTACAGCTCTTTTGCAGATTTTGCACATTCTCGTGATGCACTAGTAATTGCCGCAACTGATTTATTAGCTCTGACCTTGTTGAAAGCTCCAGGGGAGTGGGGTGCTGACATTGCAGTTGGAACCGCGCAACGCTTTGGCGTTCCTATGGGATTTGGTGGACCACACGCCGGATTCTTAGCGGTGCGCAATGGCTTAGAACGTTCTATGCCAGGTCGCCTTGTAGGTCAAAGTATTGACGCAACCGGTAAGCCAGCTTTTCGTTTAGCGCTGCAAACTCGCGAACAACATATTCGTCGCGACAAGGCCACATCAAATATTTGTACAGCGCAAGTTCTACTTGCAAACATGAGTGCATTCTATGCGATGTGGCATGGACCGGTTGGTCTACGAGATATTGCTGAACGAGTTCATAACTTTGCAGCTCGATTGCATGCCGCGACGGGTAATCGTGAAGATGTTGTTTTTGACACGGTTCACATCGTTGTAAAGGATGCCGAAGCGATTCATATCAAGGCAGCCGCAGTTGGCATTAACTTTGCTCGCGTTAGTGGTACCGAAATTCGCGTGGCTTTTGATGAAGAGACAACCGAAGAACTTTTCCAGCAGGTCTTACAGATTCTTGGCTTATCTGACACAACAGGGGAGAAGATCCCTGCAAAATTTGCCCGCACTAGTAAGTACCTGACCCATCCAGTTTTCAACACCAATCACAGTGAAACGGGAATGATGCGCTACCTGCGCAATCTTGCGGATAAGGATCTAGCGTTGGATCGAACAATGATTCCATTGGGATCTTGCACGATGAAACTTAACTCGGTCACAGAGATGGAAGCGGTCACGTGGCCAGAGTTCTCTTCCCTTCATCCATTTGCACCTGCTGATCAGACAATTGGTTCACGAAAACTGATTCAGCAGCTATCTGATTGGTTAGTAGCGATCACTGGATATGACGCAGTCTCTTTGCAGCCAAATGCTGGTAGCCAGGGGGAGTTCGCGGGATTGCTGGCTATCCGTAATTATCATGATTCACGGGGGGATCAATCTCGAAATATCTGTTTGATTCCATCCAGCGCTCACGGAACCAATGCGGCATCAGCAGTGATGGCTGGCATGAAGGTCGTTGTGATCGATTGCGATGAGAACGGAAATGTTTCAGTCGATGACATCAAGGCAAGGATCGCAGAACACGGCGATGCACTGGCTGCATTAATGATTACCTATCCATCAACTCATGGCGTATTCGAGACCGCGGTATCAGAGATCTGCGAGTTAATTCATAACGCTGGTGGTCAGGTCTATGTAGATGGCGCAAATTTGAATGCATTGGTGGGTGTTTCGCAGCCCGGTAAATTTGGCGCAGATGTCTCGCACTTGAACTTACATAAAACCTTTGCGATTCCTCATGGTGGAGGAGGACCTGGAGTTGGTCCGGTAATCGCTCGTGCACATTTAGCGCCGTTTTTACCTAACCATCCATTAGATGTAAACGCTGGTCCATCGACAGGACCTGGACCAATTTCAGCTGCACCTTTTGGTTCAGCAAGTATCTTGCCAATCTCATGGGCATACATTCGTTTGTTGGGGGGAGCAGGGTTAACTCACTCGACGCAGGTTGCAATCTTGTCTGCCAATTACATTGCTGCACGGCTTCAGGATTCATATCCAGTTCTCTACACAGGCGCTAATGGCCGAGTTGCGCACGAGTGCATCTTGGATATTCGTGGAATCACAAAGGATTCAGGTGTCACAGTTGATGACATCGCAAAGCGCTTAATGGATTATGGTTTCCATGCACCGACTATGTCATTCCCGGTTGCAGGCACCTTGATGATTGAGCCAACTGAATCAGAGGACATATCTGAAATTCATCGTTTCATCGATGCGATGATTTCTATCCGAGCTGAAATTCAGGAGATTATTGATGGGAAGTTCGCGGTAGAGGCCTCAGCGTTGCGCCATGCGCCTCATACAGCCCTTTCTGTGGTCTCAAGTGATTGGGATCGTGCCTACAGCCGCGAAAAGGGTGGTTATCCAGTTGTTCTGGATGGCTTAGTTGCTGGTGAATCGATTGGTTCACGGATGAAGTACTGGCCACCGGTTTCACGTATTGATGGCGCACATGGTGATCGCAATCTGGTCTGTGCCTGCACGCCGTTGGATGATTACCGATAGGAGAGGCTATTTAGGCTGAAGTAAGCCTGATCCCTTTCTTACTTTACATAATGTAACTTATCGGCGTTATGGGTAGGCTCGTCGGGCAATGAGCAAGAGGCTGATTAGTACGCCCACCAACGCCCAGTCGCCTGCCTTATCCCGTGGTGTTAGACCCTCAATTAATCCAACTTCAGCTCGGATTGTCTCTGCTGTACCCATAGATGTTTTTTCAACTACTTTTCCTGTGTAGTCGATAATCGCCGAGTAACCAGTTGTTGAAACTGAAGCGACATTTCGACCATGTTCAATCGCTCTAATCCTTGTTATCGACAATTGCTGGGCACTTTCTGCAGACATCCCAAAGGTCGCACTGTTGGTCTGTACAGCTAGCAAGTTTGAACCCTTGGCAGCTAGATGAAGAAGTTGATCATCTACTAATTCAAAGCAAATTACTGGTGCGATGGTTGCATCCTTGACCCGGAAAAAGATCTGACCTTGGCCAGATGAAAAATCGGTAACTCTGTCAGTGTAGGGCGAAATTATCGATGCCAATGAGCGCAAAGGAATGTATTCGCCAAATGGTGTTAGGTGCTGTTTTATGTAGATCGGCGGAAGATCTCCGCCCCACAAAATAGATGTGTTGAGCAGATTGCTCGCCTTATTCATTATGGCGCCGATGATGAGTGGTTTTGTAATTGAATCTAACCCAGACTCAACATCACTGTTGAGAAATGGGTCAACATCTACCGAGTTTTCCGGCCAAAGAATAAAGTCGACATTTGTATCCTTTTCCAACTCCATCTTTGTTCTCTGAAGATGATTATTGAAAACCGCTTTTGCGCGAGAGTTAAACTCCAAACCTAATTGTGGAACATTGCCTTGGATCATCATGACATTGGATGCACCAATTGTTGTCAGATTAATGGGCACAAACAAGAATAAAAATGGCAACAATAATCCAAAAGAGTACCTGCGCTTAATTGCATAGAAGATAAATAAGGCGATCAGTACTGTTAGCGCCGACAGAGCCGATGCCCCACCTATCGCCGCCATCTTTGCGTATGGCGCATCAGCTTGTGTGTAGGCAAGACGCACCCACCCAAATCCCCCAAATGGAAAACGGTTTCGCACCTCTTCCAAGACTACGTAAATCAGCGGATAAGCGGCTAATCCCCAGCGCGCGACCAAAGCCAAAGGTAGATAAAAAATCGACATTCCTATGGCCAAAATGATCCAAGGAATAGAACCAACAAAGGTACTGCTCCAATGCAGCACGATGAGATTCAAAGTTACCGCGAAAACAAATACTGACAATACTTTTTTCGATGAGATAGAGAGAGCGTAGATGTGTGCTGCTAGAGCAATTGGTGCTACCCACCACTTCCCCACCGGCTCAAAGGCGGCCGAAAGAAGTGCCCCTGAAAGTGCGGATATTAAGAGCGCTACCAACCCAAAGCACTGATCAAACGATCAACGCTCGCACCCAACGCGTAACGCTCCTTGAATTGATAGATCGCTGAAAGATCTGATGGTGCTTTTGGCAGAGAAAGATCCACCTTGGGCAAAGGCGCATCTCTTGCAACGCGTACTAATTTAGGTGCAATCTTCAGGTAATCAGCCCCTGCAATAATCTTCTTAGCAAGTGCTGGAGGTAGCGATGCATGACCTTCAAGTGCTGCAGCTAACGCATCTTCGACATTTGCAAAATTATTTGCAATAACTGCAGCACCCTTTTCGCCGATTCCCTTGACCCCGGGCAAACCATCTGATGGATCACCACGAAACATTGCAAAGAGGTCATATCTCTCACCTGGAATCAAATATTTGTCGGTAACATACTTAATATCTACCAAATCATGTTGGGAAATACCTTTGGCCAGATAAACAACTTTGATATCACGTTTATCATCAACCATCTGAAAGAGATCACGATCCCCGGTGACAATGCGTATTGGACCTTTTTCTATCTCCGCATAGGTTGCCATCACATCATCGGCTTCATAATCATCAACACCAACAACAGGAATACCAAAGAGATCAAGCAGATCTAGAAGAATTGGAATTTGTGGAGTTAAAGTTTCAGGCTCCTCTTCCTCCTCCCCTTCCTCCTCTAAACGATTAGCCTTGTAATCTGGAAAAATATCTACTCGCCAACTTGGTCGCCAATCTCCATCCAGACATGCAACTAAGCGATCTGGTTTATACACATTCATTAATCGCGCCGTCATGTCTACATAGCCACGGATGGCATTCACCGAAGTTCCATCCGGAGCCAACAAGGTATCTGGCATTCCATAATATGCGCGGTACCAAAGAGATGCGCTATCTAAAAGCATTAAGGTCATATATCCCCCATTAGATAGGCAACTACTCCACGATCAATTCGCTTGACCGCATCCTTGCAGACTGGACGTAGTTTTTCACTTGCTCCCGCTATTTGGTTTAAAAGATCAACCAACTGCTTGGTAGACCTTACAAAATCTCCTACCGACATATCGCTTCCTTTAAGGACACTATTTAAGGAGTTTCCGCTAGCCCATTTGTAAGAGATAAAGCAAAAACCTGCATCGGGCTCACGTTGGGTTTTCACTCCGAAGTCATTTTCAATCTTCTCCAATGCTGCCCACAACGAAATGATCTCAGTCAGAGTTGAGGTCACCTTTTGACTTGGCAGTTTCGGAGCTAAATTCTCTTGTGATCGCGATTCAAAGATCATGCAGGAAACCACAGAAAGCAGTTCAGTTGCATTGAGATCGTCTAGCAATCCTCGACGAATTGATTCGGTTAATAGCAAATCTGATTCTGCATAAATTTTGGTCAGAATCTTTCCCTGAACAGTTGGCTTCTCGCCATCGATGTATTGAAGATGATCTAGCACCTGACAGATCTGATCAAAGGTCTTGGCGATGACATGGGTGCGATTTTCGACTCGGGTAGTTAATCCATCATTCTCACGTGTGAGACGTCCGGCTCTTTCAGCAAGTCGTGCGTGATCCTCACGTTCGGCGCAACCATGACAGGAGTGCGATTTCATGCTCTTACGAAGATCAGAGAGCTCACCTTCTAAATGTCCCCGTTGTCTATTGTCAAAGGTTTTTCTTTGATCACGACGACTGAGCAAGACCTCTACCTCTTTTATGGATCGACGAAGGCGCGCGTACTCGGCGAAATCTCCCAAGTGGCATTGGGCATCCTTCATCAACTCTTCTATGGCAGCTTCATTTTTTCTGATCTGACGAGTCAAGCCAACTACAGCCCGGTCAGCTTGGAACTGCGCAAAGGATGATTCAAGTGAACGACGTGCAGTCTCGCGACCAAAACGTGAAATCAGATTAATTGCCATGTTGTATGTAGGAGAAAAAGATGAACGCAAAGGATAAGTACGTGTTGAAGCTAATCCCGCAGCCGATGCTGAATCAACTGTAGGCGACCATTGAATAACCGCATTTCCTTCGATATCGATTCCTCTGCGACCAGCACGTCCAGTTAACTGGGTGTACTCCCCCGGCGTAATTGGCACATGAGCTTCACCGTTGTACTTGATCAACTTCTCTAACACCACAGTACGAGCTGGCATGTTGATACCAAGTGCAAGGGTCTCAGTTGCAAAGACCGCCTTAACTAAGCCGCGTTGAAAGAGATCTTCAACCGCACCTTTAAAGCTAGGTAGCAGTCCTGCATGGTGGGCTGCGATTCCCCGCTCTAGAGCGGTTAACCACTCTTCGAAGCCAAGAACCTCGAGATCCTCTTCGGCGATGTTTTGGGTGTATCGCAGCGCAGTCTGGCGAATCTCGACTCGCTCTTCCGGAGAAGTCAACCTAAGTCCGGCATGCAAGCATTGCTTGACCGCTGCATCGCAGCCAACTCTTGAAAAAATGAAGGTGATTGCAGGCAGAAGGTTTTCACGCTGAAGCTTTTCTATGATGTCAGATCTGCTCATTCGATCAGAAGGTTCAGTAAACCGTCCTCGACGATTGCGACCCAAGGCGGAGCGACGGATCGCTTCTCGCTCTCGTTGCAAAATCTCTGGATTGATTTTTCCGGGTTGTTCAAACAAATCCATCAGTCGGTTGCCGATCAATACATGTTGGAACAAAGGAATCGGTCGAATTTCGCTGACGATAACCTCGGTATCTCCCCGAACCTCGCCCAGCCATTCACCAAACTCCTCTGCGTTGGACACCGTTGCAGATAGGGATATGACCTGCACACTCTCCATCAGGTGAATGAGGACCTCTTCCCACACTGCGCCGCGGAACTTATCGGCTAGGTAATGGACCTCGTCCATCACCACGCAACCTAAGTTGGTTAAGGTGTTGGAACCTGCATACAACATGTTACGAAGAACCTCTGTTGTCATAACCAGGATGTCAGCCTCGCCATTAATGCTGGTATCGCCAGTCAACAAACCAACACGATCCTCGCCAAACTTTGCTACAAACTCGGAGTACTTTTGATTTGATAAAGCTTTAATTGGTGTTGTGTAGAAACACTTTTTTCCCGCTTGCAAGGCAAAGTAAGCGGCAAACTCTCCCACAACAGTTTTTCCTGCACCTGTTGGAGCTGCTACCAAGACGCCCTTTCCATCTTCCACGGCGTGACATGCGGTTATTTGAAATGGATCAAACTCAAAATCAAAGGTTAGAAGAAACTCTGTTGTAACAGGATGTTGTCCTCGAAGTTTTGCCGCGGCGTACCGCTCGGCAGGAGTACTCATGCGACCCAACTCCTTAGCGCGCCGCGAATGCACTCAGCTGTTACTGGCAGCTGTCCGATACGTTCGCCATCTGCGTAAGCAACCGCCTTGGATTCAATTCTCACCGTTCTGCTTCTGAGAACTTCCACCGCGGGATGCGAAAGATGTGTGCCAGCAAAGACTCTCGGAAATACCTTAAGGAACTCAATTTTTGAGACTGGACGAAGAATCATCACATCAAACAAGCCATCAGAGATATTTGCATCTGGACAGACCAACATTCCACCACCGTATGAACGTCCATTTGATACCGCGATTAACATCGCTTCTGTTGAAATACTTTGGTCATCTAAGAAGATCTCGTAATGGCGCGGTTTAAAACGTGGAAGCTCAATCGCGATCGCAGCGTTGTACTTCATGGGACCCTTGGGCCAGCTCAGTGTGTTGGCCTTTTCATTGACAATTGAGTCAAAACCAGTCGAGAGAATCGCACCGAACCATTCACCATCGACCAGTCCCAGATCAATAGGAGTTGGTTGTGTAGAGGTCACAAAGGATAGATGTTCATCAAAGGAATCAAGGCTCCAACCTAAAGTCCTAACAAAATCATTGCCAGTTCCCGCCGGTATTAACGCTAAGGGAACTTGGGCAGGTACGACCTTCTGTAAAACTAGATGTAACAAACCATCTCCCCCTACGGCAATTACTCCATCACAATCGGAGCTCTTTTCGAGAAAATTACCAAGCTGATCAGCAAGTGAGGTTGATGAAGGTCCAGTGATTAATGTGTAAGGGATTTTTCGCTGGGTTAACCATCCGGCAACATAAGTGCCGACCGTGGTGCCCTTACCCTGACCTGCGACAGGGTTGATTACTAAAGCCCACATGGGATGACCCTATCGGCTAATCCTTAATGGAGGTTGGTGCATCAATGGCCATGCTGCCGGTTTCGACCATTTCCTGCTTCTTATCTCTTCTGCGATCGACAAAAACCGCAATTATCCCCGCCATGAAGTAAAAGAGGATTAATGGAGCTGACAGCAGAACCATGCTAAGCGGATCTGCGGTTGGTGACAACGCTGCAACAAAGAAAAAGATTGTGAAGATCCAAATTCTCCAAGGCCTCAAGATTGTTTTACCTCGAAGAAAGCCGATCAAGTTGAAGGTGAGAAGAAAGATTGGAAGCTCAAATGCAAGACCGACAAAAAGGATTAATCTCAAAACAAAATCAAGATAGTCATCAAATCTCACGAGGTTACTGATTGAATCAGGTGTAAAGCCGAAGAGGGCTTTGATTGCAACTGGGAGGATTAAGTAACCCAAGGTTGCACCCATTGCAAAAAATGGAGTCGCAGAGGCTACGAAGAGAACACTTGTTCGCTTCTCCTTTCGATGAAGCGCTGGCGCAATAAAGGCCCACAACTGGTAGAGCCAGAATGGCGCAGAGACGATTACCCCAGTCAACAGAGCAACCTTGATTTGTAGATCTAACGGTCCTAAAACACCACTGATGTACAAAGCCCCGCAGCTAGCAGCGCCAGCTTCTTGTGCCGCTTTCAAATCACAGACAGGGCTGGCCAAGGTAGAGATGATTGGGTTGTAGAAATACCACCCTCCACCAAAGGCTAGAAGTACTGCAATCGCAGAGCGCAGAACTCGTTGACGTAACTCTCTTAAGTGGTCGAGTAAGGGCATCCTCGCTTCGCTTGCAGATGCCATAAAATTACTTCTCTGTTTTGCCGTCTTCTTCGATTACGACATCATCAGCCTTCATTTCCTTCATCTCACTCTTGAAGATTCGCATGGAGCGACCAAGTGAACGTGCTGAATCTGGAAGGCGCTTAGCACCGAAAAGCACGAGGACAACGATCAAAAGAATTACGATCTCTCTTGGACCTAGATTCATAGCATTAACTCCTTGGCTGATATTTTTCCCTACATTACACCAGTACAGCAGAAATCTATAGGCGGTTTCAGCCCGCTTTGTAACGATCCAGCATCGATTGGGCCAGCTCCGATATGGAATTTCGAATTTCCGGGGGTGTCACCAACGCTGCGCCCTTTCCTGAGGCGAGGATAGATCTTTCTAACCATTGCTGAGAAAAAGATTCAAGATCAAATTCAGTATCAGCTTCCAACTGGGAAAGCTTGAAACGTTCCGCGAGATCTCTGCTTGGAGTTATAACCTTGATTCTCGATTTGATTTTAGCCGTGCTCTTGGTCGGTGCCGAGACATCTCTTGGTAGAGAGATAATTTTTGCACTTTGGATTCGATCTGCACGAAACTGCCTGAAATCCTGTGCGGTGTAACAGTATGAACTTAAATACTGATGGCCATCTGCCTCAATTAACTCCATAGGTAAGATGTTACGAGTACTCACTTCATCTCGATACAAAGAGTGGTAGGTGATTTCTAACCCCAATTGTTTTTGAACCGCTTCGGAGATCGCTGCCGTAACCTCAAGATTAATTATGGGGATGGCAGACAGGGCTGATGGAAGATTAATCAATTCAGAAATCTTTGAAGCAAGAACATCGATCTTCTCAATCAAATCAACTCGATCTGACTGGATTGATGAGCGCAAAAGATCAAGCCCCAACAGAAGGGCTACTCCTTCATCGAAGTTTATAGATCTAGGCTTAGACAACGTATCGGCATTATTGATCGTCACATATCCAGTTTCAAAATCAAGATCCATCAACTCAAGTGGCGTATACCCAGGCAATCCACACATCCATAAAGTGGTCAGATCATTAACCATTTGTGATTGAGAGACTCCGAAAACGGAGGAAAGCTCCTTCAGGGAGATGCCTTGATGTGAATTAATGTAAGGAACAAGATCTAAAAGTCGTGCCGTTCGCTCGAGTGGCGCAGAAAATTTCTTAACCATGGTTACTCACCAACGCCTCTAACTGATCGATGATCAAATTCCTAAGAGATTCTGGTTCTTGAACTACCGCATCTAGACCATGCCAAAGGATGAGCGCTGAAAGTGATTCGAGGTTGAAGATTGGAATCTTAAGTTGGTCCCATTCACCTAAAGATTGTTGTGAGGAAGCTAGCGCGCGCAAAGCAGCACCTTTGCCTTTTCGCAGATCGATCACTGCAAATCCATTGGGGTTCATGACATTGACTGAAGCTTTTGCAGAAAATCCTTCAGGTGCTTCAAACTCTGATGGCGTATCCCCTGCAGTGATTTGGTTTGTGATGCGATCTAGCCGAAAGGTACGAATCTCCTGAACCTCTTGATCAACCCCTGCTATGTACCAAAATCCGCTTCGTGTTGAAAGTGACAGAGGAACCACTCTGCGATCGGTAATGGATAAATTCGCATCCAGGTACTGAAAACTTAATAGTTGCTGTGATGCTATCGCCTTACTAATCAGGGAAATATCCTGACCACCATCATCGAGTTTATAACTCATCGCCTGGAATGCCCATGGATTTCAGCTTCAATAGTGCACTCTGTGCAACTTCACCAAATGATGCTTCTTGCCAAGCTTGCGCCGCCAGAGAAAGCAGTGATACTTCAATTGGTGTTATCTCACCCAAATCAAATTGATACTTTTCCTGCTTAATTCGGTATCCAGGCTCATCATTAAAGAGAGGATCAAAGCTACCAACCTCAATCTCAATTCCTAAGGAGCGGAGATCATCCTTGTCACGCTCAAACATTCTCTCTTTGGTTTCAGCGCTACCTTCATAGCCTTCAACGGTATTAAAAATTTCAGATTTTGTTAGGTATCTCTTTGTTGCAAGCAGGGCGATAGTTAGATTGATTAACCGCTCAATCTTCCGAGACACCGTATGCACCCTTCGCTGGCCGACGACGTCTAGCTAGAACTTCAACGCCAGGGGCCATTCTGCGGCTTTGAATGAGGAACCCTGTGTGTCCGATCATTCTCTGTTGAGGACGGACAGCTAGACCTTCATGGTGCCAGCCTCGAACCATCGTCTCTGAACTCTCAGGCTCGGTGAATCTGCCATCCTCTTTAAGGGCTTCAGCTGTTGCCGAAAGTTGAGTAGTTGTAGCGACATAGGCCAGAAATACTCCCCCAGGACGCAAAGCGCGGGCTGCGATATCGACACATTCCCACGGTGCAAGCATGTCTAATACAACACGATCAAACTCAGATTCAAAGCTTTGGTCCTGTAAATCCCCAACTAATAAAGACCAATTTGCTGGTGCGCCTTCAAAGTATGAGTCAACATTTGAACGAGCGTTCTCTGCAAAATCCGCACGACGTTCAACTGAGTGCACCTTTCCCGTTGGGCCTGTTGCACGAAGAAGAGAGATGGTTAGCGCTCCGCTTCCAACACCTGCCTCAAGAACTCGAGACCCTGGATAAATATCGGCCACGCCAACAATCATCGCTGCATCCTTGGGATAAACGATCGTTGCACCCCGAGGCATTGTTAAAACATAATCTGCAAGCAAGGGTTTAAATGCGGTGAACTTTAAACCTGCAGTTGTGCTGACAACTGATCCTTCGGGCATTCCGATGAGTTCATCATGAGTGATCCAACCCTTATGTGTGTGCCACTCCTTGCCTGGTGTGATGGTAAAGCTGTAAAGCTTTCCTTTGGGATCGGTCAATTGAATGCGATCGCCAGCTCCGAAATACCCAAGATTAGACACGGGAGCATCTTAGGCGATTATCGGCATCAAAGTACGAGTATCTTCAGCCAGGTGAGCCAAGAGAAGAGTCTGCGATTATCGCCAAGTGCGGTCAGCGAGTATGAAAACTGCCCGCAGCTGTACAAGTATCGCAAGATCGACAAACTCCCTGAGCCCCCATCCTTGGATGCAGAACGTGGCACATTGGTACACACAATCTTGCAGGATTTATTTGAGTTTCCAAGTCAGGAACGAACTCCACAAACTGCGATAGATCTTTTGCCCTCTCGCTGGGCGGCACAACTTGAAGGAAAACCAGCCCTCCTTGAGATGGTTACAAATGAGAAAGAGTGGCTGGATCGCGCCTCAGCACTTCTGACTACCTACTTCACTCTCGAAAATCCTGCTTCCTTTGAAGCAACTCACCGCGAGATGCACTTAGAAAATGATTTTGATACAGATGTTTATCTCCATGGATACGTGGACAGACTTGATATCGCACCAACAGGTGAGGTCCGAATCGTGGATTATAAAACTGGAAAATCTCCCAAACCAGGTTGGGAAGAGAAGGCGCTTTTTCAACTACGGGTATACGCACTTTTGTACTGGAAAAACACCGGCGTTCTCCCCCGGTTGCTGCAATTAATTTATCTTGGCGATGGCCGAATCGTAAAAAGTAACCCCAAGCTCTCAGATATTGAATCTGCCGAAAAGGTTCTCAAGAGGGTCGCAAAGGATATTTTCATATCCACCGAGAAAGAGTACTGGCCACCAAAGCCTTCACGTCTGTGCGATTGGTGTTATTTTAAAAAGATCTGTCCCGCACATAACGATTAAACAGCAGATGAAAAGTTGCTGTGAAGTTGTTGCAACTTTTGAAAATCCAACTGCTTCAAAGATTTGATTACTCGAACCCTAGCTGACTCTTCAATTGAGACTAGATGCGGAACGGCGATTAAATAGGCACCGCTAGCTGTTGCTGCACTCATTCCTGTTAATGAGTCCTCAAAAACCAAGCAATTGGATATCTCTGATTGACTGATAGCGGCAGCCTTCAGATAGCAATCAGGCTGTGGTTTTGTGTTTACGACATCATCAGAGCTTATTGAAAAGGGAAAAAGGTCATGGCCTAGGTTGTCCAAGACCGCATCCACGATGTTACGCGGGCTAGCTGAAACCAAGGCAGTTTTTACTCCGTGAGATTGAAGATTGCGAACTAATTCGACTGCACCAGGCATAGTTGGTGTGTTGCCTCGCATTTTTTCTGCCTGTACCCGAATCAACTCTTCAGTAAAGAAGGAAGGAGATTCAACCTGGCCACATTTGTCATACATATATTGACCGACACGTGAAAGCGGTCCACCTAAGCAGGCGATCTGGTCAGATTCCAGCCATGTGTAACCAAAAGGTTTTGTTACCTCTATCTCTGATTGAAACCATTCTGGCTCGGAATCAACCATGAGGCCATCCATATCAAAGAAAACCGCATCAAAAAAGGTAAGCACATCGATCACTAATTTGCGTTGAAGTACTTAGCTTCAGGGTGGTGAACAATGATTGCAGATGTTGATTGTTCTGGATGGAGCTGGAACTCCTCTGACAGCTCAACCCCAATACGTGAAGGATCCAGCAACTCACATAACTGAACCTGTTGTTCTAGATCTGGACAAGCTGGGTAACCAAATGAGTACCGCGAACCTCTGTAACCCTGGTCGAGAATTCCCTGAAGATCCGAGGAATCATCTGACTTAACAGAAAGCTCTTCGCGTATACGTGCATGCCAATGCTCAGCCAGGCTTTCAGTTAGCTGGACAGATAATCCATGCAACTCTAGGTACTCGCGATAGTTGTTAGCCGCAAATAGTTTCGCAGCAGCATCGCTAACAGTTGAACCCATAGTCACAACGTGGAAAGCCACAACATCTGTTTTGCCAGAATCCTTTGAGGCAAAAAAGTCACTGATGCAAAGTCGACGGTCACGAGTTTGTCGCGGGAAGGTGAAGCGAGTTCGCTCCTTACCTTTGTGCTCCCCCTCGTGATGAAGGATGACTAGATCATTACCTTCGCTGTAACAAGGAAAGTATCCATAAACCACAGCTGCATTGAGCCAACCATTGGCCTGAACCTCATTGAGCAATGAGCGCAAACGTGGTCGGCCCTCACTTTCAACCATGTTCTCATACTCTCCACGGTTACCCTTTAATCCCCATTGACCAACAAACAATGCTCGCTCATCCAACATTCCGGCGTAATCACTGAGTTGAATACCTTTAACAACACGTGATCCAAAAAATGGCGGGGTAGGAATATCAACATCGACCGCTACATCACTTCTGGAGGTGTCGATCGGTAGATCCTCTGATTTCACACGCGTGTTAGCAACCTTGCGTTCGCGAAGTGCAGGTAGCGCGGCTCCTGGCTCACCACGTTTAACGGCCATGATTGAATCCATAAGGCGCAAACCTTCAAATGCATCACGTGCGTAGCGAACTTCACCCGGAAAGATTGAAGCCAGATCTTGTTCAACATAGGCACGAGTAAGAGCAGCGCCACCTAAAACAATTGGCCATTTTTGATCTAGACCACGAGCGGTAATCTCTTCGAGATTCTCTTTCATGATCACCGTTGATTTAACCAACAAACCGCTCATACCGATTGCATCAGCGTTGGATTCCGTCGCACCATCGATGATTTGATTAATGGTCTGCTTGATACCGATATTTACAACGCGGTAACCATTATTGGTAAGAATAATGTCAACAAGATTTTTTCCGATGTCGTGTACATCGCCCTTTACGGTAGCTAGCAACATAGTGCCGCGACCCTCATCACCAGTCTTTTCCATAAATGGTTCGAGAATTGCAACCGCTGTCTTCATGACCTCTGCGCTCTGCAAGACAAAGGGAAGTTGCATCTCGCCCTTGCCGAAAAGCTCACCGACAATCTTCATGCCTTCAAGTAAGTGGCTGTTAATAATTTCTAGAGGTGGAGTGCCAGTGGCCATAGCCTCCTTGAGATCATCTTCGAGACCAACCTTTTCACCATCAATGATGCGTCGTTGAAGTCTTTCAAATAACGGAAGCGCGGCTAATGCTTCTGCTCGAGCATTTTTGCTTGTCGCAAGCTCTACGCCATCAAATAATTGTAAAAACTCTTGTAGCGGATCATATGTACATTCATCGCCATCAAAGGTGCGTCGGTCATAGATAAGGTCAAGAGCTACCTCGCGTTGACGCTCATCGATGCGTGCCATCGGGGTAATTTTTGATGGATGAACAATTGCCGAATCTAGGCCAGCTTGAACACATTCGTGCAGGAATACAGAGTTGAGGACAACTCGAGCCGCAGCATTAAGACCAAAGGAAACATTGCTTACACCTAAAGTTGTTTGTACCTCTGGAAACTCAACCTTTAACTGTCTTATTGCGTTAATAGTCTCAATTCCATCTTTGCGTGTTTCTTCTTGACCCGTAGCGATTGGAAATGTGAGGCAATCAATCAGAATGTCCCCCACCTTCATTCCCCAATTGTCGTGAAGATCATGAATCAATCTGCGAGCAACTCGTAACTTCCATTCAGCATCACGAGCCTGGCCTTCTTCATCAATAGTTAATGCAACTACGCTGGCTCCATGCTCTTTAACCAATGGCATAATCTTTGCAAATCTCGAACTCGGACCATCGCCATCCTCATAATTAACAGAGTTAATAACACAGCGTCCACCTAAGTGTTCCAAGCCAGCCTTGAGAACAGCTGGTTCAGTTGAATCAAGAACAATAGGCAAAGTGCTAGATGTTGCAAAACGAGAAGCAAGCTGACTCATATCTTTTGCACCATCGCGGCCAACGTAATCGACAGATAGATCGAGCATATGAGCACCATCACGAATCTGATCACGTGCTATTTCGACACACTTCTCCCAATCCTCAGCTAACAAGGCATCTCTGAAAGCGCGAGAGCCATTGGCATTTGTGCGTTCACCAATTGCCAGATAAGTCTTGTCTTGTCTAAAAGGAACGTACTGATAAAGAGAGGATGCTCCTGGTTCTAATTCAGGTGTCCTTGAGGCAATAGCTCTGCCACTTACCTTTTTCACAACGGCAGAAAGGTGAGCCGGCGTTGTTCCGCAGCAGCCTCCCACCAAGGAGATTCCGTAATCATCAATGAATCCATCAAGAGCCACCGCTAACTCATCAGCTCCAAGCGGATAAGAAGCTCCATTTGCACCAAGAACGGGCAAGCCAGCATTTGGCATCACAGAGATTGCGATCTTTGCATTTTTACTGAGGTATCTCAGATGCTCCGACATTTCCGTTGGGCCGGTTGCGCAGTTGAGTCCTATGACATCAATTCCCATAGGTTCAAGGGTGTTAAGAGCTGCGCCGATTTCAGAACCAAGCAACATGGTTCCAGTTGTTTCAACGGTTACTTGGGCGATCAATACGATGTCACGGTTAGATTCCTGGATAGCTTGGCGACACCCATTAACCGCCGCCTTTACCTGAAGTAAATCTTGCGAAGTTTCGACAAGTAAAGCATCGCAACCAGAATCAGACAAACCCTTTGCAGCGGTGTAGTAAGCGAGCTTGAGGTTCTCATATGTTGTGTGACCAAGTGATGGAAGTTTGGTGCCCGGTCCCAACGATCCCAGAACAAAGCGAGGTTTTTCCTTTGTTGAAAAAGCATCTGCTGCATCGCGGGCGATCTTTCCGCCGGCATATGCGAGCTCGTAGATCCTGTCTTCAATGCCGTAATCAGCAAGATTGGACCAGTTAGCGCCAAAGGTATTTGTCTCGATCGCATCGACACCTGCCGACAAGTACTCCTCATGAACTGAACGAACTATGTCGGGACGGCTGACGTTAAGGATTTCATTGCATCCTTCATGGTTTTGAAAATCCTCGAGGCTCGGATTGGCCGCTTGAAGCATAGTTCCCATCGCACCATCGGCCACGACCACCCGTTGAGCAAGGGTTCTACGCAACAACCCTGCTTCAATAGATGGAGTATTCATTTGACGAAGGTTACCTTAAGGTTGCTTTCATGGAGATTCATCAGATTCCTCTGCTTCGCAATCCAGTCATGATTGTGGCTTTTTCAGGGTGGAATGATGCCGCCGAGGCTGCCTCTGGCGCTGTTGAGCATTTACTCTCTGGATGGCGAGATAAGAGTGATGATGTTTTGCCAGAACTCATCGCCCAGGTTGAATCTGAAGATTATTACGACTTTCAAGTCAATAGACCTCAGGTTTCGATTGATGAATCGCAGATTAGAAGCATTACTTGGCCATCGACACAAGTGTTCGGCCTTGCCGTACCTTCGATGCCCCGTGATTTAGTCATCGTCACTGGGGTCGAACCCTCGATGCGCTGGAAGAGCTTTACCTCTGACCTATTGGATCTTGCCGATGATCTTGAGGTCTCGCTAGTTGTAACTCTTGGTTCTTTACTTGCAGATACTCCACACACAAGACCGATAACAGTTACAGGGACTGGCGCACATCCATCGATTGCTGATCGCCTGGGTGTCTCTGTATCAAAATATGAAGGACCGACTGGAATTCTAGGAATCATTCAGGATGCCTGCATGCGTCGAGGAGTCGACGCAATCTCTTTGTGGGCTGCAGTTCCTCACTACGCTGCATCATCACCTTCTCCAAAGGTAACTCTTGCTTTAGTCAACACACTTGAAGAGTTCCTGGATGTCTCAATCCCACTTTCTGATTTACCAGAGCGCGCAGATATGTGGGAAAAAGAGGTGAATGATCTTGCCGCTGAAGATTCAGAGGTAGCCGATTATGTGAAGGCTCTCGAAGAGAGCAAGGATGCTGCGGAACTTCCTGAGGTATCTGGCGACAGCATCGCTAAAGAGTTTGAACGCTACCTTCGCAGACAAAAAGAGGATTAAAGGTTCAGTCCTAATAACCCATCAAGTGCAAACTGTAGATCGTCGGTTGATCCACCTGTTCCCCCAGCCAATGTGTCCGCAGACCATTTCTTAAGTATTGCAATTACTTGTGGAGTATCGAGATCGTCGCTGAGTGCGGCAATCAATGACGATATGACTTCATCTGTCGGTGCGCAATTTTGTGCGTTGATTGCAAATCGCAACTGATGCAACTGTTCTTCAGCTGTTTTCAGTAACGAATCACTCCACATCCGATCAGATCGATAATGATCGGACATTAAAGCCCATCTAATTGCCATTGGATCTTTTCCAGCAGCTATCAACTTAGATACAAAGACAAGGTTGCCCCTGCTCTTACTCATCTTCTCGCCATCCAGCCCGATCATGCCGGTATGTACGTAAGATGAGGCTAGCTCTTTGCCGGTAAGAACATGTGCTTGTGCGGCACACATTTCATGGTGAGGAAAAATGAGATCGCTTCCGCCGCCTTGGATATCGATCAACGTTTCATCTAGATCAGATGGATCCAAATACTTCAAAGCTATTGCGGTGCATTCGATATGCCAACCAGGTCTTCCAACTCCAAATGTGGATTCCCACCCTGGCTCATTTGGTCTTTGCGACATCCAGACCAGGCAATCCAAAGGATCCTTCTTACCTGCTCGAGAAGGATCTCCCCCGCGCTCTGAAAATATTGAAAGCATTTCCTCTTGCGACAAATGTGAACGAGAGCCAAAGCGGCTATCGCTGTGGACTGAAAAGTACTTATCCGTGTCAACTGAATAGATACTAGATTCGGAGGAAAGATCATCAATTGCTTGGACAACCAAAGGAATCGCTTCGACTGCACCTATGTAATGAGCCGGTGGGATGACTCTGAGATGTTCCATGTCGCTTCGAAAGAGATCAATCTGCTGATGGGCTAAATCCTGCCAATCTAAACCATCTCGCACCGCACGTTCTAGCAAAGGGTCATCGATATCGGTGATGTTCTGGACATACTTAACCTCAGAACCTGTTGCGCGAAGGTACCTATTAATTAAATCAAAGGTTAAATAGGTAGCTGCATGCCCCAAATGCGTCGCGTCATATGGAGTAATTCCGCAAACATACATTCGGTAAGTAGCCTTATATTCAACGCCTTTTTTGACACGGGATGCGGTGTCAGAGAGAAATAGCTGAGGAAAATTCCGCTTTGCTGCCAAGGGTGGAATTGAAACTTCTGACCAAGAGTTCATGGCTTAATCGTATGGCTTTCTTAGAATGCTGGCCACGGAATCGCTGGCCAATTCGGATTGGGCAACGGAAAACGTCCCTCAGAAAGTAAACGATTCACGCGCATAGATATTGCATCAATTTCATCCTGCGTTAGAAAGGGTTGTAACTGCTCCCCTAATTCACCAGCTAAAAGTTGCTGCGCCATTTGCAGAGATTGCAACTCTTGATCAGTTAACTCATCATCAGCCCACTGCCACAAAACGGTGCGTAACTTATCTTCAACATGGAAAGTAACCCCATGATCACATCCATACACTTCATCGTGGCTGATCGGCAGAAGATGTCCAATCTTGCGATCGGTGTTATTAACTATTGCATCAAACAAGGCCATCGATCTCAACCTCGGATTATCACTTGAGAAGAACACCGCCAAATCAATTGACTCATCCAATGAAATCCACTCTTGAACCATGCCTGATCCATATGGCCCATCGCGCAAGATCGTCAAAGGGACGATATGAAAACCCAATCCTTGGCTTACTAGGTATGCGGCGTACTCTCGGTAAGCCAATGATCCTTCGGGAAAATCCCACAAAGGTCTTTCACCAGCAATTGGTTTGTAAATGCAGACAATCTCTTGCTCATTCAAAGTTGAAGTTGCATACAAAGTTGCATTGGAAGCATCGACTAGACGTCCGGTAACTTTTAGAACTCCTTCTGTTAGTACCTTGTGTTTATCGACGGTAGCCATTTGCCCTCGGACACAGATGCCCACGTGGATCAATAGGTATTGAACAGAATGGGCAGGGCAATCGACCCGCATTAACAACCGCTTTGGAGCGATTAGCGAAACTAACCGCCATACCCAGGGAAAGGTGAACCTCCAGCGCCCCACCTTGGGACTCTTCCTCATCATCTTCAAGTTCATACATCTCAAAGCTGATTACCGATGACTCATCATCCCAAGCTAGAGAGATTGCTCCTACCTGGAACTCTTCATCCACTGGTGTCTCTAGAGGAGCATCATCCTTAGGTGGCATCTCAATTGGGATTAATGGGTTTGCTTTTCTAACCTCGGCGATCATCAGCTCTAGCCGATTAGCGATTGCTTGTACTTGGGCTTTCTCGACTGCAACGCTGACAACATTATTGTCGGATCTGACCTGTAGATAAAAAGCACGTTCACCTGGCTGTCCCACGGTTCCGGCAACAAATCGGTGCGGATTAGTAAACCGATGCCTCACTTGCCAGCTCCTCCACCGATTAGGTTTCGAGAACGTTTTGGTGCAATCAGTAAGTCTGTGACCACGGCACGGGTGTCATTGACCAGCATAACCCTGGGCTTAATCGATGCGTACTCGATAACAGAAACAGAAGCCGGATCGATAATGATTCTTTGAAACTCATCTAGATGCATTCCTAAAGCTGATGCCATTATTGATTTGATGACATCGCCATGACTGACGATTAGCGCAACCTTTTTGTCGGAAAGTTTTGCTAAATCGTGAACGGTGCTCATCGCTCTAGCTTGCATTGCTGCAATACCTTCTCCATTTGGAAAGTACATGCGACTGGGCGACTCTTGAACGGTTTTCCATTCAGCTTTATGTGAGAGCGAACTTAATTTCTTTCCGCTCCAGCTTCCGTAATCAACCTCATTGATGTTTGGGTCTATGACCGGCGCAAAATTAGGATTACTCTTTTGAATATATTGCTTCAGCCAAGGCGCAATCGTCTCGGCACATCTCTCCATCGGAGATACTCGCAGCTGTGCGATAGGAAAAGCTCCGAGACGCGTAGCTAGCGCTTCGGACTGCTTAATCCCTTTTGAGGATAAATGCACATTGGGCTTTCGGCCTGAAAGAACCCCAGAGGCGTTGGACTCGGAGTGAGCATGACGAATCAAAACTAATCGCATAATGAAAGGCTATCGCAGGTTTTGGTACCAGGCCTTGCTAAGGTCACGCCATGGAAAAGCGACGCGCAGGAGCTAGCGGTTTAGCTTTGTCCCGACTGGGTCTAGGAACAATGACTTGGGGTCGAGATACAGACGAGATCGAAGCAGCCGATCAATGCCGCGCTTTCTTGGATGCAGGTGGAAATTTCATTGATACCGCAGCTACTTATGGCGATGGAGATAGCGAACGGGTCATTGGTGGGTTAATCGGCACCTTATTTAATCGAGATGAAGTCGTAATCGCGACTAAAGCCGGAATCAGTTTTTCTGACGGAGTTCGTAAGGTGGATGCATCACGTCATGCGCTGATCGCTGAACTTGATAGATCTTTAAATCGCCTAGGAACAGATTTCGTCGATGTGTGGCAGGTGCACAATTGGGATGAAACAACTCCCCTAGATGACACCTTGTCGGCGTTGGATTACGCATACACAACAGGTCGAGCTCGATATGTTGGAGTCAGTAATTACTCAGGCTGGCAGTTAGCCCGAGCAGCCACTAAGCAGCAATCAAACTCTATGAAAGCACCGCTTACGACGGTTCAAGGTGAGTACTCCTTGCTCAATAGAAATGCTGAGTTCGAGTTAATTGATGCAGCGGTTGAGTGTGGACTTGGTTTCTTAGCATGGGCGCCACTGGCGCGAGGTGTTCTAACTGGCAAGTACCGAAAAGGTATTCCCAGTGATTCACGAGGTGCAGCACCGCACTTTGCAAAACACATTGAGCCATATTTAGATGGGCGTTCAACGAAGATTGTTGAAGCTGTTGCAGTTGCAGCAGATGGTCTTGGCTTCTCCCCATTAGAGGTCGCACTTGCCTGGGTTCGAGATGCACCTGGTGTAACTACCTCACTTATTGGTGCGCGAACCGGCGCTCAGCTACGTGGAGTCCTTAAGAGTGAAGAGATTTCACTTCCCGATATCGTAAGAACAGCTCTAGATGAGGTAAGTCTTTAAGCGTGCTCTAGGAAGTTTTTCAAGACGCGAGCTCCGAAGGTAAGACCTTCAACAGGTACACGTTCATCGACACCGTGGAACATAGCCATAAAATTGAAGTCGGCATCTAATTTCAGAGGTGAAAACCCGTAGCCAATAATCCCTAAATCTGCGAGAGCTTTGTTATCTGTTCCGCCGCTCATTACATATGGAACAGGAATTGCTACCGAGTCCTCTGCAATAAGCGCGTTACACATCGCCTCTACTAAATCTCCCTCAAATGGAACTTCAAGGGCTTTGTCTCTCGTGATTGTTTCGACAGTTACATTTTCACCAATCAAACTCTTAATCGTTGAGTTTAACTCATCCTCAAAACCCGGAATAAAGCGACCATCTATTGTCGCACTTGCTGAACCAGGAATTACATTTGCCTTGTAACCAGCATCTAGCATCGTTGGATTTGCAGTGTTCTGCAGGGTCGCTCCAATCATTGTCTGGGCAAAACCGATTTCTTTAAGTAATGGACGAAGATCCTCTTCGTTGTATGGCTTGCCAGTTTCCTCGGCAATGCGCTTGAAAAAAGCCTTCACAGTCTTGCTGTATCTCTGTGGCCACTCATATCGACCGATCTTTGCTACCGCTTCGGATAATGTCGTAATCGCATTGTCATCATTCATCATCGAACCATGACCGGCACGACCTTCGGCGGTTAGTCGCATCCAATGGATGCCTTTCTCAGCGGTTTCGATCAAATAAAGTCGCTTACCACCAGCAACTGTTACTGAGAAACCACCAACTTCAGAAACCGCTTCAGTACAACCTGCAAAAACTTCTGGATGTTCCTTGACCATGTAATGAGATCCATAAACGCTTCCCGCTTCTTCATCAGCAAAGAAGGCAAGGACGATGTCGCGATCTGGCACATAACCGGTTCGTGCCCAATCGCGTACCGTTGCAAGGATCATCGCATCCATATTTTTCATATCAACTGCGCCACGGCCCCAGATGTAGCCATCCTTCATTTCTCCAGAGAAAGGATCAACGGACCAATCATCTGCATTTGCCGGCACGACATCGATGTGTCCATGAACAACTAGGCCAGGACGATCTGGATTACTTCCTTTAATGCGAGCGATAACATTGCAACGACCAGGTGCTGATTCATAAATTTTTGGTTCGATACCAACCTCAGACAACAACTGCGCGACATATTCGGCAACTGCCTTCTCGTCGCCCTTTCCATCTCCAAAGTTAACGCTTGGAATACGAATCAACTCTTGGCAGATTCTGATGGTTTCAACTTCAAGTTCTGTGTGTGTTGTACTCATTTCGCTATTCTTGCACCCAATTGCTATCCTTTCCTATCACTCAGTCCGGGTGGCGGAATTGGCAGACGCGCTAGCTTGAGGTATGAATATTGATGATGCTCTATCGCTCATCCGTGAAATTCCAGATTACCCGAAACCGGGCATCCGTTTTCAAGACATCACCCCACTTCTTGCCCATGGTGAGGCCTTTATCGCCATCACAGAAAAGTTCGCCGATTACGCGGATTCATCAACCTTGGTTGCAGGCATCGAAGCTCGCGGCTTTATCTTTGCATCAGCGGTAGCAAATCAACTTCGCAGCGGTTTTGTTCCGATTCGTAAAGCTGGAAAGCTCCCTCATTTAACTATTTCTGAGAGTTACGGTCTTGAGTATGGAGATGACACCTTAGAGCTTCATGTCGATGCCGTTTCACCGGGTTCAAAGGTTCTGCTGATCGATGATGTGTTGGCAACAGGTGGAACAATTGGTGCTGCCATCGAGTTGATTCAAAGACTTGGCGGCGAAGTAATTCACGTCCTTGCCTTGTTAGAGATCCAAGGTTTACCAGGCCGAGAAAGACTCAAGGAGAAATATCCTCATATTCCAGTTACTTCGCTGGTAGTTTCTTAGTAATGCGAATTCTTCAAATCCAAGGATTGCGCGCTTTAGCTGCACTCCTTGTGACAATCTTCCATGCTCGCCTAATGCCAGGCGGCTTTATCGGCGTCGATATTTTTTACGTAATCTCGGGTTACCTAATCACTGGATTGATTCTGAGAGAAATCGAAAAAACAGGTCGGTTAGATCTCAACGCCTTTTACCAACGAAGAATTAAACGCCTATTACCGACATCTGTCTTTGTACTTTTTATTACCGCCTTCCTTGCTTACTTTCTTTTGCCTCCGACCACCCGAGCTGCACTAGGACGAGATCTATTCGCCGCGGCAACATATATCTCCAACTATCTCTTTGCCTGGTGGCAAAATGATTACCAAAACTTGGATGCAACTCCATCGCCATTTATTCATTACTGGTCTCTGGCTGTCGAAGAACAGTTTTACGTGGTTTGGCCAATCTTCATCCTGGTCCTTTCCAGATACGGAAGGCGTGCAGTCTTCAACGGCGTAGCCATCGTAACAACGCTCTCTTTGCTCTTGTCTATCTACCAAACACAAACATCTCCAATCTGGGCTTTCTACTCGCTGCCAACACGTGCATGGGAGTTAGGCGTAGGCGCACTGTTACTTTTTGTACCAGATAATTATTTGCGCAATAGGTTTTTCCCATGGATTGGCGTTCTCGGAATAATTTTTGCCTCGGTACGTTTTGATGAAAGCACCGCATTTCCTGGATTCAATGCTTTACTTCCGGTAGTTGCTACAGCGTTACTTATCGGCACGATTCCAGTTTGGCCAAGGTTTTTTAATGATCTAAGCAACAATCGTTTAGCACAATGGTTAGGCGCGATTTCTTACCCTCTGTATCTATGGCACTGGCCCGCATTAGTTTTACCAGCGGCTGCATTGGATCGACCGCTAAGAATTAGAGAAAGATTACTGTGCATACTTTTGACCATAGTTCTGGCTCACTTCACCAGCAAATACATAGAACAACCCCTACGGCATCGTGATTTCAATGCCAAGAAGATCTATGGATTCTTCCTAGCAACTACGGCTATTTCATTTCTTGCAGCTTTCTTCATCATTTCCACATCTTCTGATTCAATCAAGGTGAAAGGTTCCAACTACACCTTTAATCTCGAGCAGGTTGTTCGTAAACCTGCGATCTATGGGGATGGCTGCCATGTTAACTATGGTGAAGATAAATCTGGTAAATGTATCTATGGCGATCCTTCTGCCGAGAAAACCTTAGTTCTCTATGGAGATTCGCATGCGGCGCAGTGGTTCCCCGCTCTAGAACAGATCGCAAAAAATGATGGATATCGATTGATCTCTCTTACAAAATCTGCTTGTTCATCAGTCGAAGCGCCACGCGAGAATAAGGGTGCATACAATGATGCCGAGTGCGATAGGTGGAGAAAAAACTCGATAGAGCGAATTCAACAGCTGCAACCTCACGCGGTAATCGTCAGCAGTTTCCAAAACTTTAAGCCACCGGCCGGTGCAAAAGATAGAACATCCTGGTGGCAAGATGGCCAAAGAGTTCTATTAGCTAATCTCCAGGGAGAAGTTAAAAATCTCGTTTATATAAGCGATACACCTTTGCCCAAGAGTGATATCCCAAATTGTTTGGCTTCGCGAAACTCCCAAAATTGCGACTCTAGTCAGCCGACACCGAACCTGATCATCGATGGTTTTATATCGATTGATCCAACTCCTTGGTTATGCAACGAATATTGCCCAGCGATTCAAGATGGATATGTGGTCTATCGCGATGCATCTCACATCTCAGTCGATGCCGCTCTTGGTTTAACTGACAAATTAAAGGCTGCCTTAACCAATAAGGGGATAATGCCGTAGAGCTGTGGCAAGATGCGCACCATGGCTGAGTTGATCTACTACTGCGGGACTATGGATAGCGGTAAATCCACCCTTGCCCTGCAAACAGCCCATAATCATCAAAGCCGAGGACGCACAGGTTTGATTTTCACCAACAAGGATCGAGCAGGCTCGGGTGTTATATCTTCGCGTTTAGGGCTATCAAGTCCTGCTATCGAGGTTATCCCTGAGTTAGATATTCATAAGCTAGTAGTTGACAAGCTATCTATGGGCGAACGGGTTGATTACATCATCTGCGATGAAGCTCAGTTTTACGAAACTGAACAAATTGACCAACTTGCACGAGTTGTCGATGGTCTGGGTATAGATGTCTTTGCATTTGGAATTTTGGCTGACTTCAGAACCAAGTTGTTCCCGGGATCTGCCCGTTTAGTCGAACTTGCAGATCGCGTAAATACTTTGCAGGTAGAAGCGCTCTGTTGGTGTGGGGCTCGTGCAACCCATAACGCACGAACCATTGGTGGAGTTATGGTCGTTGAAGGTGAACAAGTTGTCGTTGGCGATGTGGCACCCGGTGCAGAGGTTGCGTATGAGGTTCTTTGTCGTCGCCACCATATGCGCCAAGTAACCGCTCGAGCATCAAGAGCGGCCCATACCTCCTCTCTCCCACTACCGTTCAAGGAGTAAAGATGAAATCACGCGGATATGCAGCTTTGTCAGCGAAAGCAAATTTGGTCTCTCATGAGTTTGAACGTCGCGAATTAGGCGAGAATGATGTTGCGTTAGATATCGCCTATGCCGGAATTTGCCACAGTGATATCCATCAGGTTGCCGAAGAGTGGGGTCCAGCAATTTTCCCTATGGTTCCAGGCCATGAGATTGCCGGTGTTGTTAAAGCTATTGGATCCAAGGTTTCAAAGTTTGCAGTTGGCGACAAAATCGGTGTTGGAGTCTTTGTAGATTCCTGTCGTAGCTGCGAAAGCTGTGTACAGGGTTTGCAACAGTATTGCGTTGAAGGCATGACTGGAACATATAACGGTTATGAGCGAGATGGCGTGACAGTTGCAATGGGTGGTTACTCAAACAACTTTGTTATCAATCAAGATTATGCGGTACGGATTCCAGATAATTTGCCTTTGGAAGGAGTAGCACCTTTACTTTGCGCCGGCATTACCTTGTACTCCCCCATAAAGCATTGGGGTGTGAAGCCTGGGATGAAGGTTGCAGTCATGGGCCTTGGAGGCTTGGGGCACATGGGTGTTAAGTTCGCAGCTGCGATGGGCGCAGAGGTAACTGTTCTTTCACACTCTCCTAGCAAGCAAGCCGATGCGATAGCGATGGGAGCTCATCACTTTGTGAGCACAAAAGATCCAAGCAACTTGGCCCCATTAGCAAAGAGCTTTGATTTAATCCTCAACACAGTAAGTGCAGAATTAGTTATCAACGATTACCTCAATCTCCTAAAGCTTGATGGAACTCTTGTGGTTATTGGTTTACCGGGTAAGCCTTATGAGGTTCATGCAGGCACCTTGCTCAATGGTCGACGCTCAGTATCAGGTTCGATGATTGGCGGAATCCCCGAAATGCAAGAGATGTTGGAGTTTTGTTCACAACATTTAATTGTCAGTGATGTCGAAGTCATTAAGGCTGACTACATCAATGAGGCATACAAAAGAACTGTTGCTAGTGATGTGAAGTATCGATTTGTAATCGAAGCTTCAACCTTCTAAAAGGTATGGACTACCAAAGCAAATAGCGGAGCAATCGCCAAAGCTGGTAATAAGTTTCCAACTGAAACGCTCTTGATGTTGAGCAACTTCAGCGCAATGCAAATCAGCATGATTCCACCGACGATTGTCATCGCATCGATCTGGTAACCCGCAAGGATTTCTCCTAGCCCGAAACCAATCACCGTCCATACCCCTTGGTAGATACCAACAGGAAGAGCTGAGACAGCAACTCCCCATCCCAATGAGGTTGCAAAGGCCATCGCAGCGAAAAAGTCGAGTGTGCTTTTTAAAATCAGTTGATCGATCCCTGTACCCATTCCATCGCTAATGCTTCCGAGGATGGCCAGGGGGCCGATAGCAAATAGGAGTGATGCCGCGACAAAGCCTTCGACAAAGGAGGATTCGCGGGAGGCCTTAAAACGAACACGAAGGCGTTCACCCAAGCTTTCCAATTTATCCTCTAACTTCATCGCTGATCCGATAAGTCCACCAATCAGCAATGAACCCAAGACAACCAGCAAACTCCACCCTTGTGGCAAAGCTTGCGTGTATCGATCAGACCATAGAGGAATCAAGGCTGAAGCTGCGCCAAGGAGTGTGACCAACCCAAGAACATCTGTCAGTAAGGTTCTGGTTCTTGAAGGCATGCGATTGCCGACAAGTACGCCTAAAGATGCACCAGAAATAATCGTGATGATGTTGATGATTGTGCCAACGCCAGGAAACATTTGATGATTATACTCATTGAATGTCTAATCCATTTATAGAGTTCCTTCGTCCTCATAAGACTGTTCCACAAACATCGTGGACCGCTCAATCTCGTTGGGATCTCAAACCGGCTCGAGTGGGTGTTCTCTTCTTTGGATTGTTTATCTTTGGCTTAGGTGATGCTTTACTGATTCAAAGTTCATTAGGAAATGCTCCATGGTCGGTTTTGGCTCAGGGCGTCTCTTCTCGATTAGACATAACGATGGGTTGGTCTACTTTTGCTATAAGCACCATGGTTCTTCTTTTGTGGATCCCTCTCAAAGAAAAACCTGGTTTTGGAACACTTTCCAATATCGCCATCATCGCTACAGCGATCCAGATTGGTGTCTCAATATTTCCGGCACAGAGTAATTTCCTTGTAGCAGTTGCTACATGCTTAATTGGAATTGCAATGGTTGGATTCGGTTCAGCCCTTTACATCACCTGTGGCTTGGGCCCTGGTCCTCGTGATGGATTAATGACTGCTCTGCATCACACCACGGGAGTGCGGATCGGTAGGGTGAGATTGGCGATTGAGGGCTCAGTCTTAGTCGCCGGTTGGTTGCTAGGCGGAACTGTTGGGCTTGGAACCCTCTTATTTGCCCTGCTCATTGGTCAATCCATCGCCATCAGCCTAGGAGTCGTTTCTAGGATTACCCACAGGTAACACATAGGATTTAACTCTTCCCAAGGGTTGTGCGCCCTATCGCACACGGGGTCGCAAACACCCCCGTTAACAAAATTAGAAAGGCACTACTTCATGCTGGATTCATACTTCAAAATCTCTGAGCGGGGCTCAACAATTGCCCAAGAGGTTCGAGGCGGACTCGTAACCTTCTTCACGATGGCATACATCGTTGCTCTCAACCCAATCATTCTGGCTTACACACCAGATGCAAATGGTCAGTTCCTATTTGGTGGAGCACAGCCTGCTCCTGCGATGGTTGCAGCAACCACAGCTTTAGTTGCTGGTCTGCTAACAATCCTCATGGGATCAATTGCTAACTATCCATTGGCACTTGCAACAGGTCTTGGCCTCAATACCTTCGTTGCAGTTGGTATCGCATCAAAGATGACATGGGCTGCTGCAATGGGTCTTGTTGTTCTAGAAGGTCTCATCATCTTGGTTTTGGTTCTCACCGGATTCCGCGTTGCGGTATTCAAGGCGGTTCCACCTCAGATCAAGATCGCAATCTCTGTTGGTATTGGTCTATTTATCGCTCTCATCGGTCTTGTTGATGCTGGCTTTGTACGCCGTACCGCAAGTGGTCCAGTTCCAGTAGGCCTAGGCGTCAATGGAAATCTCGTTGGCTGGCCAACAGTAGTTTTCGTTTTCGGAACTTTGTTGATCATCGGACTAATGGTTCGTAAGGTCAAGGGTGCGATTCTTATTGGAATCGCTGCCGCAACTGTTTTGGCGATCGTTATTCAAAAGATGTACAACATTGCTCCAAACTTTACTCCAGGCAACCCTCCAACAATCGTCGATGGCGGATGGCAGCTAGGTATCCCTGCAGTTCCTTCAGAGATTGTCGCTGTTCCAGAGTTTGATTTCACTGGCCAGTTTGATCTGCTTGGAGCCTTCAATGTTGACAATGTTTCGCTAATTGCGGCAATCCTTCTTCTGTTCACCTTGTTGCTATCTGATTTCTTCGACACCGTTGGAACAGTTACCGCGATCGGACATGAATCAGGTCTTGCTGACAAGGATGGAAATGTAGACAACATCCAGAAGATTCTTTTGGTTGACTCTGTAGCAGCTGCTGCAGGTGGTGCTGCAGGTATCTCATCAAACACAAGCTACATTGAATCAGCTTCAGGTGTTGGAGAAGGTGCTCGTACAGGCCTTGCTTCAATTGTTACCGGAATCGCATTCCTACTAACAACCTTCTTAGCTCCACTAGTAGCGATCATTCCTTACGAGGCTGCAACTCCTGCCTTGATCATCGTCGGATTCCTGATGATGTCGCAGATCAAGAATATTGACTGGGATGACATGGGTATCGGAGTCCCAGCATTTCTAACAATTATCTTGATGCCGTTCACATACAACATTTCAGTAGGTATCGGTGCAGGATTCATTACACATGTAGTAATTCGCTTGGTACAGGGTCGCGGCAAGGAAGTTCATCCTTTGATGTACTTAGTTTCGGGCTTGTTCATGATCTACTTCTTGTCTTCACCAATCAATTCTTGGGTTGGATAAGTACCTTTAATAAGCAAAAGGCCCCTGGGAGACCGGGGGCCTTTTGCTTTACCACTTGATTTCGGAAAATCCTTTTTCTCGAAGCTTTGCGTTAATCTTTGAAAAAGGGCGAGAATCAAAAAATCCTCTGTATGCAGACAGTGGGCTTGGATGAACCGAAGAGATTACATTTTCTTCTCGAAAGTAAGGCTTTAGTTCGAGTGCGGAACTCCCCCATAGCACCGCAATCACATCTCTTTCTCCGAGGGTTCGAGCAACCGAGTTTGTGATCTCCTGCCAACCAAGCTTTGCGTGGGCCATTGAAGCACCAATATCGGTAGTTAATATTCGGTTGATGAGCATTACACCTTGATCAAACCAATCTGCCAAATCCCCATTACCTCTTTTTATGCCCAGATCGCTATCTAACTCCTTGTAAATGTTTCGCAAGGATGCCGGTAGAGGTGAGACATTGGCATCTACTGAGAATGCCAAGCCATGCGCGTAACCTTTGGCGGGATATGGATCTTGTCCAAAGATCACGACCGAGGTGGTGTCTATCGAACGTGAGAGCGCCCTGAAAACATTGTGGTAAGAAGGTGCGATCTCTTTTGGCTCAACAGCTAAATCAATCAAATCAATTAAAGGCTTTTGTTGCTCTAACGCTAACTGCCAATCTGGATGAAGATAATCAAAGAGCTGCACGTGCGAAGAACCGACCTGACTCAGGTGTCACAGTTATCGAGGCTTCAAAGACCGCTGAAACATGCTCGGAGGTTACAACCTGGTCAATGGGTCCTGAAACGGCGATTAACCCATCCTTAATAAGTAGTGCGTGAGTAGTTCCTACGGGAATCTCTTCTATGTGGTGGGTGACCAAAATTGTTGCAGGCGCTAAAGGATCTGCTGCAAAGTTGGCAAAACGTCGAAGGAGATCTTCTCGCCCACCTAAATCTAAACCTGAAGCTGGTTCATCTAAGAGAAGAAGTTCAGGATCGGTCATTAAAGCGCGGGAGATCTGAACTCGCTTCTTTTCACCTTCGCTCAGAGTTCCATATAGACGATCGCCAAGTTCTCGAACACCGAAGTTGGTAAGCAGCGCCATAGCGCGAGACTCATCCCATAAGTCATACGCCTCATTCCATCGTCCTAAAATTGCATACGCTGCAGTGAGTACTACATCTTTAACTGTTTCATCATGTGGAATATCTTCCGCGATTACAGAACCACACAGTCCAATTCGCGTGCGAAGTTCAAATAAATCGACCTTACCCATCTCTTTATCCAGAACGGTGACGCTCCCCTGAGTTGGAAAAATCTTCGTAGACAAAATCTGCAACAAGGTCGATTTTCCGGCGCCATTAGGCCCAAGCACCACCCAGCGCTCACCTTGAGAAATAGAGAAATTTATGGGACCCAAGATGACACGATCTCCTCTGCGAACAGAGACCTCGTTGAGAGTTAGAACAGAGTTACTCATAGATGGTAAAAGATACTGCTTACACCCCTCAAAGTTGGGCAAAGCTGAGCTAAGCCGTGAGTGATTCACGATAACCTTGCCCTCTTATGACAAATGAGAGCACGCACAGCCAGGTATTTTCAGGACTCATCCTACTTACCGGACAGGATAAGCCCGGATTAGCCAATGCCCTTTTTGAGGCACTATCACCCTTTGCGGTATCGATTATTGATATCGACCAGATAGTCATCAGCTCTCGTTTAATTCTCACAGTTCAGATTTCACTCAATCAAGCACACCAGGGTGCCATTGAAAGTGATCTCGAGCTACTAGCTCAACGTTTAGAGATCGACATAGCTTCTGTCTTTGATTTCTCTGATTCACCCAGCGCAATGCAACACGATGCCACTGTACGTATCACCGCCTCAAAAATGCTACCCCGTTTCATCAACTCAGTTACATCCGTTGTTCTATCTTCCGGTGGAAACATCCTGCGATTTAATCGCAGTTCAATAAACCCAATGGTGATCGAGATAGATGTAGTGGGTTCAACTGCCACAAATTTACAACAGGCTTTTAGCGCTATTCCAGCAGAGTCAGATCTGCAGATCTCGGTTCATTAAGGAAATTATGAGCTTCAGAAAACGTCTCGTTCAGTTTGATGTTGATTCAACCTTTATCCAACAAGAGGCGATTGAATTACTGGCAGCCAAAGCGGGCGTATTGCCGGAAGTGGCTCGTATTACCGATTCGGCAATGCGCGGAGAGCTAGATTTTGCCGAAAGCTTGATAGCGCGTGTTGCATTGTTAAGTGGCTTATCTGACTCTGTAATTGAACAAGTTCGCGCTGAGATCACATTAACTGATGGAGCTGCAAATTTAGTTGATTCATTGCATAAAGATGGCCATAGTGTTGCCTTAGTCTCTGGTGGCTTTGCAAACATAATGCAACCAATCGTCGATGATTTAAAGATCGATTACTTCAGAGCAAATACCTTAGAGATCAAAGATGGTGTGCTAACTGGAAAGGTTGTAGGACCGATTGTTGACCGTGCTGCAAAAGCTCAAGCTTTGCGTGAGTTTGCCCTTGATTCACAAATTGAGCTAGCAGATACCGTGGCCATTGGAGATGGTGCAAATGACTTAGATATGATGGCGATCGCTGGCATAAGCATCGCCTTCAATGCAAAACCAATAGTTATAGAAGCGGCAACCTTTTCGATAACAGAGCCATCATTGGCTTCCGTTAAATCTTTGATTGGCCTATAACTAGAGTCGACAGGCGTGAATATCGGTGACCAGGATTCCTCTGGCGCCCAAAGCCCACAGCTCATCCATCACGCGATTAGTCTCTTTACGTAAAACCATTGCTCTGACGGCAACCCAATCATCTTTTTGCAAAGGTGAGATGGTTGGTGACTCCAAGCCAGGTGTAATTGCACAGGCCTTTTCGACAAGTGATTTCGGTACATCGTAATCCAGTAAAACGTATCGTCTTGCAGTTACCACACCCTGCAAACGACGGATAAGCACATCCAATCCAGATGGAATTTCGGTACCAGCGCGCTTAATCAAAACAGCTTCACTACTTAAAATCGGTTCTCCAAATGTTTGTAATCCTGCTTGTCGCAATGTGTTGCCGGTGCTCACAACATCTGCGATCAAATCCGCCACACCTAAGCGCACACTACTTTCTACCGCTCCATCTAAGCGAACAATCTTTGCTGTTATCCCCAGCTTGCTGAGACTGTGTTCAACTAATCCCGGATAAGCGGTCGCAACTCGTTTGCCTTGAATATCACTCTCGCTCCAGGTCTTGCCGGTAGGGGCGGCAAAGCGAAAGGTTGATCCGCCAAAATCTAAAGATAAAACCTCTTGTGCATCTGCGGCAGAGTCAATCAACAAATCTCTACCAGTGATTCCAGCCTCAAGTTCGCCAGATCCAACATATACAGCAATATCTCTTGGACGTAAGTAGTAAAACTCAACAGAGTTGTCTGGGTCAATCAACACTAGATCACGACTGTCGGTACGTTGACGGTAACCCGCCTCTTTCAAAATTGCGATAGAGCTTTCTGCAAGGGATCCCTTGTTAGGGACTGCGATTCTTAACATTCTGGCTCCTTATAAGTACTTGTAAACATCATTGAGAGTTAGGCCGCGTGCGAGCAGCAAAGTTTGCAGGTGGTAAATCAACTGACTGATCTCTTCAGCTAAAGCTGCATCGCTTTCATGCTCTGCTGCCAGCCACACTTCGCCAGCCTCTTCGAGAATCTTCTTACCTATCGAATGAACACCTGCATCGAGGGCGGCTACCGTTCCAGATCCCTCAGGACGTTCGATCGCCTTTGTGCTCAGTTCATTCCATAAATCTTCGAAGCTCTTCATGCTGAAAAGTTTACTAGGAGTCAACCTTACTCGCTGCGAATTTTCTAATGTCGATAACCATCTGAGCCGGATCTGGAGCGTTGAAAACAGCGCTTCCGACTACAAATGTATCCGCACCAGCATCTAGCGCCATTTCAATCGTATTCATGGATATTCCACCATCTACCTGTAACCAAATTGGGCGATCACCGATGATCTTTCGAGTTTTTCGCACCTTATCCATCATGTTCTCCATGAACTTTTGTCCTCCAAAACCAGGTTCGACGGTCATTATGAGGAACATATCAAGCAGATCTACAAATTCAGCATAATCCTCAATTGGAGTATTGGGCTTAATACCCAAACTTGATCGTGAACCCGCTGCTCTAATGTTCTTCAAAGTTGAAGGGATGTTCTGTGTTGCCTCGGCGTGAATTGTTACCGAAGCGCAACCAATTTCAGCGTACGCAACTGCGATCTGATCGACATCGGCCACCATTAGGTGGGCATCTACGGGTAAAGAAGATTCAGAGATAATCTTTGACGCTGCTTCGAAATCAAAGGTGAAGTTAGGAACAAAAACATCATCCATTACATCGAGATGAAGTAAATCCGATACCTGAGCGATTGAGTCGATCTCTTCATTGAGTCGAGAAAAATCCGCATTCAAAATACTCGGGGTGATTCTGATCTCTCGGCTCATATCCCTATTTTACTCACTACTCTTTTTAAAAAGGGCTAAATACATTGCATCGGTACCAGTTCGGTGGGTCCACAACGCCATTGCTTGATCTCGTTCTGAAAGTAGTAAATTTGCCGGTAAGTATGGATGCACATCAACTTGCTGCATGTTTGGGTGCTTCCGTTTGAGATCTGCAATTTGAATAGATGTTTCAGCTAGATGAGGAGAGCATGTGGCATAGCCCAAAATGCCACCAACTTGTAAGGCCTTGATTCCGGAGTCGATCAACTCTCGCTGCAATTGAGTAAGCACCCGCAGATCTTGCAGATTGCGTCGCCAACGTACTTCTGGTCGCCGACGTAAGGCACCTAGACCGGTGCAAGGCGCATCGATCAATATGGCATCAAACTTTTCAGATTGGTTGCCTATCTCCCGACCATCGCCAACGATGACGCGATCTCCATTAACAACTTGACGTACTAAATCTGCACGTACAGATGAAACCTCATTAGCGGTGAAGGTCACCCCACGTTCTCGCGCTATGTTGGATAAAAGCGCTGCTTTACCTCCAGGACCAGCGCACATATCAAGCCAACTTTTGCCGGCTGAGGCTGATGCGAAAACAGAGGCGACAAGCTGTGAGCCTTCATCCTGCACGCCGATCTTTCGAGATTTGATCAAATCAAGCGCCCCCGGATTACCTTTCCAGTGAGCACCGTAAGGAGAGTAAGTAGTTGGCTCTCCCCCGATGTTCTTCAAATCCTCTATAGATGACAATCCTGGCCAGGAAACTAAAGTTGGAACCGCCGCTTCATTGTTAATCGCAAGGGCTTGCTCAACCTCCTTCCAATCTTTGAGAAGATCAAAATAGGCTGAAACTATCCACTCAGGATGTGAGTATTGAATAGATAACCTTTGAACCGTATCGGTCATCTCAAGAAGGGGTGCAAACCAATCCTCCTGACTCTTTCGAGTTACGTTGCGCAGCATCGCATTAACAAAACTTGCCTTTGACTCACCTAAACGCTTTCTAGCGACTTCTACCGTCGATGCAACAGCTGCATGGTCTGGAATGCGCATTTCATGAATTTGATGAACGCCCATACGACAAATATCCACAATTCCAGGATCTACCTCTAACCAAGGCCGATCACTGATTTGAGCTAGAACCCAATCATGTTTGCCTTGCATTCGAATCGTCCCGTAGAGCAGTTCTGTTACTAGGGCTCTATCTCGATCATCTAACTTGCTGGCATTGAGCGCTTGAGGCAGGAGAAGGTTTGAATAACCCTCATTGCGATTTACCTCGGTCAGCAGATCAAAGGCAAGCAATCGTGAGCTTTCAGGTTTTGGAGATTTAAAGGTGTTACGACGCGCCTCAGCCAAAGAACTCTCCGCCCACTAACCGTGCCCCTCGTGCCCAATCGATTGCTTTCATCTCCTTCTTACCGGCAGGTACCACGGTTACAAGCTCAATCGCCGATTGATCCGCGCATCCAACGTAAACACTTTTCTCGCTAGTAATCACTGCTCCCATTGGGATATCAGCATTATTAGCAAGTACAGCTGATGTAATTTTAAAAGGCTCCTCTTTCCATAATGTCCAAGCTCCAGGTTCATAGGTAAAAGCCCGAACCGCATTTACAACATCCTTTGCATGAACGGAAAAATCCAGCCGTGCCTCTTCTTTTGAGATTTTAGGTGCCAAACTCGATTGACCTGATTGAGCAACCGGAGAGATACCTTGAGAAATCTTTAAAAGTGCTTCTTGGAGAACGATTGGGCCTTGCTGCGATAGAGATGCCAGAAGTTCAGAACTCCTCCACGATGGATCAATATCAACAGAGCTTTGTGAATAAATAGGCCCCGTATCCATACCCTTTTCTAATTGAAACACAGTTACTCCGGTAATAAGGTCACCATTTTGAAGTGCTCTTTGCGCAGGAGCTGCGCCTCTGTATAGAGGTAGCAATGAGAAATGAAGGTTAATGAAACCAAACTTGGGAAGCTCCAAAATGGCTTGCGGAAGTAAAACACCATAACCGATAGTGATTACACAATCTAAATCTTCTATCTGACCTTTTAAGTCGAGAGAGTTTAAAGGCTTGACTGTCTTTACTTTGTGTTGATCCGCCCAATCGGCGACAGCGCTTTGCTTCATTGCCCTTCCCCGACCCGATGGTTTGTCAGGTTGAGTGATAATCAGAGCCAGCTCATGTTCAGTTGTGAGCAACCACTCCAAACAAGGAACTGCGACCTCCGGAGTAGCTGCTACTCCGAGACGCATTAGGTGTTCCGTCCGAATATTGAGTGAGGCGAATCCTTTACTTGAATTGCTTGGCCTTTCTCGGCGGCTAGATTAAACCACTCAGATTCGCGAATCTCCTTCATTGCAGATTTGCGATCCTCTGCTGACAACTTATCAATAAAAAGAATTCCGTTGAGATGATCATTTTCATGCTGAAGGGCTCTTGCCAAAAACTCAGTGCCTTCAACGGTGATCGGCTCTCCATACATATTAAAACCCTTGGCAACCGCCCTCATCGCTCTTGGAGTTTCATAACGAAGTTCTGGGAAGGACAGACACCCTTCCTCGCCATCCTGCATCTCATCACTCAGGGTAAGAACAGGATTGATGAGGTGGCCCAGGGTTTCATCTACATCCCACACAAAGACTCGTAGTGAAACACCGATTTGGGGTGCTGCAAGCCCCGCACCTGGGGCATCCAACATCGTATCTGTCAGATCTTTAACAAGTACACGCAGCTCTTTATCAAAATCAAGGACTGGTGATGCAGGAGTGGTGAGAACTGGATCACCAAAGAAGCGAATTTCCTGAATCGACATGCCCGAAGTCTATCAATGAGTTATAGAGAATAAGGATCAATTCTTAGTGTCAGTAATTCCTTCTTCGAAATGCTGCGCTTTCGCTGGAGTTCATGCAGTACAAGTGCCAATTGACTCCATTCTTCAGATGCCACATGGATGACTATTTTGGCTTGGGATTTAGGCAATTGTGTGGGGCCAAATACTTGTGATGACAAAGGCAAGCGCCCCTCTGCCTTTGCCTTGTTTAATCCAGCTGCAATAGATGGAGCCGAAGTTGCATCTAAGACCAGGACAGCTGAAGTAACTGTTGGAGGAAGGTTGAGATCTGCTCTATCGGCTAACTCTCGCTTGAGCATAGGTGCGATATTCCAACGTGCAACCGCTGCAACGATTGGATGAGAATCATCAATAACCAACAACACTTTACCGGTTGGTCTAATTAGAGAAGAGGTTTCAAAGATCAACTCTCGTGCACGTTCTTGACTGTTGATGTCTGTATGGGAAAAAAATCTAGTTGTATCCAATACAACAACTGCTGCATATCCTTCATCAACAAGAGGTTGAGCGCCGGGAGTAGCGAGCACCAACGACGGCTTTGACTCAACTCTTTCTTTGATCACATCACCTGCTGAGATAATGACTGGAAAACCAGGAAAAGCGCGAGAAATCTCCTCTGCTGCCCGATCAACACCTCTGCCCGCTAGATACTGCCTATCTCTTTGGCAAAAACTGCAACGCCAATCAGGAAAGCCAGTTCCGCAATGGACACAAGTTGGTGCGTGATTCTTTGAGGCTACGGATAGTCGGCCACCACATTTGCAGATTGCAATATTTTTGCAATGCGCACACAGAAGTGCATTGCCATAGCCCTTTCTCGGCGCCACGAACAAGACCGGACCGTTCTTTAGTGATCTCCTTATCTCGGAAAAGATTCTGCCCGGAAGTAAGGCACCGTCGTTGGGTGTAAATGCTTCTGTCTTGACCTCTACCCGTTGGTTTCTGTATTTGGTAAGACCCCGATCAATATCAAAGGCGGTTTTGATGGATGGTGCGAACCCTGTAAAAACTAGCTCTACACCCTCCAGCTCAGCTCTCATTTTTGCAATCGCACAGGTGTTCCAACCTGGGGACCTAACTTCATAATGTTCGGGTGAAGACTCCTTAAAGATGATGATCGCAGCCAGATTATTTACAGGTGCAAAGACAGCGCTGCGGGTACCAACAACTATAGATTTCTTAAGCCTCATTGAAAGTAGGAAATTGCGATATCTCTCATCCCGAGCAGAGGAACTAGTTAGAGGTATTACATTTGAATGAGTATTTGAAAGAGCCATGCAAATTTGCTCAACATCTTTCTCATCCGGAGCAATGACCAAGATTGAACCAGAGCTCTTTACTTGATTTATTATTGAAGGTAATTGGCTATGCGCAGGAGTGAAAGGCGCGAAGCTTTGAAAAGAGTAAACGCCTTTGCTAGCTTGCTTCTTCCTTTCAAAATCATTCTGTGACAACTCTTTGTCGACGCTTGCAACCCGCGGCGGGATTGCAGAACGTATGAGATCCCAGGGATTGCAGCAGTAATACGCGGCTGCGTGGTCTACGAGCTCTAAACTCTCTTTTGTTGCAACAGGATGTAGTGAAAGGATTTTGGTGATCGACTTCAACTCACCAGCACGTTCTGGGGTCGCAGAGCGAGAGACTACGATCCCTTCAGTTTCACGGCCTCCAAAGGGAATCTGAACTCGAACTCCAGTTTTTGTCTCTTTGCTGATTTTCTCTGGAATGGCGTAGTCGTACAACTGATCGAGATGAAAAACCCCGGTATCTACTCGAATCTTTGCGATCGGTAAGGTGCCAGCTATCGGGCCTGAAGGAGCAGGAGCAACTTCAGCCTTGAGTCTAAATAGCCGAGGTGATGCCACCGGTTACTTAACTGCGTTTTGGAGCGCGCTAACGCGATCTGTACGCTCCCACGCAAACTCTGGAAGTTCACGTCCGAAGTGACCGTATGCACTAGTAAGTGAGTAAATAGGTCGAAGGAGTTCGAGATCGCGAATGATCGCCGCTGGACGAAGATCAAAGACTGATAAAACAGCCTCTTGAATCTTTGAGACTGGAACTGTTTCAGTTCCAAAAGTCTCGACGAATACGCCAACTGGTTGTGCCTTTCCGATGGCGTAGGCAACTTGTACCTCACATCGTCGAGCCAAACCTGCTGCAACTACATTCTTTGCTACCCAACGCATCGCATAAGCTGCTGAACGATCCACCTTTGATGGATCCTTTCCGCTAAACGCTCCACCACCATGACGAGCCATTCCACCGTATGTATCGACAATGATCTTACGACCAGTTAAGCCTGCATCTCCCATGGGACCACCGATAACAAAGCGACCTGTTGGGTTGATTAGGGTACGAAGATCTTTTCTTGGTAGATCGATCTTAGAAATAATCGGGTTGATGACATACTCAACAATCTCTGGAGTCAACTTTTTAACAACATCTACATTTTCAGCGTGTTGACTCGAGATGACAACTGTGTCTAAAGCAATCGCACGATCTCCATCATACTCAATCGTGACCTGTGTTTTTCCATCTGGGCGAAGATATGCCAATTCTCCTGATTTGCGAACCTTAGTGAGTTGCTGTGCCAGCGCATGTGCCAGCCAAATAGGTAAGGGCATTAATTCTTTTGTGTCATCACAAGCGTAACCAAACATTAATCCTTGGTCACCTGCACCTTGTAGATCTAATGGATCTACAGCAGATGTAACTCGGTGCTCGTAAGCATCATCGACGCCCTGAGCGATATCTTGAGATTGCTGACCAATAGAAATAGATACACCGCAGCTATTTCCATCAAAACCCTTGTCAGATGAGTCATAACCAATGTTCAAAACAGTATCGCGAACAATTCCCATTACATCTGCATATCCATTGGTTGTTACTTCACCAGCAACATGCACCTGTCCCGTCGTGATCAGTGTTTCAACAGCTACACGGCTCTTTGCATCCTGAGATAGCAGAGAATCTAGAACGGCATCTGAAATCGCATCAGCGATCTTGTCTGGGTGACCTTCGGTAACGGACTCGGAGGTGAAAAGGCGCTTTGACATAGTTTTAACCTAACTGCCGGATGGCTTGATCAAGAAGTGTGTTACTAAGAGCGTCTTTGGAGACTTCCTTGACCGCTATATCCGCTTCATTGCGTACGAGAATGGTACCCATAGTTGTGTCCTGGCCAAAGATTGCCCCGCCAGAAACATCATTTACATAAATCACATCAAGACCCTTGCTCTCAAGCTTTCTGCGAGCCTCTTGCAGGTGATCGCTGGTTTCAGCAGCAAAGCCAACCATGATGCGACCGCCCTTTCGTGGGGCTAACTCAGCCAATAGATCGGGATTAGGCTCTAACTCCAGATTGAGTAATGAGGCCTTCTTGATCTTCTCATCTGATCTTTGTACAGGGCGGGCGTCAGCTACTGCAGCGCTCATGATCAAGATGTTGCACTCTTCAAAGTGTGAATTCAGCGCTTTTTGCATCTGTTCAGTTGATTCAACCGATACAACCTTCATATCTTTCAGATGAGAGGTTTCGCAGTTTGCTGCGATCAAGGTGACATCTGCTCCTCGATTTTTTGCAGCGTTGGCTAGCGATATCCCCTGCTTGCCAGATGATTTATTTCCGATGAATCGAACGGGATCTATCGCCTCTCGAGTTCCGCCAGCGGTAATAAGAACCTTTGTGCCTTTGAGATCTTGAAGCTGTCCTGTTACTTGATCAAAGGCTGAAATTATTGTCGCAGTTTCAGGAAATCTTCCGGGACCTACATCATTACCTGTAAGTCGACCAACTTCTGGATCTAGTACTACAAAACCTCTTTCACGAAGAGTTTTCACATTTGCAACTGTTGCGGGATCTAGCCACATTGATGGATGCATCGCTGGAACAATCATCTTGGGAACATCGGAGGCCAGTACTAAATTAGTGAGCAAGTCATCTGCCCGACCCATAGCAATTCGAGCGATCAAATCAGCGGTGGCGGGTGCAATCAGAAAAAAATCCGCTCTTTCAGCCAGGGCAATATGTGGAACGGTGTGAACTGACTCCCACACTTGGGTTGTAACGGGACGCCCTGAAAGTGCTTCCCAAGTAGCCGCCCCTACAAAATTCAAGGAGGCAGGTGTTGGTACAACGGTGATTATGTAGCCACGATCTTGAAGGCGACGTAATAACTCGCAAGACTTATATGCCGCTATTCCCCCGCCAACTCCGAGGATAACCTCACGGCCTTGGAGTGTCATTGAAAAAGTTACGCTGTTGGCTCGAGATTTTCGATTGTAAGAAGTCCCTCATTGATCTCGCGAAGTGCGATAGACAGTGGCTTCTCATGAACATGTGTCTCAACCAAAGGCCCAACATATTCAAGAAGGCCCTCGCCAAGTTGTGAGTAGTAAGCGTTGATCTGACGAGCGCGCTTTGCAGCGTACAAAACCAGGCTGTACTTGGAACCGCTCTTGTCTAGAAGTTCATCGATAGGTGGATTAGTGATTCCATCCATGGTTTTCCTCGCTTCTGTGATCAATCTGGAACATAACTTACTCGCTTAATTCTGGGCTAACTCTACCAGTCTCTGAACAACGCTCTCGACCTGGTCATTGACCAAAACGACATCAAAGAAGGCTGCTGCCGCAAGCTCTTCTTGGGCCAATCTCAGCCTCTCAGCCCTTCGTTCGGCACCATCTGTCCCACGACCTTCAAGGCGCGAGACCAACTCCTCCCATGTAGGGGGCTCTAAGAAAACCAATAGCGACTGTGGCAAATGTTGCTTTACCTGCTTTGCTCCGGCGATCTCAATCTCTAGCAATACATTTCGACCTTGGCGAAGCGCATCCTCAACCTGGCTTTGAGGTGTTCCATAGCGATTGCCTGCAAACTCAGCCCATTCCAAAAACTCATCTTGCGCGATCATGGTTGAAAACTTTTCTTCACTTACAAAGAAGTAGTCGCGACCTTCAACCTCATTGATGCGAGGCTTACGCGTTGTTGCGCTAACGCTTACCCAAAAATCATTTGCTTCACGAAGCTTCTTAGCCACTGTACTTTTACCGACGCCACCAGGGCCAGATAGAACAATTAATTTTCCAGGCTTGGTGCTCATATCCTCTTTCGTAAACTCTTCACGTAACTCCTTGAGTTGAAGTTTACCAAGTCCCTGAATCCTTCTGGTTGAAGAGATATTTAATCTTTCCATAAGAGTAATAACTCGAACTTTGCCAACACCAGAGAGTGACTCCAGTAACTCTTTGACCCGCATCTTTGCTATAGCGTCATCGATGGTCGCCAACTTTAAAACATCTTCAATACTTAATTCGCCGCTCTTAATCTGGGTCTTAATCTCGGCCCGACGTTTTCTAGATATACCAGCCTTAGCCAGGGCTGCTTGACGCTGCTCCGGTGTTAGTTGTGGTGGCAATCCCATGGCGTAAATCTAGTGGAGATTAAATTAACCGCGAGCCAATCTCTATCTCTGCGGCTTTTTCTGACATCGCGTTAGCCCCCTTAGTCCACATCTGAGTAATGGGTCTACCGATAACCACAAAATTGGCACCAGCCCCTATCGCATCTTCAGGGGTCATAGTTCTTTGTTGATCATCTGAACCCGCCATTTCCTGCGGGCGAACTCCGGGAGTGATAATAAGAGGATCCGTGCCAATAGCTGCTCTTACCGCTGCAATTTCCAGAGGTGAGCAAACAATTGCACGCGCTCCTCCAAGGATTGCAACCTTTGCTAATGAGACCGCTGAAGCTAGCGCCGATGATTTAAAGCCAACCTCCGACACATCATCTTCAGACATAGAAGTTAAAATGGTTACACCTGTTACATAGCTCTGTGGCATAGCATCAGCGGCAGCTCTAATCATTGCACTGCCACCTGAAGCATGTACGGTAAGAAACTTTGGCGAAAGATGAGAGACCGCCTTGGCCGCGCCGCTGACTGTATGTGGAATGTCGTGAAGTTTGAGATCCAAGAAGATATCTGAGTCGGTTTCACCTTGAATCGCCTTAACACCTTCAGAACCAAAGTTTAAAAAGAACTCTAGGCCGAGCTTAAAGACAGAAACATGGTTCTGTGTTGCCCGAACCCACTGCACCGCCGTTGATAACTCCGGGGTGTCAACGGCAAGAACGATAGGAGCCTTGCTCATTTACTGCACCTGCTCTGATCGATGGGCGTATCCAACAGCTTGTTTCAAAGATGTAAAGCCTCTATCTGTTAACAGCTGCTTTAACTCGCTCTGAATTGACATGATCGCAGTTGGATTTCCAAAACTTGCCGTTCCAATAGAAACTCCGCTCGCACCTGCCAAGATCATTTCTAGCGCATCTTTACCAGAAGAGACACCACCCATGCCAAGAATTGGAGTATTGGGTAAGGCGGTGTGTACCTGATAAATAGCTCGAACTGCAATAGGGCGAATAGCAGGACCCGATAAACCACCAGTGATACCACCAAGGTGTGGGCGCATAGTGTCCACATTAATTACCATGCCTAAAACGGTATTAATGAGAGCTAGGCCATCGGCACCTGCATCAACAACACCTCTAGCAATTGCAACCAAATCAGTTACATCCGGTGAGAGTTTGGCGATGATGGGCAGCTCGCCTCCTATGGTTCTACGAACTCCATCGATTACTCGTTTGGAAGTTTCGAGATCTGTTGCAAATACCTGCCCGCGGCTCTCAACATTGGGACAGGAGATATTGACTTCAATTGCACTGATTCCAGATACTGATCGCAACTTGCGAGCAAGGGTCGAATACTCTTCAACTGTTTCGCCCGCGATAGAGACAATTATCCGAGCCTTTTGCTCGATTAAGAATGGAACATCCTTGGCTAAAAAAGCATCAATACCCGGACCCTGTAACCCAATGGAGTTGAGCATGCCACTAGGAGTCTCCGCCATGCGTGGTGTTGGACGACCTGGACGAGCCTTGGACATCACCGACTTTGTGACGACTCCCCCCATATCTCTAAGAGGAAAGAACTGTGCCAATTCGCGACCCGAGCTCGCGCAACCACTTGCCGTAAAAGTAGGTGCCGGAAACCAAGCGTTTCCGATTGTTGTAGAAAAATCTAGAGCTGTCATTGGTGCTGTCCCACCTGATCCCACAAAACCTTCGAACCATCCATAACAGGTCCATCTATGCAAGATCTCAACATCGATGTACTACCATCCTCATTTTCAACAGGGAGTACACAAGTCATGCAGATTCCGATTCCACATGCCATAGATTCCTCAACTGCGCATTGATGAACAACATCAAACTCATTTGAAATCTTAGTTATCGCCGCCAACATCGGCATTGGTCCACATGAGTAAATAACAGCAACATTAAGATCTTTAATGATTTCAGGAATCGGGTCTGTAACCCGTCCTGCAGATCCCATTGATCCATCTTCGGTATAAATCCGCATGGAGTTAACTGAGCGCTTACCCTCCATCGGAGCGTAGATTTTCGAACCGGTGCTTGCACCTAAAAGCATGTCAACACGACATCCCCTTGAGTTCAATAGTTCAGCCAATCCAAAAAGTGGTGCTGATCCATATCCTCCGCCGACTAACAAAACTGGAACTGGTTCAGTGGGTATTCCAAAAGCGGTACCCAATGGCGCTACTAAATCAAGAATTACACCTTCACCTTGTGAACACAACCATTTGCTACCTTGGCCATGTGGAGCAACGATCAACTCCATGGTTCCACCAACTGTAGATGAGGTCGAAACTCGAGAGATGGCAAAGGCGCGGCGAAGAACCATCCGAGATGAATCACCGCCGACACTTATTGCTACGAAATTACCTGGTTTACAAGCTGCGGCAACATCCCCGACATTGATGATGATCTGATGGTATTGGCCGACACGTTTATTGCTGACAATCGGTGCCAAAAGTTGCTTTGCACTTTTATTGATTTGCATCATCACGCAAGCCATTCTTGCAGAGATTTAATGCTCAGCGGGCTAGCTTGCAGGAAACGAATCGCGTCAACTGCAGCGCTAAAACCAGCGGTAGTTGTTATGCAAGGGATTGATTTCTGAACAGCGGCGGTGCGGATAGCCCAGCCATCTGCGCGGGTTCCACGGCCGACTGGTGTATTGATTACCAAGTCGATCTCGCCAGTACTGATCATCTCAACAATTGTTTTCTCGCCTAACTGGCCTGTTCCCTCTGAATGCTTTCGTACCGTTGTGCACTCAATTCCCTTAGTACGCAGGAAATCGGCTGTACCTAAGGTCGCGAGAATATGAAAACCTAACTCTGAAAAACCAAGTGCTGGCTCAATTCCCGTTGCCTTGTCCTTATCTGCAAGTGAGATAAATACTGTTCCCGCTTTAGGTAATGGTCCAAAGGCTGCGATCTGACTCTTCGCATAGCTTTCTCCAAAGGTTGGCGATATTCCCATAACCTCACCAGTCGAACGCATTTCAGGCCCCAGAACCGCATCAACACCTCGGCCATCTGTACGACGGAATCGATTCCAAGGAAGAACTGCTTCCTTTACAGAAACACCTCTAGCAACACCATCTCCTGATGAAGGCAAGATGCCTGCATCGCGAAGCTCTTTAATCGTGGCTCCTACAGAGATACGTGCAGCAGCTTTTGCAAGCGCTACCCCACTTGCCTTACTGACAAATGGAACGGTTCGGGATGCTCTCGGATTGGCCTCAAGCACATATAAAAGGTTGTCGGCGATTGCGAATTGAATATTAATCAATCCTCGTACATCGACACCGCGTGCGATCTTTTCTGTCGCGATACGAATCTCAGCTCTTTGTTCATCAGAAACAGTCATCGAAGGAAGCACACAAGCGCTATCTCCGCTATGGATACCGGCTTCTTCAATGTGCTCCATTACTCCACCGAGGAAGAGCTCGTGACCATCAAACAAGGCGTCAACATCAATCTCAATCGCATTATCGAGAAAACGATCAACTAAAACAGGATGGTCAGGGGTAATATCTGTGGCACGAGTAATGAATCCACCAAGTGCTGCATCATCGTAAACAATCTCCATACCTCGACCGCCTAAAACAAAGGATGGACGAACAAGTACTGGGTATCCGATGCTTTGTGCGATATTGGTTGCCTCTAATTGTGATGATGCCATTCCAAACTCCGGTGCACGTAAACCTTGCTCAGCCAAAATGTTTCCAAATGCGCCGCGCTCTTCAGCCAAGTTAATCGCCTCAGGTGATGTTCCAAGAATATTGACACCATTAGCCTTTAAACCAGCGGCCAATCCCAATGGGGTTTGTCCTCCAAGTTGGGTAATGACGCCCAGTACTGGACCTGCTTGGCTCTCTGCATGAACAACCTCAAGGACATCTTCCAAGGTCAGTGGCTCAAAGTACAAGCGATTACTGGTGTCATAGTCGGTGGAAACCGTCTCTGGATTGCAATTAATCATGATTGTTTCATAACCAGCATCGCGCAAGGTAAATGAAGCGTGCACGCACGAGTAATCGAACTCAATGCCTTGTCCGATTCTGTTTGGTCCGCTTCCTAAAATAATCACAGCTGGTGTGGTTCTAGGACGGACTTCGCTCTCTTCCTCGTAACTTGAATAATGATAAGGAGTAAAGGCCTCAAACTCCGCGGCACAGGTATCTACTGTTTTGTAGACAGGACGTATTCCTAAGTGATGACGAGACTTGCGAATCTCATCCTCTGTCACGCCGCGAAGGGCAGCGATTTGATTATCTGAAAAGCCTTGACTCTTTGCGGTGCGCAAAAGCTCTGCCGTAAGTTCTCCAGGTAATGCAATAACTGCAGCTTGCTGGTTAATAAGTTCTATTTGGCGCAGATACCACGGATCAATCTTGGTTGCTGCAAACACTTCATCGATACTAGAACCAGCCCACATCGCTTTTTGAACTTGCTGTAGACGGTACTCGGTTGGAACCTTCATCGATTGCAAAAGAGCAGCACGCTCAGCTTCGGAGACTTTCGGCCAGGTAAAGATCGCTTCCTTTCTTTCAAGGGAACGTAAAGCCTTCATGAGCGCCTCTGAGAAGGAACGTCCGATCGCCATCGCTTCACCGACGCTCTTCATCGTCGTCGTGAGTCTCGGATCGGCATCGGCAAACTTTTCAAAGGCAAACCGTGGAAGTTTTACAACAACATAATCAAGAGTAGGTTCAAAAGAGGCAGGGGTTACACGTGTAATGTCATTTTGAATCTCATCTAAGGTATAACCGATCGCTAACTTTGTAGCTATCTTTGCAATCGGAAAACCTGTTGCTTTTGAGGCTAAGGCACTTGAACGTGATACTCGAGGATTCATTTCAATGACAATGATTCGACCATTGTTTGGATTGACCGCAAATTGAATATTACAACCGCCGGTTGCGACGCCTACTTCACGAATGATATCCATCGAAAGATCGCGAAGCTTCTGGTACTCAACATCAGTCAAGGTCATCGCTGGTGCAACGGTGATTGAATCACCTGTGTGAACACCCATAGGGTCAAGGTTCTCAATAGAACATACGATGACAACATTGTCCTTGTTATCACGCATTACCTCGAGCTCATACTCTTTCCAGCCAATAATGGACTCTTCTAGCAATACCTCGGAAGTAGGACTATGTCGCAGCCCCGCTCCAGCTATTTGGCGGAGTTCAGCTTCATCAAATGCAATTCCTGAACCCAATCCACCCATTGTGAAGGAAGGACGTACAACCACCGGATAATTGAGCTGTGCAACTGCTTTGAATATCTCATCCATTGTGTGGCAAATGCGCGACTTAGCCGACTCTCCCCCAACTTTTTCTACAATCGCTCTAAAGAGTTCACGATTCTCACCACGATTAATCGCATCAACATCAGCGCCGATCAGACGTACTCCGTACTTTGCCAAGGTTCCACGCTCATACAAACCTATAGCAGCATTTAAAGCCGTCTGGCCACCGAGGGTAGCCAGAACCGCATCTGGCTTTTCATGAGCAATGATCCGTTCAATGATTTCTGGGGTAATCGGCTCTACATAGGTTGCATCAGCAAACTCTGGGTCGGTCATGATTGTTGCAGGATTTGAGTTAACAAGAATTACCCGGATACCTTCAGCACGCAAAACTCGACAGGCTTGTGTACCTGAGTAATCAAACTCGCACGCCTGACCAATAACGATAGGACCGCTACCTATTACCAGAACACTTTTAATTGATGTATCCAGAGGCATTACGCACCAACCTTCTTGGACATGAGGTCAACGAAACGATCAAATAGGTAGGAAGCATCATGTGGGCCAGCCGCTGCTTCAGGGTGATATTGAACTGAAAATGCTGGTCTATCAAGTAATGCAAGTCCCTCTACAACGCCGTCATTAAGGCAGGTATGAGTAACTTCTCCACGCCCGTAAACAGTTGAGAACTCTGTATCAGTCGGTGCCTTTACCGCGAAGCCATGATTATGGGCTGTGATTTCAACCTTGCCTGTAACTTTGTCTATAACTGGTTGATTAATTCCTCGATGTCCAAATTGCAACTTGTAGGTCTCGAAACCTAATGCTCGCCCCAAAATTTGGTGACCAAAACAGATACCAAAGATTGGTATCTCCGAAAGTAAAAGTTCGCGAACAACCTCGATCACATCACTCATGGTTGATGGATCTCCAGGACCATTTGAGAGAAACACGCCATCGGGGTTGAGAGCCATAATCTCATCAATGGTTGAATCAAAGGGCATGACATGAACCTCAACACCACGTTCTGCTAGCGCCCTGGGTGTAGCGCCCTTGATTCCAAGATCAAGTGCGGCAATCGTAAATCTCTTGGTTCCAATTGCAGGAACCACATAAGTTGTAGGGGTTGAAACATCCTTAACAAGGTACGCGCCTGACATCGCATCAGCTTTGCGAACTTCTACCACCATCTCTTCACGCGATAAATCTAAACCGGAGAAAATTCCCACACGCATAGCGCCACGATCGCGCAAATGTCGAGTGATTGCTCGAGTATCAACACCTTGTATTCCAACGATGCCTTGCGAAATAAGCTCGGCTTCCAAATCATTTTGCGCGCGCCAATTAGATGTCAAAGAGGATGGGTTTCGTACAACAAAACCTGCCACCCAAATCTTTGCCGATTCATTGTCATAATCATTAACGCCGGTATTGCCGATGTGAGGTGCTGTCATCACGACAACTTGTTTGTGATATGAAGGATCGGTAAGAGTCTCTTGATATCCCGTCATACCTGTTTGAAAAACAGCTTCACCAAAGGTTTTTCCTTGCGCTGCCCAAGAGGAACCTTCAAAGATACGACCATCATCCAAGACTAGGTAAGCACTTGCCATTACATAGCCTCCTTACCTACGACAGCTCCATTAATTACCGTCTGCTTACCCTTAAATAAGGTGTGCTCTACAAATCCCGGCAACTCGTGGCCATGGTAGGGAGTATTTGTTGAGTTAGAAAGCACTAAATCGCGATCTACTCGCCAACTTTTCGTCGGATTAATCACAACTAAGTTGGCAAAGCTCCCAACTGCAACCTTTTCACCCTGCCCGGAGTATCTGCCGATACGAGCTGGCGAGTGGGATAAACGATCTGCAACCTGCTCCCAGCTTAATAACCCTGAATCGACCATAGTCATCTGAACGATTGAGAGAGCGGTCTCCAAGCCAAGCATTCCGAAGGCAGCCTCCTGCCACTCACATTCCTTAGATTCCAGTGGATGTGGAGCATGGTCGGTTGCAACGATGTCGATCGTTCCATCTGCAAGGGCTTCGCGCAGAGCGTGAACATCTGCTTCAGTGCGCAGAGGTGGATTGACCTTAAAAACTGGATCATAAGAAGCAGCTAGATCATCGGTCAGCAATAGATGATGCGGTGTTACTTCAGCGGTTACGTTGATGCCACGTGCTTTCGCCCAACGGATGATCTCTACTCCACCAGCTGTAGTTAAATGACAAATATGGAGGCGAGACTTAACGTGATCGGCCAATAAAACATCTCTTGCGATGATCGCTTCTTCGGCAACCGCAGGCCAGCCTTTCAGACCCAAACGTGCCGACACCTCTCCCTCATTCATTTGAGAGCCGACAGTCATACGCGGATCTTGTGCGTGCTGTGCAACGACACCATCAAACTTCTTTATGTACTCAAGCGCCCTGCGCATTACTAGAGGATCAGAAACACAATGACCATCATCACTAAAAACTCGCACCTTTGCCACTGAATCAGCCATCGCACCGATTTCTGAAAGGGCTTCTCCATTTAATCCTTGGGTTACCGCACCGATAGGAAATACATCTAGATAACCAGCTTCCTGGCCCAATCGATAGACCTGCTCGACAACTCCAGCAGTGTCAGCGACTGGAGAAGTATTTGCCATCGCAGATAACGCAGTGAATCCGCCCTTTGCTCCAGCGCGACTGCCCGACAAAACCGTTTCGGCATCTTCGCGGCCAGGTTCACGCAGATGGGTATGAAGATCTACCAATCCTGGTAAAACAATGCATCCCGAAGCATCAATTACCTTTTTAGCATCTCCTGAAAAAGAGGGAAGTACATCAGAAATTTTCTCACCTTGAATACAAAGATCAGCTTTTGAGCCATCTGGAAGTTTTGCACCCTTGATAACGAGGTCTACTTGACTCATCTACTTACTCCCTGCTTCTAAGGCGCTACCAGTTAAAAGAACATACAAAATTGCCATTCTGACACTGACTCCATTAGTGACCTGTTCGGTAATTACTGAACGTGCACTATCTGCAACCTCTGCGGAAATCTCCAGCCCGCGGTTCATTGGCCCTGGGTGCATGACTATGGCTCCAGGCTTCATGGATTTCATCCGGTCGAGATTTAAACCAAAGTATCGCGAGTATTCTCGAGAGTTCGGGAAGTAGAGATCCGTCATTCTTTCTTGCTGAACACGCAACATCATTACGACATCTACAAAGGGAATAATTGAATCAAAATCATATGAGACGGTCGCAGGCCAGCTTTCAACTCCAACCGGAAGCAAGGTAGGAGGAGCAACTAAAACAACCTTGGCACCCAACTTGGAAAGCAACAAAACATTTGAACGAGCCACCCGTGAGTGCAAAACATCGCCAACGATTGCGACAGATAAGCCATCCAGATCGCTTTTCCCCAAGCTTAGATGTTTACGGATCGTGAATGCATCGAGCAGCGCTTGACTTGGATGTTCGTGGGTTCCATCACCGGCGTTTACAACGCTACCTGACATCCATTGTGAGTCAGCAAGTCGTTGTGCCGCACCAGAGGCGGAATGGCGGATAACAACAGCATCAGCACCCATCGCTTGCAGGGTCATCGCCGTATCCTTGAGTGATTCACCCTTACTGACGCTAGATCCCTTGGCTGAAAAATTAATAACATCAGCAGAGAGTCGCTTAGCAGCCGCCTCAAAGGATATTCGTGTACGGGTTGAGTCCTCGGCAAAGAGGTTAACAATTGTTCGACCGCGCAAAGTCGGAAGCTTCTTAACCGCTCCGTCACTTACACGTGCGAGTTCGTTGGCGGTATCTAAGATGGAGATGGCTTGAGTTTTAGATAGATCAGATATTGAAAGTAGATGGCGCATTAGCTCGCCTCCCCTTCGATACTGACTTCATCTCGCCCATCGATCTCACTGAGCAATACCCTTACCGATTGAGACTTAGAGGTTGGAAGATTTTTTCCTACAAAGTCAGCCTTAATAGGCAACTCTCGATGTCCTCTATCAACAAGGGTTGCAAGCTGGACGGTACGAGGACGTCCGATCTCACCTAATGCATCAAGTGCTGCACGAATTGTCCGTCCAGAAAACAAAACATCATCCACCAGGATTACATCCATATCTTCGATTCCGGAGGATGGAATAGTTGTGGGCATAATCGCCTTAGGTGCACGCATCCGAAGATCATCACGAAAGAGCGTGATGTCCAAAGTTCCACAGGGGGTCGGTGTACTCTCAATCTCAGAGATGATCGCAGCTATTCGGTGGGCAAGATGTGCTCCACGAGTCGGTATTCCAAGAAGAATAATTGAAGAGGAGCCTTGATTTCTCTCAAGGATCTCATGTGAAATACGGGTAAGAGCACGTTTAATGTCGGGTGCAGACAGGGCTACGCTCATGTAAATCTCCTTTCCCACCTCTCAGGATGGGTTGTTAAAGGATGCAGGCGCGATACTAGCACCCATTAACTTCGCCTGTGGATATGCGCAGATGCAGGGTGTCATCCTTGAATACCCTGCGCCGATGAAGATAGAGGAACAACTCGCAGCGCTCCAAGCCAGATTACGCTCAATACGAGAGTCTCAAGGATTAACTCTCAGCCAGGTCGCAGCCAAGAGCAATGGCCGCTTATCAGCTATCGCTCTTGGTTCATATGAGCGTGGCGATAGATCTATCAGCGCTCATAAACTGCTGGAGATTTCTAATATTTACCAGGTTCCGGTTGCTGAAATATTCAAAGCACAAGAAAAGAGTTTGGAAACCGGACGGGTAATCATTGATCTGCGAAAGCTCAATAACAGTAGCGATGATTTGTCCCAGAGATTTAAAATGGTTGTTGAAAAGATTGCTGCTATGAGAAATGACTGGAACGGCGAGCTGCTGTCGATGCGAGCCAGCGATATGGCATCACTTCACTCTTTTGCAGGATTTTCAGCTAACGAGCTCCAAGATTTAATTACCCGTTTTGCTCTAGCTAAATTGGACCCGACTAAATCGAGATAGTGTCTTTAATGCTTGCGATTCTTCCCAAAACACCATGAATATACTTTGAAGAGTCATCACTCGATAGCTCTTTAGCCAAAACCAATGACTCATCAATGGCAACACTCGTTGGCACATCGGTTGACCAAAGAATCTCATAAATACCAAGACGCAAGATATTTCGATCTACGGCAGGCAGGCGATCCATATCCCATCCTTGGGCATAGGTGGTTATTAACTCATCTATCTTTCGACGATTCTCTGAAACCCCATTTACTAACTCTTTGGTGTATTCACGAATAGGTCGGGCATCCGGACCGTCGGCTGGAACATCACGTGAAACAAGAGTCTCTACTAAATTGGTTCCTCGAATATCTGTCTCATACAAAAGATCAAGCGCTTGTTTACGCGCCTTGCTACGCGCCGACACTAGTTAGCGCGACCCTGGTATGACCCATCACGTGTATCAACCAAAACAATTTCATCCTGCTTGATAAACAATGGAACCTGAATCTCAATACCGGTTTCAACGGTTGCTGGCTTTGTGCCACCAGATGAGCGATCTCCCTGGATACCAGGCTCTGTGTAAGTGATCTTTAATGGGACCGATGCTGCTAATTCGATATAAAGCGGATTGCCTTCATTGACAGCAACAATCGCTTCTGTGTTCTCAAGCATGTAGTTAGCGGCATCTCCGACAGTCGCAGCGCTAATTGTCATTTGATCATAAGTCTTTGTGTCCATGAAAACAAAGTCATCGCCCTCTTTGTAGAGGTACTGCATTTCACGCTTTTCAAGGATCGCTACATCAACTTTGACTCCGGCGTTGTAAGTTTTATCTACTACCTTGCCACTTAGAACAGATTTCAACTTGGTGCGAACAAATGCTGGACCCTTACCTGGCTTAACATGTTGGAACTCAACAACCGTCCACAACTGGCCTTCAATATCCAAGGTCATTCCATTTTTCAGATCATTTGTAGTTGCCACAGCTACTCCACCCGCTCTTTATCGATTGTCTTTGCTATTACGAAGATCTAAGGATACCCGCTGCGCGGGTGTGGTTTGTTACTTAGAAACTAGATTTGCCAGAGCGATAATGGCCAAAACATAGGAATTTGGTCCAAATCCGCCAATCGTTCCATTGGCCACACCTGAAATTACTGAGGTATGACGGAACTCTTCACGGGTTAAGGGATTAGATAAATGCACCTCAATTAAGGGTGCTTTTACCAGCTCTGCAGCATCGCGGATCGCATACGAGTAATGGGTGAAAGCGGCTGGATTAATGATCACCGGAGTATTTGCATCGGCTGCTTCATGTAACCAACCAATAATTGTGGCCTCGTCATCGCTTTGACGAATATCGGCCTCAAAACCATGTTTGTTTGCTGCAATATCAATGAGATTTTTTAATTCTGCGTAGTTGAGATCCCCATAGATGGATGAGTCACGGATATCTAATCGTGAGAGATTAGGACCGTTTATTACAAGGATCTTCATGAGCAAATTCTCTCATAGGCAGCATCTAGTTCGGCTGAGGAGAGATCTTCAAGTCGAACAGTCGCCCCCAATCCCCGTAGTGCGACAAAACGAATGGTGTTTCCGCGAGCTTTTTTATCCAGGGCCAACAATGGAGCCAATTTTTGCCATGCTTGTCTCTCAAATGAGATTGGAAGCTCAAATCTGGTCAGTAATTTGCGATGAAGTTCCAGAGTTGATTGATCAATCAACTCTCGCGCAAAGGCCAACTCGGCCACAAAAACCATTCCTATGGCTACAGCTTCTCCATGTCGCATCTGATACTTAGCAAAGATTTCAATTGCGTGCCCCAAGGTATGTCCGTAATTAAGAGCTTCGCGTTCAAAGCTTTCTTTGAAATCAGTTGAAACAACCTTTGCCTTCACTGCAACCGCTCGAGAAACCAACTCCAATAATGCTTCGGTATCTGAAATAGGGTCATTGAGATCAATTGAATCTGCAACTACCAATATTTGACTATCGGCGATAAATCCACACTTGATCACTTCAGCCATACCGGCTGAAAAGTCTCTTGACGATAAAGTTTTCAGGAACTCTAGATCAATAATTACTTTTTGTGGTGAGTGAAAGGCACCGATCAAATTCTTGCCATAATCAGAGTTAATTCCAGTCTTTCCACCTACGGATGCATCCACCATTCCCGCCAGAGAGGTTGGGACAGCTATCCAATCAATACCTCGAAGCCAGGTTGCCGCAGCGAACCCAGCCAAATCCGTTATCGCTCCCCCACCGATTCCCACAATCAAATCTGATCGAGTAAAGCCTGCCGCCCCTAACCAACTCCATAGCGAAATCAATGTTGATGAGTTCTTAGCATCCTCACCATCGGGAACTGTAAAGATATGAAGTTCGGCATCTGATGAGCGCAGAGTTGTAAGATCTGGTGAATAAGCAGCGGAGACAATGACAGCAATCCGTGTTCTGCCCTTTAACTCCGCCAGTAGAGTTGAACTCCACTCGCAACCAATCACAACTGAGTATTGGTGTTCAGCATTCACTTCAATAATCTTCATCGCAAACTCTTTACTACTTCGGCGACAACACTCGCAACATCCATGTCATCAACCTTAATCGCAGTAGTGGCAAGCTGCTCGTAGATCGGTCTACGTTGATCACTCAGGGCCTGCCATTGTGCGCGTGGATTGCCTAGCAGAAGAGGTCTATCTCGGTTAAAGCCAACACGTGGTGCTGCCGTTGACAGGGAGACATCCAGAAAGATGACTTGTGATTGTGAATCAGTAATTGCCTGTTGAGCCTCTTGTGAGATCGGTGCACCGCCACCTAAACCAATCACAACATCATCTAGATGTAAAACTTCATGAAGAGTCTCTAACTCCATAGCTCTAAAAGTTGGCTCGCCGTCGACAACAAAGATATCGGTGATTGATTTGCCGCTTTTATCTTGGATTAACTGATCTGTATCAACAAATTTTAAGGACAAAGATTCAGCTAGCGCGGCACCAACCGTACTTTTTCCAGCACCCGGAGGACCAATTAGAACTATTCGGCTCATGGGATTCCTACTTGAAATTGAGGTGTGCGATGTAAGACTCGTAGTTACGTCTGGTCTCTGTAACAGAATCACCACCGAACTTTTCGAGAACCGCTTCAGCCAAAACCAAGGCAACCATCGCTTCGGCCACAACGCCTGCAGCCGGAACTGCGCAGACATCTGATCGTTGGTTAATAGCTTTGGCCGCTTCACCAGTTGAAACATCAATTGTGTCCAACGCCTTAGGAACAGTTGAAATTGGTTTCATCGCAGCGCGAACTCTCAGAATCTCGCCGTTAGACATTCCGCCTTCAGTTCCTCCCGCGCGATCTGTACGACGAACTATCTTTCCTTGTGAATCTTTTTCGATCTCATCATGGGCAACCGATCCCCTGCGTGTGGCTGTTTGAAATCCATCTCCAATTTCAACGCCCTTAATCGCCTGGATACCCATTACTGCGCCAGCTAACTTTGAATCCAGACGTCGATCCCAATGCACATGTGAACCTAATCCTGGTGGCATATTAAAGGCCAAAACTTCAACCACGCCACCCAAGGTGTCGCCATCACGATGGGCCTTTTCGATCTCTGAAATCATCAACTCGCTGGTTGAGGAATCCGCGCAACGGACCGGATCAGAATCGATCTTCTTCATATCCCCTGCAACAGGCAA
>JBEDKL010000006.1:0-19982 GCA_041172145.1 Actinomycetota bacterium
AGTCACCTGCGAAGAAGAAGCCAGCAGCAAAGAAGGTTGTAAAGAAGGCTAAGAAGAAGTAATTCTTTTTAACTTATAAAACGGGGTCAGCTCACGCTGACCCCGTTTTTGCATCCTGCGCACTACTATTAATTCCATGACGGAGTACAAGGTTTCCTACGCTCCACCAAAGGGAAAACCCCTTGGCACTAACTTTGCTTTTAAGATCGGCACAAAGTTGCTCATCCCAATCATGAATCTGATTGGCAAGAAGGTTTGGGTCGGAGGAGAAAACCTCCCAAAGACCGGCAAGATCATTGTTGCTAGCAACCATCTGTCTTACTTAGATGTTTTATTTTTAACCCACTTTCTCTTTAGAAATGGGAGAGCGCCTCGTTATATTGGTAAAGAAGGTGTTTTTAAGGTCCCGGTAATCGGCAAAATTATTTTGGCAGCAGGCATGGTCCCTGTTGCTCGCGAAAGCAAAGATGCATCCAAAGCGTTAGATCATGCGGTCAAATTATTAGAGCGTGGACATTGCGTTGGCGTCTATCCAGAAGGAACTCTTACACGTGATCCCGATGGTTGGCCTATGGTTGCAAAGACTGGCTTGGCTCGGTTGGCAATTACAACTCAGACTCCGGTGGTGCCTATCGCACAATGGGGTTCACAGATTGTTATGCCAACATATGAAAAAAAGCTCAAGGTATTTCCTCGAACACCAATCAAAATGCTTGCAGGTAAACCATTAGATCTTTCACCCTGGTATGGAAAAGAAAATGATCCCGAGGCTCTACGTGAAGCCACTGCATTTGTAATGCGCGAGTTAACAAATCTTCTCGAAGAGCTACGAGGTGAAAAACGCCCTGTAGAGATCTTTGACCCCCACAACTCAAGCCTTCCTCGGACTGGAAACTTTAAGAAGGCCAAGAAGAAGTGAGCAAGGTAGTTGTTCTTGGTGCAGGGCAATGGGGAACAACCATGGCACAGGTTTTGTGTGATGCTGGAAATCATGTCTTGATGTGGGGACGCAGCCAAGAGCTGGTCGATGAGGTTAATCAGAAGCACACCAATTCAAAGTATCTAGATGAAAACCTTTTACCGATTGGCTTACGGGCAACAACTAGCCTTTCCGAAGCCTTTGAGTACTCAAGTATTTATGTGCTGGCTGTGCCTGCGCAAACTCTTCGTGAAAATTTAAACGCATGGAAATCAATGGTTCAGCCAAACGCCTTGTTTGTAAGCACCTTAAAGGGAATTGAAGTAAGCACGATGTCACGTATGACAGAGATTATTTCTGAGGTCATGGAGACTGAAAATATCGCAATTATTACCGGCCCAAATCTGGCTAATGAGCTTGTGTTACGGAAGGTACAGCAGCTTTTCACAACTCCGTATTACCGTGTTTACACATCTGTCGATGTTTTGGGTTGCGAGTTAGCTGGAGCAATTAAGAGCGTGATTGCACTTGCTGTAGGTATCTCGATCGGCATGGGGTATGGAGAAAACACCCAAGCGATGCTCATTACACGTGGACTTAATGAGGTTGCGCGTTTATGTGCAGCACATAATGCAGATCCCCTCAGCGCAGCGGGGTTGGCTGGCATGGGGGATTTAGTTGCAAGTTGTGGATCCCCATTGTCGCGCAATCGCACCTTTGGTGAGGTTCTAGGAAAAAGTGGCTCTATGGATGTTGCGCGAACCCAGGTAGCAAAAACCGTGGAAGGGGTTGCATCATCTAGTGCGGTTCTTGAAATTGCCCATCGCGTAGGCATAGAAGTACCTGTCATCGAGGCGGTAGCAGATGTTGTTTCAGGTTTGCTCACTCCAGAAAAAGCTTTAGATCGGCTTATGGAGATTACAACTAAAGCGGAAAACTTTATTCGATGAGCAAATTAACGGTTGCGATTATCTGTGGTGGCCCCAGCAGCGAGCATGAGGTGTCATGTGTTTCAGGTGGGGGAGTTTTAAAGGGTTTAGACAAGAAACTCTTTCAACCAATCTTGATTGGAATTACCAAGGCGGGTAAATGGGTTGCACTTGACGAGCACTATCCCTTGACGATTAAAAATAAGGTGATGCCTACCATTGAAGATAATGGAACAACTGTCCAGCTTTCAGCTGGCGGATTAGTTATTGATGGCGCTTTTGTTGGAATCGATTGTGTTTTTTCTATTCTTCATGGCGAATTTGGCGAAGATGGCAAAATTCAGCAACTTCTGGAAGATGCTGAAATTCCTTATGTAGGTAGCGGAGTTAAGGCATCTGCAGATGCGATGGACAAGGCGCGAGCAAAAGAGTTGTTTGTCGCAGCAGGATTAAAAGTCGCACCTGGTCAAGTTATGGTCAAAGGCCAAAACCTTCCAGATGCTCAAGCAATCACATATCCAGTTTTTGTTAAACCATCCAGCGGCGGATCTAGTCGAGGCACACATAAGGTGAAATCTGCCGACAAATTAGCCGCTGCGATTGCCGATGCTTTCCTATATGACGACAAGGTTTTGATTGAAAACGCCATTAATGGCCGCGAAATCGAGTGCGCTGTTCTGGAACGGGATGGAACAAGTTACGCCTCAGTTATTGGCGAGATCGTTGTAAACCCACAGTTTGAGTTTTATGACTTTGAGGCAAAGTATTTAGATGATGCATTTTATGACTTTGAGGCAAAGTATTTAGATGATGCAACAACTGTAAAGATTCCGGCAGATATTTCAGAAGAGGATTCTCAGGCGATCCAGATTGCAGCGATGCAGGCATTTGATGCGCTGGGTTGTGCTGGCCTTGCCCGTTGTGACTTTTTTTACACCGATCACAACGAGATCATTATTAATGAGATCAATACATTGCCAGGATTTACAGGAACCAGCGTTTATCCAAAGTTATGGCAGGCCACTGGGGTTGAGTATTCAGATTTGATTAGCGCGCTGATTGATTCAGCGATCAATAAAGCAAATTAAGAAGTAAAGCGCGAATTAGCTCAGGTGAGTTACTGGGCAGGTCAAGGTACGTGTGATTCCAGGTACCGCTTGAACCTTAGAGAGAACTAGACGACCAAACTCTTCCATGCTTGAAGCTTCGGCACGCATGATTACATCGTATGGACCAGTAACGCCTTCAGATAATGTAACGCCGGCGATCTTTGCAACAGCATCAGCAACACCTGTTGCCTTGCCAACTTCGGTTTGAATCAAGATGAAAGCCTGTACTGACATGAGATGTCCTTTCTGGTCAATGGCTAAACGCTACCGCAGATAAGCCCTGACGAGGTAGTCGATTAGGCTATGAGGCATGAACTTCGATGAGGCCCAGGTAATTGCAGCCCTTGCTCGCATATTTGGCAGCTCGCAACGTGGGGTTGAGATCGGTATCGGGGATGATGCAGCGGTTGTGAAGACATCGGAACGAACAGCAATCACCACAGATATCGCCATCGAAGGAACTCATTTCAATACTGCATGGAGCAGCGCCTTTGATATCGGACGCAAGATAACCGCTGCAAACCTTGCCGATGTTTATGCAATGGGTGGCTCTCCTAGATTTCTTGTCGCTGCGGTAACTCTTACTGGGGAAGAGTCAATGGAATGGATTGAAGAACTGGCTGAAGGTATCGCCCATGAAGCAAGCAGCTGCGGCGCATATGTTGTTGGGGGAGATTTAGCCAAGGGTCCATGCAAAGTTATTTCCATTACTGCGATCGGACAAATCGATACTGCGATAACACGTTCAGGTGCACAGATCGGCGATTCAATTTATATTTCATCATTGCCTGGTTGGTCTGCAGCCGGTCTTGCAATTATTGAAAAAGATTTAGAGAGTGATATTGCCGTCCACGCGGTAGCAGAGTTTTCTGCTCCAACAGTTGATTACTCTGCTGCAGTGCAATTCTCTAATGGGAAAGCCAATGCAATGTGTGACATAAGTGATGCCCTTGTAATCCAGGCTGAGCAGATAGCGCAAGCTTCAGGCGTGCAGCTAGCTATTGAGAAAGATTTGATCAGCACCCACCCCGAGTTTGGAACCTTAAGCGAGCTCGCTGAATCGGTAGGTATCGATGTGTGGCAATGGATCTTGGCAGGAGGTGAGGATCATGTATTCCTTGCTACAGGTAAGGAGCTTGGAGGGTTTCAAATCGGATCTGTGCACAGTGGTGCAGGCGTTACCGGTGTGGAAATGAAAAAAGCGCCAGATACCTGGCGCCATTTTCAATAAAAACTAATTAACCGTTAGCGAGTTACTTTTCCAGCCTTGAGGCATGAAGTACAAACATTCTGACGCTTTGCAGTTCCGCCTACGAGAGTGCGGACGCGCTGGATATTTGGATTCCAACGACGACGTGTCTTGACCTGTGAGTGAGAAACATTGTTTCCGAAGCTGGGCCCCTTGCCACAGATATCGCATGTTGATGCCACAGCGGTACTCCTTTTAGTTCAAATGGTTCCAATGGGAACAGGGCGTAAGGGTACCCTGAAGGCGGTCGAGGATGCCAATTCCCAGCTCGCGTGAGCAACTCTTATGCGCAGGTAGGAGGAATTAAGCCAGTTGCGAGGGAGAATGCTCGCGTGGCTACATTAGAGAGCAAGGTCTCGGCGGTTGTTGGTGACCGCACCGCCAAAGTTCTCTCCACGGTTTTTGGAGTATCGACGGTGGGCGATCTCATGCGTCATTACCCCCGCAGGTACATGGTCAGAGGAGAACTCTCTGACATCTCAGAGCTTCGCGAAGGTGATGAAACCACCATCTTGGCTCAGATTTATTCGACAACTAATCGACCGTTGCGCGGTCGAAAGGGGAGCATTCTTGAGGTTGTTGTAACCGATGGAACCGACAAGTTATCTCTCACCTTCTTTAATCAAGCCTGGCGTGAAAAGGATTTAAAGGTAGGGCGTCAAGGTTTGTTTGCTGGAAAAATCGGAGTCTTTAACAACAAGAAGCAGTTGGCTCATCCTGATTATGAGTTAATTCCCGATGGTTCAGATGTTGATACCGCAATTGAAGGCTTTGCCGGAAAGTTTCTTCCTGTTTATCCCGCCTCCTCAAAGCTTCCATCATGGAAAATCTCTCAGTGCGCGCAACTGGCAATCGGAGCTTTAGATGAGATTCAAGATTTTTTGCCAGAAAGTATCCGCGAAAAACATCAGTACCCAACATTGCATCAAGCCTTAGTCCAACTACATCAACCTGCAGATCTAGATCATGCCGAAACTGCTCGTGAGCGACTTACCTATGATGAAGCATTTCTTCTTCAATCCTTATTGGTTATGCGTCGAAATGAGTTGAAGAAACTCAATTCGACATCAAGAAAAAGGATTACCGGTGGCTTACTTGACTCCTTTGATAAATCACTTCCATTTGAGTTAACCGCAGGTCAAGTAGCAGTGTGTAAAGAGATCGAAAGCGATTTGGCACAACCTCACCCGATGCATCGATTGCTGCAAGGTGAGGTTGGTTCAGGTAAGACAATTGTTGCCCTCAGAGCAATGCTCGCTGTTGTAGATAGCGGGGGACAAGCTGCACTACTTGCACCTACCGAAGTTCTTGCAGCGCAGCATCTACGAACTATCCAGCGGCAATTAGGAGCTTTGGCGCAAGGTGGAATGTTAGGCGGATCAGAGTTAGGAACACAGGTAACGCTCATTACTGGATCCCAATCGGCGCAAGCACGTAAAGAGGCGCTTGCAAAGGCGGCTGATGGAAGCGCAGGGATAGTTATCGGCACCCACGCCTTATTAGGTGAATCTGTTGTGTTTAAGGATCTTGGATTAATTGTTGTTGATGAGCAGCATAGATTTGGTGTCGAACAACGTGATGCATTAAAGGAAAAAGCTGTACTTCCTCCGCACCTGCTTGTCATGACTGCAACGCCTATTCCGCGCACCGTTGCGATGACAGTGTTTGGTGACTTAGATGTTTCAACACTTCGCGAACTGCCTTTAGGTCGTCAACCAATTACAACCCATGTAATTCCGGTAAAGGAAAAACCAAATTATCTAGAGCGTGCTTGGCAACGCATTCGCGAGGAGGTTTCTCAGGGTCACCAGGCTTACATTGTGGCGCCGCGTATTTCAGCTGATCCAGATGCTGGAAAAGATGCAGATTTAGATTTTCTCTTCGGTGAAGAATCAGATGAGATTTCATCGGTTGAAGAGCTCGCCCCAATGCTCCATGCCGGACCGTTACAAGGGTTAAAAATCGCTATTTTGCATGGTCGTCTCTCATCAGATGAGAAAGAGGCAACGATGCAGGCCTTCTCTAAGGGTGAGATCGATGTTTTGGTTTCAACAACCGTCATTGAAGTTGGAGTTGATGTTCCTAACGCAACAATTATGGTGATCATGGATGCTGATCGCTTTGGTGTTTCACAACTACATCAATTGAGAGGACGAGTTGGACGTGGTACTTCACCGGGGCTGTGCCTGTTGGTATCGCATTGTGAGGATCTCACACCGGCTCGCGAGCGACTCAACGCCGTTGCTGCAACACTAGATGGATTTGAACTCTCTCGTATCGATCTTGAGCAGAGAAGAGAAGGAGATGTGTTGGGTGCTAATCAATCAGGAACCCAGTCACATTTGCGCTTATTGCGCGTTTTGCGAGATGAAACATTAATTGAGCAGGCCCGTGAGGATGCTGAACTTCTTATCGCAAAGGACAATGATTTAAAGGGCTATCCTGTGCTTAGGAAAGAGCTTGCACAGTTGCAGCGGGATCAAGCTATCGATTACTTAGATAAGGGTTAGAAAATTGAGAATCATCGCAGGAGTTGCACGGGGAAGAACTTTAGGCTCTGTTGCCGGTGCAACCCGTCCAACCTCTGATCGAGCTCGCGAGGGTCTCTTTTCATCCCTCACCTCTGAGTTTGGAAGTTTTGAAGGCGTGCATGTTCTGGATCTTTTTGGTGGTTCAGGAGCTATTGCTTTGGAATCACTCTCACGTGGTGCGACCTTAGTTCATGTTGTTGAAAAAGATGATGAAGCACAAAAAACAATCGAAATAAATTATGAACTAGTCAAGAAATCCAATCCAGCTGGAAAGTTCCAGCTTTTTGGAATGAGTGCAGAACGTTTCTTGAAGGACCTTCCAAAATCAAAGTACCACCTCGTGTATATCGATCCACCTTATGATTTCAGCAATCAAGCCGTTGAAGATCTTTTATCTGCTTTGCATGATGGAGAGTTCTTGAGTAGCGATGCCTTCATTGCAGTAGAGCGAACTTCACGAGGAGCTCAATTCATTTGGCCTGATGCTTTTACACCCGCGCGTGAGCGAAATTATGGGCAGGCCACCATTTATTACGGCAATTATCAGCCTTAAGAATGGATTACTTGGCCTCATCTTGCTAGCGTTTGGGGCATGAAGCGCGCGGTATGCCCAGGATCTTTTGACCCAATCACTTATGGTCATCTCGACATCATCGAACGTGCCGCCCAGCAATTTGATCATGTAGTTGTTGCGGTCTTGGAGAACAGAACAAAGTCCAGTCTATTTACTGTGCAAGAACGAATCTCGATGATCTCTGAAGTTACAGCTAAGTATCCAAATGTATCGGTTGATTCATGGAGCGGCCTTCTTGTTGACTACTGCAAGAGCAACTCAATTCAAGCAATTGTTAAAGGGCTTCGAGCGGTTACAGATTTTGATTATGAGCTTCAAATGGCACAGGTAAATCTGCAAGGCTCAGGGGTTGAGACCATGTTTATGGCAACAGCACCAGCACACTCATTCCTTTCTTCATCTTTAGTAAAAGAGTTAGCTCATTACAACGGCGATGTTTCAACCATGGTTCCTCCATCGGTCAATGAAGCACTTAAGTTACGAATAGCAGGGAAGTAACAATGGACTCAGTAGACAAATTAACCGCCGCGATCACTATGGTCGAAGAGGCCAGAAGCGTTCCACTTTCTGCCAGCTGCGTGGTCCATCGTGCTGAAATGCTTGAAGTTCTAGATGAAGCGCGCGAGTCGCTTCCCTCTGATTTTGAATCTGCTCAAAAAATCATCGAAGCACGTGATGCAATCATCGAAGAAGCACGTGTTAGCGCTGAACAAATGATCGCAATAGCTCGAGAAGATGTTGCACAAATGGTTGAGCAGACTTCAATTGTTCAGATTGCACGAGATGAAGCAAGAAAAATCCTTGAAGATGCCCGTGAAACCGCTGAGATTGAAAAGGCAGAGGTTGAGGAGTACATCGATGGACGCCTGGCAACTCTCGAAGTAATCCTGAACAAAACAATGGATGCAGTTTCTCGAGGCCGAGATCGCTTAGCTGGGGCAAACGATAAGGATGTTTTGTCTCAACTAGCTGATGAAAATTAATTTTTAGTAGTCCTTTATGAGTAAACAAGTAGATACCTTTGAGCTCAATACCTTTGAGCTTCCTCGTCGTGCGGGGGAGATGAAGGAGTATGAGCTCGATATTGTTGTGAAAGAAAAGTTCGGCGTTGATTTGATTGCGGTTCCAGCAGGTGATTTCATCGAAGTAGATGTGCGCCTGGAGTCAGTCACTGAAGGTGTCCTGCTAAGCGCTGATGTTTACGCTGTGGCAAAGGGCGAGTGCATTCGTTGCCTAGATCCTGTTGAGATTGTCATCGATCGAAAGATCCAAGAGCTGTATAACTACGAGCCAAGTAATGAACGTGGAAAGAGAAAGAAAAAGCAGGAAGAAACCCTTGAGGATTTAGATATCGAGGATGAGCTCATGATGGAGGGGGAGATCATGGATCTGGAGACCCCAATCCGTGATGCGGTAGTTCTCTCCCTGCCGATCAACCCTCTGTGTAGCCAAGATTGCCTTGGCCTATGCCCTGAGTGCGGGGGAAAGTGGGCCGATCTGCCTGAAGAGCATGCCCATGAGGTCATTGATGCTCGCTGGGCGGGGCTAGGCGGGCTTAACCTCGAGGATCCCGATTTCAAGATTTAGCCCTTTTGAGGGATACTTTCCCTCTGCAGCCACGCTGCTGCCAAATGATTGAGAAGAGGTTAGAAAAGTGCCAGTACCAAAGCGAAAGATGTCGCGTTCAAAGACGCGCTCACGACGTAGCCAGTGGAAAACTACTGCAGCAGCTCTTTCTACATGTGGTCAGTGCCAGCAACCTAAGTTGCAGCACACCGCTTGCCCAACATGCGGTACTTACAACCGTCGTCAGGTATTAGAGGTCTGATCTGAGCTCCATGCTCAGTGAGCAGCTGGGAGTAACACTCGATCCAGCTTTGCTTGAGTTGGCTTTTACACACCGATCATTTGCATATGAATCGGGAAGTAAAGAAACTAATGAACGTCTTGAGTTTCTCGGTGATTCAGTACTTGGATTAATTGTTACCGAAGAGCTTTACAAACGTTATCCAGATTTTGATGAGAGTCGTTTATCGCCATTGCGTTCAGGTGTTGTCAACATGCGTGCGCTCGCAGATATCGCTCGTGGATTACAACTTGGTCAATACATTCGCCTCGGAAAAGGTGAAGAGGTAACAAATGGCCGCGATAAAAACTCTCTATTGGCAGATGCCCTAGAAGCATTGATCGGCGCTATTTATTTACAGTTTGGTTTTGCGCGTTGCACCGAGATTGTGCGCACCTTGATAACTCCAACTATGGACTCAGCGGTTGCTCGTGGCGCCGGACTTGATGGAAAGACCGCACTACAGGAACTCGCCGCATCTCTCGGCAAAGGTGCACCCGAATACATTGTTAGCGAAGAAGGCCCAGATCACGATAAAAACTTCACCGCAGTTGCAATGCTGGCCGGCGTTGCGCTGAGTGAAGGCACCGGAAAGAGCAAGCGAGAGGCTGAGCAAGTTGCTGCCCGCGCTGCCTACGAGGCGCTAAAAACCGCCAATCCGCAAGGCTAAATTCGTCAAAATCACGCTCAATAGGCGATAGGTTTACCGCGTGTATTTGAAGAGTATGACGCTCAAGGGCTTTAAGTCCTTTGCTTCGGCGACGACCCTTCGTCTCGAACCAGGTATCACCTGTGTGGTTGGCCCTAATGGTTCAGGTAAATCAAATGTTGTTGATGCCCTTACCTGGGTTATGGGTGAGCAAGGCGCTAAATCTCTTCGCGGCGGAAAGATGGAAGATGTCATCTTCGCCGGAACCAGTGGGCGTGCTCCACTTGGTCGCGCAGAAGTTTCTCTTACTATCGATAACTCAGATGGTGCTTTACCAATCGATTACACCGAAGTAACGATTTCTAGAATTTTATTTCGTAATGGACAAAGTGAGTATCAAATAAATGGAGAAGCTTCTCGCTTACTAGATATTCAAGAGCTCCTTAGCGATTCTGGAATTGGTCGCGAAATGCACGTCATCGTTGGTCAAGGTCAACTTGATGCGATCTTGATGGCTACACCAGAAGAGCGCAGAGGATTTATCGAAGAAGCAGCTGGCGTACTTAAGCACCGTAAGCGCAAAGAAAAAGCTCTTCGCAAATTAGATTCTATGCAAGCAAACCTTGCACGTGTTCAAGACTTAACCGTTGAACTTCGTCGTCAGCTGCGACCACTTGGCAAGCAAGCAGAAGTGGCAAAGAAAGCGGCAACAATTCAAGCTGATTTGCGTGATGCCAAGCTTCGTTTGCTTGCAGATGACTTTATCTCGATGTCAAAAACACTTGAACTTGAAGTTGCAGATGAGAATGCATTGCGCGAACGCAGAACTTCAGTTGAAACAGATTTAGATGCGGTACGTCGTCGCGAAGAAGCGCTAGATGCACAAGCTGCTCATGAGGGCCCATTGCTGGTGGCTGCACAAGAAACTTTCTACAACTTAAACTCTTTGCGCGAAAAGTTCCGCGGTACACAGAGTCTTGCCCAAGAACGCTCTCGTTTCCTTAATGAGGAGGCGGAGGAGGCTCGTACATCTGGCCGTGATCCAGAGAGCTTGGATGCCGAAGCACGTACATTACGTTTAGAAGAGTCTCAGTTGCGTGCAGATGTTGTTGCCGCCCAACAATCACTTGCTGCCGCAACCACAGCCTTGTCACAAGCTGAAACTTCCCTAAAGAGTGATGAAGACACAATCGCTGCAGCTATGCGTGCAATTGCCGATGCTCGAGAGGGCACAGCGCGCCAAGAAGGTCACATCAAATCTCTGAAAGCACGCCTTGAAGCAATTACCGAGGAGATTGAGCGCCTAACCCGAGCACGTGATGAGGCTCAAGCTCGAGTCGATCAAGCAAAGCGCGAATACTCTTCATATGAGTTAGAGATTGCAAGTGCTGATTCAGGCGAGCTTGGTTTGGATTCACAGTATGAAAATGCCAAAAATCTTCTAGAGGCTTCTAAAGCTAAGCACACTGAATTAGTAGATGCTGAACGCGCTGCAGATCGCGAACGTAATGCGGTTGAATCAAAGCTTGAGGCGATGAAGCTAACCTCCCAAAATCGCGATGGAGCATCTGCGCTGCTTCAAGATTCACGAGGAGTCTCAATTCTCGGAAGTATCGCAGGACTTATCGAAATTGATAATGGTTGGGAGGCTGCAGCAGCTGCAGCACTTGGAACTTTGGCCGATGCAGTTGTTGTTAAGGATCTCTCATCAGCTGTCACAGCGCTAACAACACTGCGCAATGAGAATCTAGGTCAAGCCGATGTCCTGGTGTATCAACCGGGGCAAAGTAGCGGTTCATTGATTCCATCTGGTCTGAATCCACTATCAGCACATATTCGATCATCATCTATCGGAGATCTAGTTGGATCCCTACTTGCTTCAACAGTTGTAGCTGAAAATGCAAATGCAGCTGAAGCGATTTTGAGATCTCATCCAACCCTCACCGTCGTAACTCGAGATGGTGATGTGATCTCGAGTAACCGCGCACGAGGTGGCTCAAAATCTTCTACATCTTTAATTGAAATCAAGGCGCTGATTGATGATTTGGAAAAGAAGCTCCAGGAGATTACTCATAACTGCGATCGCTTAAAGTTTGAGATTTCAACAGCCAGCAGCGATGTTGCATCACGCCAAGCAGATTACGATGCAGCACTTTCTAAGCTCAATGAATCCGATGCACGTATCGCAGCCTTAACTGAACAGCTTGCTGTTTCGGGCCAAAATATGAAATCTGCCATGGCAGAGGTCGAGCGTTTAAATACATCAATTAACGAAGCAACTGCGGCTAAATCTCGTGATGAAGGTGAAATCACTATTGCCCAAAGTCAGCTTCAACAACGTGGTGAGGTTGCAGAGCCAGATCATTCAAAGACTGAAGAGCTTCGCAACAAGGTATCTGTTGCTCGTACAACAGAGGTTGAGGCACGTCTTGCGGTTCGTACAATTGAAGAGCGCGTTGATTCAGTTGCAGCCCGTGCACTGTCATTAGAGCAATCAGCACAAGCAGAACGTGATGCATCAGAGCGCGCGATCATTCGCCGTGGTGCACGTGCGCGTGCGGCGGTTATCTCGCAGGCGGTAGCTGAGGCTGCATACGAAGTCTTAATTCACATTGAACGATCCATCGCAAAGGCAGCAACAGAACGTGGCCGTTTAGAAGAGTCACGTGCTGCGCGCGATGGCGAGACATTAACCGTTCGTACCCGAGGTCGCGAGCTGGCATTAGAGCTAGAGCAGCTAACCTCAAGTGTTCACAAAGATGAGATTGCTCGGGCAGAACAACGTCTTCGTATTGAAACGCTCGAGGCAAAGACAGTCGAAGAGTTTGGAATTGATACAGCAACTTTGGTCAATGAGTATGGTCCAGATAAGGATGTTCCAACCTTCCACGAAACTGAAGATGGCGAAATCATCTCAACTGAAATGGTTCCTTACCGTCGAGATCAACAAGAAAAGCGTTTGGCTTCTGCAGAGCGTTCATTGAACTTGCTTGGAAAGATCAACCCACTTGCTCTCGAGGAGTACACCTCTCTTGAAGAGCGTCTAAAGTTCTTGGCTGAGCAGCTAGAAGATTTGAAAAATACAAAGAAGGATCTGTTGGACATCGTCAAAGAGGTTGATGATCGAGTTCAATCAATCTTTATGGAGGCGTACGAAGAGACTGCAAAGCATTTCGAGGAGATCTTCTCTCGACTGTTTCCAGGCGGAGATGGCCGCTTGATCCTGACAGATCCAGATAATCCTTTAACCACAGGTGTAGATGTTGAAGCACGTCCACCAGGAAAGCGCGTAAAGCGCCTGTCACTACTTTCTGGAGGAGAGAAGTCTCTAACAGCAGTTGCCATGCTGGTTGCTATCTTCAAATCACGTCCAAGTCCTTTCTATGTGCTTGATGAGGTTGAGGCAGCTCTAGATGATGTAAACCTTGGTCGTTTGTTGGGAGTTCTTGAAGAGTTGCGCGAAAGTTCACAGCTGATCATCATTACCCACCAGAAGCGCACCATGGAGATTGCAGATGCTTTGTATGGCGTAACCATGCGCGGTGATGGAGTTACTGAAGTTATTTCTCAGCGCTTGCGCGAATCTGACGCTAGCTAAGGTTTTTTAGATGGGTCTTTTTAGTAAGTTCATCGCCAAAATAAAAGGCACAAATGATTTTTCTCCTGCTGACTGGGCTGAGCTAGAACAGGAACTTTTGTCCTCAGATGTTGGTCCTCGTTTGACCAAAGAGTTTCTTGAAGCAGCCAAGAGGATTAAGAGCGATAACGCAGAAGAAGCGTTGATTGAAATAATGAAGCAGAATCTGTCTACTGCTTCTCGGCAGCCAATTATGACTGAAGGAACTACGACGATCATGGTTGTAGGAGTTAATGGAACTGGAAAAACTACATCAGTTGCAAAGCTAGCCTCATACTACAAAAAAAGTGGAAAGAGCGTAGTTCTGGCAGCAGGTGACACCTTCAGAGCCGCAGCGGTTGATCAGCTTCGAACATGGGGCGAGCGAATTGGTGTTGTAGTTGTTTCTGGCAAAGAAAATGGAGATCCTGCCTCTGTCGCCTTTGATGGTGCAACAAGTGCACATGATTCTGGCAGCGATATTTTTATTATTGATACCGCTGGTCGATTGCACAATAAGAGTGATTTGATGGCAGAGCTTTCAAAGGTAAAGCGGGTTGTAGAAAAGGTTTCACCAATTAATGAGGTTCTGTTGGTGATTGATGCAACTACTGGGCAAAATGGATTGCAACAGGCAAGAATCTTTACTGAAAGCGTCGAAGTAACTGGAGTTGTATTAACTAAGTTAGATGGCAGTGCAAAAGGCGGGGTCGCCTTGGCCATCGAGGCAGAGTTAGGCATTCCCATCAAATGGATTGGAACGGGCGAGGCCGAGGGGGATTTCGCTCCCTTTGACGCTGACAGCTACATTTCCGGGCTTTTGGCGTAACCCAGATGTAACACAAGGGTTGGTTTTGTCACCAACCTGAAACCAAGCAATCCCTTCTTTGTAACTGCCCAGGTAGAAGGTTGAGCCATCTCAAAGGCGAGAATTTCTCGAATTAGATTAGGTGGTCTTTCATGGAGGAAGTTGTAATTAATTCAGGCGATACCGCATGGATGTTAATTAGTACAGGACTCGTCGTTCTTATGATTCCGGGCCTTGCGCTGTTTTACGGTGGCATGGTTCGCGTGAAGAGTGTTCTTAACATGATGATGATGTCATTTGGTGCACTTGCAGTTGTGTTTGTACTTTGGATTGCATTTGGATTTTCCCTTGTTTTCGGAGATTCAGTTGGTGGCAGAGGACTTATTGGAGATATCGGTCAATTCACATTCTTGAATGGACTTGATAACTCTGCAGCGCTAATTGGAACTATTCCTGCTGCAGTGTTCATTGCATTTCAGGGAATCTTCGCAGCGATCACCGTTGCATTGATCTCAGGTTCGATTGCAGATCGCGCAAAGTTTGGTGCATGGATGGTCTTTGCAGGCATCTGGGCAACTTTGGTTTACTTCCCGGTTGCCCACTGGGTATTTGCATTTGATGATTTTGTTGCAAAAACTGGTGGCTGGATCGCAAATGATCTTGGTGCTCTCGACTTTGCGGGAGGAACCGCTGTTCACATCAATGCAGGTGCAGCAGGTTTAGCCCTTGCATTAATTCTTGGAAAGCGTGTTGGTTTTGGAAAGGTTCCAATGCGACCACATAGCTTGCCGCTAGTCATGCTAGGTGCTGCATTACTGTGGTTTGGTTGGTTTGGTTTCAACGCAGGCTCAGCGGTTGCATCTAATGGAACAGCAGGGCTTGCACTCCTCAACACAATCGGCGCAACAACGGCGGCGGTTCTAGCCTGGTTACTTGTAGAAAAGGTTCGAGATGGTCACGCTACAAGTCTTGGCGCAGCTTCGGGTGTTGTCGCAGGGCTTGTCGCGATTACTCCTGCATGTGCAGCGGTAAATGCAAGTGGTGCACTGATTATCGGAGCGGTTGCAGGTGCACTGTGTGCACTTTCCGTTGGACTTAAGTTCAAGCTCGGATATGACGATTCACTTGATGTTGTCGCGGTACACCTTGTTGGTGGAATCGTTGGAACGGTAATGATTGGCTTTGTTGGCGTCGAAGTGGGTCTCTTCAATGGCGGCGGCACAGAGCAACTCATCAAGCAAATCATTGGTGCTGGAGCTGTTCTTGCGTACTCATTCATCGCAACCTTGATCATCGGAAAGATCATCGATCTTACGATCGGCTTCAGAATCACACATGATCAAGAGATTGCAGGAATCGACCTTGCAATTCATGCAGAACGCGCATATGAACTATCAGACAATAGCCAGGGCAGCGTCTTTGGTATCTCGAAGGGGGCTTAACAATGAAACTCATTACAGCAATCTTGAAGCCATTCAAGTTAGAAGATGTAAAGAACGCACTTCAAGGCGCAGGAATTACAGGAATGACAGTTTCTGAAGCCAGTGGTTTTGGTCGTCAAGGTGGGCACACCGAGGTATATCGCGGTGCTGAGTACACGGTCGATCTAATCCCCAAGGTACGTCTAGAGGTTCTTGTCGATGATAAAGATGCAGACTCAGTGGTCGATGTCATTGTTAAAGCCGCTTCTACTGGATCAATTGGTGATGGAAAGGTATGGACGACACCAGTTGATCAAGTTATTCGTGTTCGCACGGGAGAACGCGGCGTAGACGCAATCTAGACTCACATCTATGAGTACCCGAGAAAGACGAGAGAGATCGAACGAGAGCGATCGCTTTTTGTCTCAACTTTTCCTAGCTGCCGCACAGGCACATGGAGGAAAGATTTCGGGTAAAGAAATAGCACTCGCCGCGGTCGGAGGATACGGCCGCGGCGAGCTATCTCCTGGATCAGATTTAGATATCTTATTTCTCCATTCAGGAAGAGTTTTGGCAGAGGATTTAAAGGCTTTCGTCAATGAGGTGTTGTACCCGTTATGGGATAAAAAGAGTGTTGATCACTCGGTACGAACACGCAGCGAAACTCGCGAGGCAGCGTCAAAAGATTTGCGAGTTGCAACAGGGTTATTAGATATTCGATTGATTGCAGGCAATGCTGATTTAGTCGCAGCTGTTCAGTTAGATGCAATTGAGTTTTGGCGTAAAAATGCCAAGGAAAATCTCGCAGATTTACACAAGAGTTTGCAGGTGCGTCACGCTCGTTCTGGCGAATTAGCGTATTTATTGGAGCCAGATCTCAAAGAAGCCCGTGGTGGATTGCGCGACATTCAAGCACTCCGTGCCATTTCCTTGTCAGCAGCGATAACCGTTCCGCTCGAAAAGATTAGCTGGGCGGAGGGCACACTTAACAATGTTCGCGAATCCTTGCACATTGCAAGTGGTCGCGGAAAAGATCGTTTACTTTTTCAAGAGCAGGACAAGGTAGCAAGGCTCTTAAATTATCCCGATGCTGATGCGATGATGAGTGATGTTGCACGCGCTGCCCGTTCCGTTGATTACCTTCTTAATTACACCTGGCATGCGATTGAACATAAAGGCAAAGATGGTTTGGGCCGAATTTTAAAAAGACCTCGAGTTGCTACCGTTGCTAAAAATGTGAGTGCATCAAATCGAGAGATCGTGATAGACCCCTTTACCTCACTCGATGATGACCCAGTAGTCGGCTTGCGTGCAGCTGCAACGGCAGCGCAATTGGGTCTGCCCCTGTCTCTTGATACCTGTACAGAGTTGGCTGAAAAGTTAAAGACAGGTCAAGGCAAATTACCTACTCCGTGGCCTCGCGAAGCACGTGAGCTACTTATTTCTCTTATCGGTGCAGGCGAAACAATGGTGGGAATCTTCGAGTCACTGGATCAGGAAGAGATTATCTTTGAATGGATACCAGAATGGATGAGTGTTCGTTCTCTTCCGCAACGTAATGCATTGCACCGCCACACAGTAGATCGCCACATGGTTGAGACAGCTGTTCATGCGGCAAAACTGACTCGAAAGGTTCAACGCCCTGATTTGCTCCTCTTTGCAGCGCTCTTCCATGACATTGGAAAAGGGGCCCAGGAGGATCACTCGGTACGGGGCGTTCGCTTGATTGAGCCAATTGCGCGGCGAATTGGATTTGATGCCCAAGAGATTGAAATCCTAAAGAACTTAGTGCTGCACCATCTTTTACTTTCATCAACGGCTACTCGACGTGATTTAGATGATCCAGCGACGATTCAATCAATTGTTGCAGTTATTCCTGATGTAAATACCTTAGAGCTCTTGCACGCCTTGAGTATCGCCGATGGTGAAGCAACCGGAAGTGCCGGATGGAGTGATTGGAAAGCCGCTCTAGTTAATGAGTTAGTGCAAAGAGTAAAGAGAGCGATGGCTGGTGCCGAAGTTGCTCAACAACCAGAGGTAAGTAATGAGCAAAGAGCTGCAGCGGAAAAGGGGCAGCTGCGAGTTACCCTGGAGGAGCATTCAAGTGGTTATGCGGTCGAAGTTATCTCACCCGATAAGCCCGGGCTTTTGTCGATTGTTGCAGGAGTATTCAATATTTCGCGTCTAGATGTTAAATCTGCACGCACCAAAACCATTGGAAATTCTGCGGTTATGTATTGGATCGTGACCCCAGAGCCGCATGCTCCAGAAATTAGTGCCACTAAACTCCATGAATTGATTGCGGCGGCACTGGTTGACTCAAAAGATGTTGAGGAAAAACTCTTTGCGCGGGCGGCTGCATATGCATCTATTCCATCAATTCCGGTGCCAGATCCGCAGGTAGAAATCTTTACCGATGCTGCCACAGATGCAACGGTCATTGAAGTTCGTAGCCATGACCGACCAGGGCTTCTCTTTAGAATCGGAGCTGCGATAACTCAATCCAAAATAGACATTCGTTCAGCAATTGTGACAACCCTTGGTGCTGAGGCGATCGATACCTTGTATGTGACTGAATTATTAGGTGGGCCACTAACTTCTGAGCGCGCAGCCGAGGTCGCTTCGCATCTTAAGCAGGCCTTGAAGTAGTCTTCCCTCCTTATGTTTGAGTCACTCACCTCGCGCTTTAGTGGAGCTTTTTCCTCCCTGCGATCCAAGGGAAAGATCTCAACCTCAGATATCGAGGCCACCTGCCAGGAGATTCGACAAGCTCTTCTTGAGTCAGATGTAGCCCTTTCAGTTGTTGAAGATTTCATTGCAGATATTCGCCAAAAGTCATTAGATGCACTGCCAACTTTGCAATCTGGTACCAACCAGGCAAATGCGATCTTTGAAATTGTTAACGCCTCTTTGATTGAGATTCTTGGGGGACAGGCGCGCAGAGTTCGCTTTGCTAAGAATCCACCAACGGTGATCATGCTTGCAGGTTTGCAAGGTGCGGGTAAGACTACTTTGGCTGGAAAGCTTGCCAAGTTTTATGCCGACCAAGGAAACACACCATTATTGGTTGCCTCTGACTTACAGCGCCCTAACGCTGTTACACAACTTCAAGTTGTCGGTGCTTCTGTAAATGTTCCAGTCTTTGCACCAGAACCTGGTAACGGCCAAGGAAATCCTGTAAAGGTTGCAAAAGACGGAATCGAGTTCGCCAAGTCAAAGATGTACAACATGGTCATTGTTGATACTGCAGGTCGCTTAGGTGTAGATGAAGATTTGATGAAGCAGGCATCAGATATACGCGATGCGATAAATCCAGATGAGATCTTGTTTGTTGTTGATGCGATGATCGGACAAGATGCGGTCAGAACATCGCAGGCATTCTTGGATGGTGTTGGTTTTGATGGCGTTGTACTGACGAAGCTCGATGGTGATGCACGAGGTGGTGCGGCGCTCTCAATTGCATCCCTTACAAAGCGTCCGATCATGTTTGCATCAACCGGTGAGAAATTACATGAGTTTGATATTTTCTATCCAGAGCGAATGGCTTCTCGCATCTTGGGTCTTGGCGATGTTGCAACCCTTGCCGAGCAAGCCAAGAAAGCCTTTGACACAGATACATCAGCAAAGCTTGAGGCTAAATTTGCAAGCGGCGAAGATTTCACATTAGAAGATTTCTTAGATCAGTTGCAGGCGATGTCCAAGATGGGCAACATGTCCAAGTTGCTAGGAATGCTTCCTGGTGCAGGGCAGATGAAGAAGCAGATTGAAAACTTTGATGAAGGCGAGATTGTTCGTACAAAGGCAATTGTTCAATCTATGACGCCAGCAGAGCGTCGAGAACCAAAGCTTCTCAATGGATCACGTCGAGCACGCATCGCATTGGGGTCGGGTCGCAAAGTTTCTGATGTGAACAACTTGGTAGACCGCTTTTCAGCTGCTCAAAAGATGATGAAGCAGGTCCGCAATGGCGGCATGCCAGCAGGAATGCCGCCAGGCATGGGAATGCCCGCCTTGCCAAAGGTCAACGCGCCGGTCAATAAGAAGAAGAAGTCCAAATCTGGAAACCCTGCTAAGAGGGCCCAAGAAGAGAGCCAGTAAGCCCCGATTTCGCATCTGAGGGCTTAAATGGCAGAATTGGGCACCTGTTGACGGGGCCCTCTACCCCCAGCAACATCCACAATTCGATAGTCACATGAATTGATCGCGCACCCCGCTGCGATTGATACGTATGGCACACATTTACAGGAGTACAACTTTCTTGGCTACAAAAATTCGTTTAATGCGCATGGGCAAAATCCGCACACCATTTTTCCGCGTTGTAGTTACAGACT
>JBEDKL010000007.1:0-18241 GCA_041172145.1 Actinomycetota bacterium
GGATAACCAAGGAGAGAAATAGATGACATTCTCAGTAACGATGCCAGCACTTGGCGAGAGCGTTAGCGAAGGCACAGTCACTCGTTGGTTAAAGGCCGAGGGTGATCATGTAAATGTTGATGAGCCACTCCTAGAAGTATCGACCGACAAAGTTGATACAGAGATCCCATCACCAGTTTCGGGAACTCTTCAAAAGATTGTTGTGCAGATTGATCAAACCGTTCCAGTTGGAGCAGAGCTTGCAATCATCGCCGACGGTGCCGCTGCATCTGCACCCGCACCTGCTGCACCAGTTGCCGCACCAGTTATTGAAACACCGACCCCAGCACCCGTTGCTGCTGCGCCTGTAACTCCTCCTCCAGCACCTGCTGCCCCAGCAGCACCTGCTTCAACTGGTGCTGGAACTGTCATCACAATGCCAGCACTTGGTGAGAGCGTTTCTGAAGGAACAGTTACACGTTGGCTGAAAAATGTTGGAGATTCAGTTGCAGTTGATGAAGCCTTGCTAGAAGTATCAACTGACAAGGTTGATACAGAGATTCCATCACCAGTTGCAGGAACACTTCTAGCAATCGATGTTGCAGTTGATACAACTGTTCCAGTCGGTGCACGTCTTGGATTAATCGGGGTTTCTGGTGTGTCCGCAGCCGCGACTTCCTCTCCCGCGACTTCCTCTCCCGTGGCACAGGTTCCAGCTCAACCAGTGACACCGGTTGCCGTGTCTGTACCGACACCACCACCTGCACCGGTTGTTGCAACTCCAGTGACACCACCTCCTGCACCAGCTACATCTGCAGCTGCACCAGTTTCACAACCGGCAGATGCATATGTCACTCCCCTAGTTCGTAAACTTGCATCAGAGCTTGGCGTCAATCTTGCACAGGTAAAGGGAACAGGTATCGGCGGCAGAATTCGTCGCGAAGATGTTGAGGCGTTAGCTCGACCTGCAGCAGCTGCTGCATCTGTAGCTGTTACTTCAACTCCATCTGCGGCAAAGCCACCTGTTGTAGCGGTTTCACCTCTTCGAGGAACAACAGTCACCATGTCTCGACTCCGCAAAGTTATTGCAGCTCGCATGGTTGAATCACTTCAGGTAAGTGCTCAACTAACAACAGTTGTTGAAGTTGATGTTACAAAGATTGCACGTCTTCGTGATCGCGCAAAGGCAAGTTTTGAAGCTCGTGAAGGCGTAAAGCTTTCATTCCTTCCATTCTTTGCAGTTGCAGTATGTGAAGCCTTGAAGCAACATCCAGTTCTAAACTCATCTGTCGAAGGTGATCAAATTACGTACCACGGCGCAGAGCACCTAGGTATTGCGGTAGATACAGAACGCGGATTACTAGTACCTGTTATTGCAAATGCTGGAGATCTCAATATGGGCGGAATCGCTCGTAAGATCTCAGATCTTGCAGCTCGCACACGTGACAACAAGGTAACTCCCGATGAATTAGGTGGCGGAACCTTCACACTTACAAACACAGGTAGCCGCGGTGCATTGTTTGATACTCCAATCATCAATCAACCACAGGTTGCAATCCTGGGACTTGGCGCAGTTGTAAAGCGTCCAATGGTTGTTCGTGGTGAAGATGGCGGAGAAACAATTGCTATCCGCTCCATGGTCTACCTCGGTTTGTCATATGACCACCGTGTTGTCGATGGCGCAGATGCTGCACGATTCCTAGTTACTTTGAAGGAGCGCCTAGAAGGCGGCGCCTTTGAATCTGATCTAGGTCTCTAAGAGTTCATGTCAGTTCCACAACGCATCGCAATTACTGGCGCATCCGGTTTAATCGGAACAGCACTAGTTGGTCACCTAAAAGCTGAAGGCCATACCGTTCAGCGTTTAGTGCGTCGCGCACCAGTTGGTGCAGATGAGGTCCAGTGGGATCCGCAGACCGGTTTTGTTGATATCGAGGCCCTTCGCGGAGTAGATGCGATTATTCATCTTGCTGGTGTCGGTGTGGGTGACAAGCGTTGGAGCAAAAAATATAAGAGCGAGATACTTAACTCTCGCCTCTTAGGAACAACGGCGATTGCAAATGCTGTTGCAGAGCTCAAGCCACAGGTTTTTATCTCAGCATCTGCAATCGGCTGGTACGGCGAAAGCGGAAACCGCGCCGTTGTTGAAACAGATCGCGTTGGCGATGATTTCTTAGCAGCGGTTTGTCGCGAGTGGGAAGGTGCTGCAGATCTTGCCGGAGATGTTCGCACCGTAAAGCTTCGCACCGGTCTTGTTTTAGATCCAACGGGTGGCGCACTCGGAAGAATGTTGCCGCTATTTCGCTTAGGTCTGGGCGGAAAGTTGGGAAATGGAAAGCAGTGGTGGTCCTGGATCACTTTGCACGATCAGATTAGAGCAATTGTTTTTGCTCTGGAAAATCCAATTTCCGGTCCTGTAAATCTCACCGCTCCTAATCCTGTAACAAACCAAGAGTTCACCGCAGCCCTTGCTAGAGCGATGCATCGTCCAGCTTTATTTCCAGCCCCTGCAATCGCTCTTAAAATTGCACTGGGTGGTTTTTCCTCTGAGATTCTCGGGTCAAAGAAGGTAATCCCTCAAGTCTTGCAAGAGGCGGGATTTACCTTTGATTACCCACATATTTCAGAGGCTTTATCTGCTCTCGTTGAGGATTAATTCAGCGGCTAATCGTCCAGAGAAAAGCGCTCCTTGTTGCGATGGAACGGTGCGATGATCTCCAACAACGTACAACTGATCAGAAACTTTCACATTTTGGGTTAGCGCTCTACCGATCCCCTGAATTGGAAGCGCCGCCGGAATCTCATACTTTGCAATCAGTTGCCAGTCATGGGTGCTAGTTCCCCACAAGATTGAAAGATGCCTACGGACATCTGACTCAGTTGCACTCAGGTCAGTAGTTGTAGAGATCAAGTTCAGTCCTGCTGGTGCATATTCTTTTGAGATATTAGAAATCACTAGGGTGTTAATGACTGGACCTCGATTTTGTCCATCGACAACCAAACGTCCCGTTGCTGATGGCGAAAATGGTGTTGAGTGATACCAGGTAATACAACCTGCCATTCGTGGAACCTCGGGCAATCCAAGCAGTTGTGTTGCTGTAGTTGCATCTGTTGCAACAATAATTTTATCTGCCTTAAATTCTCCAGATTGGCTCTTGGCAACCCCACCCTCAATTCGATCAACCTGGGCTTTGTAATTGATCTTCTTAACCCTAGATGCCAGCGCCTTTGAGAGCTCTGCTACTCCTAGTCGTGGGATTCCTGGTGTTCCTGTGACAAAGCTTTTTATAATTGATTGCCCGTACCTGGCATCAACTTTTTTCGGATCAGTAAGAAACACTCCCTGTAAAAATGGACGCATTACACGGCTATATGTTGACCCCAAACCCCTCAATGCATCTTCTACCGATTGATTCTCACGTGGAGTACTCGCCAGAAATCTCAATAATGCTAATTTTTCAGGGATAGTTCCTGTAGCTCGATCTAGTGCTGTCCAAGGTACAACTCGAGGATCGCCCAGTGTCCTGCGATCATTTCCTAACGACACTTCGATCACACGAGGTGCTGCAATAAAATCTATATCTTTGATGACATTGAGCTCTTGAAGCGCCGGGTATTTCGAGTTAATCAGCTGGAAACCACGATCACAGATAAAGCCATCAATCAGATCTGATGTGACTCGGCCACCAGGACGATCAGAGCTTTCGACTATTTGTACATCTACTCCAGCATCTTGCAAAGCAATAGCAGCATTAAGACCGGCAAGACCTGCACCAATAATCAAAACCTCTGAAACCTCAGACATGGGTACCTATCTCACGAGCCTTATCAATTATTTGAGCAACAAGAAGTGCATCCTCGTTGGATATCGGCCAAGGCGTACCTTTGCTAATCGCATCGTGGACCGCGGAATAAAACAAAGAGTAGTTTCCAGCGACACCTTCAACGAGTTCGACCTCTGAACCTCGATAGATATGTGCGATGGATGTTGTTGGCTCTGCCCATTTTCCACCAGCTGGGTACTTACCCTGTCGCAGTAGAGCTTCTTGGGGATCTAAATCATTAATCACAAGCGCTCCCTTGCTCCCAAGAATACGAACTCGAGGACCTGGTGCACCGGCGACAACACTTGCAGAAAGATATGACATAACACCATTGACATGTTCAAGCACTAAAACCGCATCATCATCTGCCGCACCACGAAGAGAACGAACCTTTGCGGTAACAAGCTTGGCGGATCCAAACCAATCAAGAGCCGTTGAAATCAAATGCGGTTGAAGGTCGAGCAACTGTCCTCCACCATCTTCTGCTTTCATATTCTCACGCCACGAATCTGGATTGATCTCAGGGCGAAACCTTTCAAATCGAGAATCCAATCTATGGATCTGGCCCAAGACACCACTTGCCAATACCTTCTTGATGGTCAGGGCATCGCTATCCCATCGACGATTAAAAAAGGTTGAAACAGGAACACCTAGCTCTACAGATAGATCAACAATCTCTTTGGTCTGCTGGTAATTCAGTGCCATTGGCTTATCCACGACTACGGGAATACCTGCTCGCAGCGCGGCCATGGCTTGTTCTGCATGAACAATGTTCGCCGATGCAACAACAACAAGATCAAGCTCAAGAGAAAGTAACTGCTCGATAGTTGCGACTACCTGTGTCTTAGGAAAATCTTCAAGGGCATGTGCGGTGCGCACCTGGTTGTTAGTTAGTACAGCTGCGACTTCGTAGCCGCACCCTTTTAGTAGAGGGGCATGGAAGTACCTTCCAGCTAATCCATACCCTGCAATTCCTACCTTTAAGGCCATGGTTAAGATTTCTGTAACTTAGATGGCCACCAAACTTTTCCACCAATGTCATGGACAAGTGCTGGTACCAGAATCGTTCTAACAATCAAAGTATCAAGCAGTACTCCAAATGCAACCGCAAAGCCAAGCTCGGCTAAGAACACAAGTGGAAGAACTCCCAACACCGCAAAGGTTGCTGCAAGAACAATTCCTGCAGATGTAATAACACCTCCGGTAACGGTCAATCCCTTAATTACACCTGCTCGCGTTCCAATCTTGGCGCTTTCTTCTCGAACACGAGTCATCAGGAAGATGTTGTAATCAATACCAAGTGCCACTAAGAAAATGAAGGCGAACAATGGGAAGGATGTATCTGCTCCCTTGAAACCAAAGATGTGCTCAAAAACTAGTTGTGAGGCACCAAGGGTTGCAAAGAATGACAACACAACAGTTCCCAAAAGAAGAGCGGCAGAAAGGATGCTGCGCAGCAACAATCCGAGGATCAAGGTAATCAGAATCAATACGATCGGAATAATCGTACGATTATCGCGATTTGCCGAGACATCTGTATCAAAGGCAACAGCAGTGCTGCCTCCGACCAAGATCGATGGATCAATTGCATGTACAGCTTCACGAATCACCGGAATAACATCACGTGCTTCAACTGAATCTGGATTAAGGGACAAGGTTGCATTCAAAATAACCTTGCCATCAACGACCTTTACCGCAGATAAAGGTTGGCCCGGAATCGTTTGAGAAACTCGGGTCGGTTCAACTGATGAAACACCTTCGACACTCATAAGCGCCGCACTAACAGGATTGATTAACTCTTCGCGAACTACAACCTCTGTCGGCTGACCAGAGCCGCCTGGGAAGTGCTCGCCTAGCAACTCAAGACCAACAACTGAATCTGGACGTTGCGTAAATGCATCCGCGGTCGACAAACCCTTTGCATTGAGAGTCGTAGAAAAACCAGCTAGAACTAATAGGAAACCTGCGGTGATAATCCACAATTTACGTGGACGTCGTTCAACCGCTGATCCAATCTTGGCCCAACTTCCCTCAAGCTGTGTATTCAAATCATCTTTTCGTGGAATGCGAGGCCAGAAAATCCAGCGGCCAAATGCAACAAGCAAGGCAGGAAGCAAGGTTAAAATTGTGATCATCGCAGCTGCGATACCAATTGCTCCGACTGGACCCAGACCACGGTTACCCGAAAGATCGCTGAGCAACAACACAAGTAGCGCTGAAATAACTGTGGCACCTGAAGCCACAATAGGTTCGATTACACCTTTGTATGCCGCCTTCATTGCCTGAGCGGGATGATCGTAGTGATGAAGCTCTTCGCGGTAACGTGCGATTAACAACAAGGCGTAATCAGTGGCGGCTCCCAGAACCAGTACTGACAAGATGCCTTGCGATTGGCCATTGAGATCAATGAAATCATTTTTGGTTAATAGGTAAACAATTCCGCCAGCTGTCGACAAGGCAATAACCGCAGAAAATAGAGGCAGGATCCACAAGACCGGAGAGCGGTATACAACGATCAAAATTAAGGCCACAACAATTAAGGTTGTAAAGAGCAATGATGAATCGATACCTTCAAATGCGCCAAATAGATCGCCTAAAAGCGCGCCGATTCCTGTGACATTTGAAACCAAGCCAACACTCTTTGCAAATTCAGCTGAATCCTCGCGCAAGGTTTCGATAACTTCAGGCAAGGCTGGCTTTTTGTTAGGCAGCACATCTGTTGCTATTTCAGATTTGAATGGCAGATTTACTAACAAAGCTTTTCCATCCTCAGAAGGAAAGGCAAAAATGCGCTCACCTTCGGTAAGGTACTTAGAAATCGTTACATCGGTGTCACCAATTTTTTTGCTGCCAAGTGTTGCAAGATGGGCGTTTAGCGCTGCAATCTTGTCTGGATCTACATCACCTAAATAGAGAATCAAGGCTGGCAAAGTTTGATTGGCATCCTGGTTAAAGGTGGCGATAATCTTCGCCGCTTGCGTTGACTCAGCGCTGTCGGGAAGAAAGGCGGAGTTGTCATTTTCCTGAACGGTCGACAACTGGCCAAAAAGAGGCCCCAGGACACCACTTGCACCGAACCACATAAAGATCACTAGCAATGCGTAGACGAGTGGACGACGGCTCTTTTTCATCGATGTTGTAGACACTTGAGTCAAACCCTTCAGTTTTGTATCGGCTTTGTGGGCCTCCACGAGGCCTGTTGGCCTGCAATTGGTAAGGGGGCAAGCCTACCTTTAGGCTATGGCTGTGCCTCTATTGGAAAGCCCTTCAGACTCAGCGATCGCGCTCTCGCGCCACGGGCTAGTCGATTACCAAAAAGCTTGGGAGTCTCAAAAGGCTATTCATCAAGATGTTGTGGATGGCATACGCCCTAACACATTGCTTTTGCTGGAACATCCATCGGTCTTTACCGCCGGTCGCAGGACTCAAGACTCTGAAAAACCAACTGATGGGACACCCGTCATTGATGTCGATCGTGGTGGCCGGATCACCTGGCATGGACCAGGTCAATTAGTTGGATATCCGATCGTTAAATTAATCAACCCGACTGAGCTTGTAGGTTTTGTGAGAGAGATCGAAGCTGGATTAATTTCAGTATGTGCAGATTTAGGATTATCAACTGAGCGCATCGATGGTCGCTCAGGTGTGTGGGTTCGAGACAGTGATGGAGAGCGCAAGATCGCTGCCATTGGTGTGCGTGTTGCTCAAGGTGTAACCATGCATGGCTTTGCTCTTAATGTTAATCCCGATCTAAGCTCATTTAGCTCAATCATCCCCTGCGGAATCACCGATGCAGGAGTAACCTCACTTGAAATGGAATTGAAACGATCAATAACAATTGAAGAGGTCGCACCGATTGTTGAGCGACATATCTTTGAATCTCTGAAAAGGGTGAGCGCATGACTATGGCACCAGAGGGTCGCAAGTTACTCCGTATCGAGGCACGTAACGCCCTGACTCCTATCGAGAGAAAACCTGAATGGATTAAGACCCGTGCAAATATGGGTCCCGAGTACACACGTTTGCGTTCACTGGTAAAAACCGAAGGTTTGCATACTGTTTGCCAAGAGGCCGCCTGTCCCAACATCTTTGAGTGTTGGGAAGATAAGGAAGCAACATTTTTAATTGGTGGAGATCGTTGTACCCGACGTTGCGATTTTTGCAATATCGATACCGGCAAACCACTACCTATCGATCGTGAAGAGCCTCGCAAAGTTGCTGAATCTGTAAAGTCCATGGGGTTGCGTTATGCAACTATCACGGGTGTTACTAGAGATGATCTAGATGATGAAGGCTCTTGGTTGTATGCAGAAACAATTCGCGCCGTACATGAACTTAATCCAGGTACAGGTGTCGAGATGCTGGCTCCAGATTTTAATGCGAAAGCTGAGTTGCTCAATCCAATTTTTGAAACACGACCAGAGGTTTTTGCTCATAACCTAGAAACAGTGCCACGTATTTTTAAGCAGATTCGCCCAGCATTTACCTATGAAAAGTCATTAAAGGTCATTGGCATGGCGCAGGATTTCGGCTTGATCACCAAATCCAACTTGATCCTTGGTCTCGGTGAAACTCGCGAGGAGATTTCTCAAGCATTGGTGGATCTGCATAATGCTGGCTGTGACTTAATCACAATCACTCAATACCTACGTCCAACCAACAAGCATCACCCAGTTGAACGTTGGGTAAAGCCAGAAGAGTTTGTAGAGCTCGCGCAAGAGGCTGAGCAAGTTGGCTTCTTGGGTGTAATGAGTGGGCCCTTGGTTCGATCTTCATATCGTGCAGGCCGCTTGTACAAGCAAGCAATGGAAAAGAAATCTTCCCGTGGCTGAGCTTGTTTACCCGCCGATAATCGGTTTGGTAAGAGGTTTTTGGAAGTATCTAGGTTTGCAATTTGATTTTAAGGGCGATGAGAACATTCCGCGCAAAGGTGGAGCAATTCTTGCAATCAACCATGTCAGTTATTTGGATTTTGCATTGGCAGGAACGGCAGCATTGCCAGTAAAGCGATATGTAAGGTTTATGGCAAAGAAAGAGATCTTTGATAATAAATTAGCTGGTCCCCTGATGCGCGGAATGCATCACATCAATGTAGACAGAAGCAATGGCTCTGCTTCATTTGTTGAAGCGCTCAAAGCACTTGAATCTGGCGAGATAATTGGAATTTTTCCTGAAGGAACGATCTCGACAAGTTTTGAAATCAAGGGGCTTAAATCAGGTGCGATCCGACTTGCATCAGGTGCTTCGGTGCCAGTAATTCCAACCATTGTTTGGGGTGGGCAACGCATCTACACCAAGGGAGTTAAGCCCAACTTGAGAAGAGGAAAAACTCCGGTCTTTGTAAGATTTGGCGAAGCGATCTCATATCCTCAAGATGTCGATATCGAAGCGGCCGAGGCTCACCTACGACAGGTGATGATCACCATGCTTGCCCAAGTCCAAGAGGATTACCCTGATAGCCATGTGGGCCAGCGTTGGGCCCCTGCTCGCCTTGGTGGAACAGCACCTGCGCCACTAAACTAGCGATATGTTTAAGAGAAAAGCTAAAGAACCGAAGATCAAGAAGCCTCGCTTTCAAACCTTTCGCGACGCTTACAAAGTAACCAAGCAGGTCAAGCCTTGGATTAGCCTTGCCCTGATCGCTATTTTTGTGATCTCTTGGGGTATTGGAATCGCTATTGGTTCCGCCGTCGGGCAACCGGTTTACTTTGGATTTGTCTTCCTTCCAGTTGCACTTTTAATAACTCTTTTCTTCTTCACACGTCAGGCAGGAACCGCCGCTTACGCATCTATTGAGGGTCAGATGGGTGCAGGCGCAAGTGTCTTGATGGCTATTCGCAAAGGTTGGACCACTACCCCAGCTGTTGCGGTTGCACGAAACCAGGACATGGTTCACCGAAGTGTTGGTCGTGCCGGAATTGTTTTAACTGGCGAGGGAACAAATGCTGTTCGCCAGATGATCTCCGATGAGCGCAAGAAAACAGAACGATTTGCTCCGGGAGTACCAGTAACTGAAATTCTCGTTGGAAATGAAGATGGCAGAGTGCCGATTCGTAAACTTCAAAAGCATCTTCGTCGACTTCCTAAGAAGTTAACTGCGCATCAAATGCGCGAAGTTCGAGCACGCCTAAAGGCTGTTGGCGGAATGTCGATGCCAATTCCAAAGGGTCCGATGCCTACACGAGCTCCAAAGATTCGTTAATTACTTAACAACTCTCTTCACTCTTGTTAAGACGGTTCCGCTGAATCGCTCATGTAATCCTCTGCCATTTTCATCAAAGGTGATGGCAAAGACAACTGTGATCAACAATGCCGAACGAATCAAGGCTTGAACAGGGGTAATCGCTCCCCCATCTGCAAAACGAATGATCTTGAAGCCGAAGATTCTTTGGCCCATCGAAGCTCCTTGCAGCGCTGACAAGATAGCGATTTCTGCGAAGAACAGCGCCAATACCGTCCATGAGCGGTTGGGTGCCATCTGGCCTATTCCACCGGCTGATGCGGCGACTATGAAGTAACAGGCGAGCCAATCAACCATGAGGGCGGACATTCGTCTACCGAGGCTGACCCGGGTGAAATTGATGCTCATATGACAAGCCTAATGGCGATATCAGCCTGACGTAACATGAATTTAACAAGCGGGTTATGCCAATTTCATCACTTGGACCTATGGTTCAACTACCTAAAGCGCTAGAAACTCAATGATGAGGGGTCTGCGCATCACATGTGAAATTGGGAGATGCATGTTTAAGAACGCAGCAGAGATTTTTGCTTATATTAAGAAAGAGGATGTCAAGCTAGTTGATGTTCGCTTTACAGATTTGCCAGGTATTCAGCATCACTTCAACGTACCCGTTGAATCATTTGATGAGGCTGTATTTACCGATGGCCTTATGTTTGATGGTTCCTCAATCCGAGGCTTCCAAACAATCAATGAATCAGATATGAAGCTGCTTCCAGTTCCAGAGTCTGCATACATTGATCCATACCGTAAAGAAAAAACCCTCATCATTATTTTCTCAGTACATAATCCAGTAGATAACACGCCATACAGTCGTGATCCACGTGGCGTTGTAGCTCGCGCAGTTGAGTACATGCGTTCACTTGGAATCGCAGATACAGCGTTCTTCGCACCTGAAGCAGAGTTCTACGTCTTTGACAGTGTTCGCTTCAAGACAGGTATCAACTCAGCGGTACATGAGATCGAATCATACGAAGGCGCTTGGAACACAGGTGTTGAGTACGATGCAGATGGAACACCTAACCGCGGTTACCGTACACGTGTTAAGGGTGGCTACTTCCCTGTTTCTCCAACAGATCAGTTCGCCGATCTTCGCGATGAAATGGTTATGCAGCTCGGAAAGGTTGGCCTACTTGTAGAGCGCTCACACCACGAAGTAGGAACCGCTGGTCAGATGGAGATCAACTACCGATTTACAGATGTTCTTTCAGCCGGTGATGATGTCATGAAGTTTAAGTACGTCATCCGTAACACCGCTTGGCAAGGTGGAAAGACCGCGACATTTATGCCAAAGCCACTCTTCGGAGATAACGGCTCAGGTATGCACGTTCACCAATCACTATGGAAAGATGGAAAGCCTCTGTTCTTCGAAGCAGGTACTTATGGCGATCTATCAGATATGGCACGCTGGTACATCGGTGGTTTGTTGAAGCATGCACCATCTCTACTTGCATTCACCAACCCAACAGTTAACTCATACCGTCGCTTGGTTCCAGGTTATGAAGCACCTGTAAACCTTGTGTACTCAGCACGTAACCGTTCGGCTTGTATCCGTATCCCAATTACAGGATCAAATCCAAAGGCCAAGCGCATTGAATTCCGTTGTCCAGATCCATCATCAAATCCATACCTAGCCTTTGCAGCGATGCTTATGGCCGGACTGGATGGAATTGTTAATAAGATCGAACCACCTGCCCCAGTTGATAAGGATCTCTACGAGCTAGAGGGCGAAGAGGCTGCATCAATTCCTCAGGTTCCTGGTTCGCTAGACGCGGTTCTTAACAACCTCGAAGCAGATCATGACTTCCTCACACGTGGTGGAGTCTTTGCAAAGGATCTCATTGATACATGGATCGCATTCAAGCGTAAGGAAGAGGTCGACTATGTTCGACTACGTCCGCACCCAGCTGAGTTCGAGCTCTATTACGACATCTAAAATCTCTGAAATGGATTAACTCCGTTATAACAAAGCCCGCCCCTAAAAAGGCGGGTTTTGTTATTTACTTTCTAGCTAGAGATTTAAAGAGCGCGATCGACAGTAACGCACTTACGACAGAGGCGACAATGACAGCTAACACCGCGATCTCTTGAGTTTGACGATCATCAAAGGCCAAATTGGCGATAAAGATAGCAACGGTAAATCCGATTCCGGCTGCGCTTCCGGTAGCCAGAATTGAGGAGTTTGCCGCACCCTCTGGCAGATCTGCAATCTTTGCTCGCTTTGCGGCAAGAGAGGCAAGAAGTACACCAACAGGTTTACCAACAACTAAACCAAAGAAAATTCCCCATGCAATCAGCGACTGCGATGCATTACTGATTGTCTCGGCGGTAATGATTACCCCAGTATTTGCAAAGGCAAAGATGGGTACAACAAAAAAGGTGCTGATTGGATGGAACTTGTGCTCGAGCCACTCAATAACGGAAACTGAGCCATCCTCAACATCTTCAACTTTGGTTCGCTTGCGAATGATATTTGGCGTCATTAATCCAAGAATCACGCCAGCTAAAGTTGGATGCACCCCGGTCTTATAAAGGGCAAACCACAAGGTAAATGCAAAGAGTGAGTAGATCAGTGTGGATTCAACACCCACCTTCTTCAGGGCTGCGATCAAAGCGATGGTAATGAGCCCCGCAGCTAGCCAAGAAAATTCGATTCCAGTTGAATATACAAATGCAATCACCAAAATTGCGCCGATATCATCGATGACGGCAAGTGCCAGCAAGAAAGATCGAAGTGATGCTGCAACAGATGGTCCAATCATGGTTAGCAATCCAACCGCCAAGGCAATGTCTGTTGCTACAGGGACTCCCCAACCACCGGGGGCGACCCTTCCTGCGATCGCCAAGTAAATAAGTGCAGGAACCGCCATTCCACCTATCGCCGCAACAAATGGAAGCATCGCCTTTTTAAAGGAGGCAAGGTGCCCCGAGGTGAGCTCACGTTTAATTTCTAACCCAACAACAAAAAAGAAGATGCTCATCAATAGGTAGTTGATGATTTTTAGAATTGATAAATCAATGAGATACCAGTCGGCACCAATTGTTAGGCGTACATCAAGGGTTGAAAAGTAGGCATCAGATAAACCAGAGTTTGCTGTGATGAGCCCCAACGCAGAGGCTACGAGAATAAGCAAACCGCCGGTCGATTCACGATTAAGAAAATCTCGCAGTGGAGCTATCCGTCGTCTCATGAGCTAACCTTAACTGACCTGGTTCTCCTGAGAGTGAATTTTTCTTCGAGCCAGAACAATGTGACCCACAAAGCCAAACACCAATGCGAATATCACACCGATATTTGAATACGCCCAGGGACCTTCTTTGCCACCTATTAGACCCAAGAAGTAGCCCTGCCATTCAAGCCACGGCGCAAAGGTGTTGGTCACAAATCCCCAACCAATTGCTGATCCCACAAACATCAAGGTGATTGAGCCTTTGTTGACCGAGCCATAGATACCGCGCGGATTAAAAAGATCTGATTCGCTATAGGCCTTTTTTCGTAGCAAAACATCGGCCACAAAAATTGCCGACCAAACCGCAACCGGCACGCCCAGGGTGATCAAGAAGCCTTGAAATGGGTAGAAGAAATTATCTGCGACCCAAACAATATAGATTGCTCCGCCAAACATGATCAGCGCATCAAGAATTGCAGCTTGATAACGCTTTATGGGAACTCCAATAGACACAAGGGTTAAACCTGATGAGTACAGATTTAAAATCGCACCACCAACCAGACCTAATATTGCAACGAGAGCAAATGGAATTAAGAACCAGGTTGGTAGAAGAGTAGTGAGTGCGCCTATGGGATCCATAGATATCGCATCGCTGAGCTCTTTACTACTTCCAGAAAGAGCTGATCCATAAATAACAAGAATGATGGGAACTGTTGATGCTCCTAATACGGTCCAACCGACTACGGATTTGCTCGAGACAGAGCGAGGTAGGTATCTAGAGTAATCCGCAGCAGCATTTACCCAACCAAGTCCAATTCCGGTAATCGCAAAGATGGTTGCGCCAACAAAGCTTTGAAAGTTGCCATGTGGAATCGCAATAACTGCACTCCATGAAACATTACTGATTGTCAGTCCGATGTACAGCATGGTCATCGTAACAATTGTGATTGTCAGCCACTTTTGAAGCTTCATAATCACTTTAAATCCCAGTACTCCACCTATAACAGTCAAAGTTGCAGCCACAGTAAATCCCAGAAGTAATGAAAGGTTGCGTTCAATTCCCCCGACGCGAGAAAACACAGTTCCTGTTGCCAAAGTCGCTAGAGAAATAAGCACCGTCTCCCAGCCCACAAAAATCAAATAGGACAGAGCTCCTGGTAATCGACTTCCTTTGACACCGAAAGAGGCGCGGGACAACACCATAGTTGGTGCGTTTGAACGCTTGCCAGCTAAAGAGCTAACTCCAACTAGTAGAAATGAACCGATAGTTCCTATAAAGGCAGCAACCGTCGCCTGCGCAAAGGAGATTCCAAAACCCAGAAAGAAGGCACCATAAGATAGAGCAAGTAAAGAAACATTTGCTCCCGCCCAAGGCCAAAAGAGTGAGCGGGCTTTACCTGTTCGCTCAGATTCATCAATGACATTGGGGCCGTTAAGTTCGATATCAAAAGCAGCCATCTTTAATCTCTCCGTTTTTTAGCTCTCATTAGAATTCCGCCGAGAAAGATGAGCAAGAGTATGGCTAGCAAAATCCCACCGGCAGGTATTGAAGAATTTTCTGATACTTCATTGATAGGCATGGGTGTTTGCTGATCTGAGTAATCAGGAGATGCGTTGAAGGTGTAATCACCCTCGATGACATGGCCATCATCACCAACAACTCGATACTTAACGGTGAAGACGCCTGGGGCACTCTGCCCTGAAAGCTTGGTTGAGATCTTTCCGCCTTCGATTACTGGATCCCCGTAATTAACCGCAATCCCCGTTGAATCAACTACCTCGATGGTATTGATCGCTTCTCCATCTAGGGTTTGTAGCTCTCCGCTAAATTCAATCCATACTTGTGTAGGAATTGGATTGACATTGGTGAACTGCTCGGGAAATGAGGAGACAATCTCAACATGTGCCGTAGCAGAAGGGGTTGAGAGAAACACCAACGAGAAAGCAAAAATTGCTGCAAGGAATTTACGCATATAGATAGTTTAGTCGAGGAAGAAGTCGAGTAAGAAATCCTTGGTGCCGGGGGTAACTGAGTACTTTTCCAGATCAGTGATTCCTTCGCTTGCAAGCAACACATCATCCACAAAGAAGTTTCCGGTGCACTCTTTAGCATCACGATTAAAGATGATGTAAGCAGCATCTGCCAAAATCTCTGGGGTACGTCCTGCAGATGCATCGATTCCCGGAATCATCTGAAGTGCTGCAGTATCAATTACTGTGCGAGGCCACAGAGCATTAACGCCGATTCCATCACGCTTGAACTCTTCAGCCATGCCAAGTACACACATACTCATGCCGTACTTGGCCATTGTGTATGCCACATGGTTCTTAAACCAGATTGGCTTCATAGAAAGTGGTGGTGAAAGATTAAGAATGTGCGGATTGCGACCTTCGGCAGCTGATTTACGTAGATGAGGCAATGCAGCTTGTGAGGTTAAAAAGGTACCGCGGACATTGACATCAAACATCAGATCAAAACGCTTAGCTGGTGTTTGATCTGTGCGGGTTAAGTTAATTGCACTTGCATTATTGATCAGGATATCGATTCCACCAAAAGCCTCAGCTGCTTGTGCCACAGCCGCCTCGATCTGATTCTCATCACGTAGATCACATTGAATCGCAAGGGCATTTCCCCCTGCAGCTTCAATCTCAGCTGCAGCTGTGTGAATTGTGCCCGGAAGTTTTGGATTTGGGTCCGATGTCTTAGCAGCAATCGCAATTGAGGCACCATCACGTGCTGCGCGAAGTGCAATTGCTAAACCAATACCGCGAGATCCACCTGTAATGAATATGCGCTTTCCTGCAAGTGACATTTACTTACCCTTCTTAGACATGAACTTCATAAAGGCTTCCATAGCTTCTTCTGATTGAAGGGCCATTGCAAAGATTTCAAACTCAGCTTTCATGACAGCTGCAACTGAATCATGGTTCCTTAAGCAGAGCCTTAGTGTTAATAATTGCTTGTGGAGGCTGCTGCGCGATCTGGTGTGCAATCTTCATCGCGTGCGCCAAGGGGTCTGCATCCTTTGCAGTTACTAAGCCCATTTCAATCGCTGAATCTGCATCAAAACTCTCGCCTGTCATAAAGATCCTGGCTGCACGCTGGTACCCGACCAACTGAGGGAACAAATAACTTGACCCTGCCTCTGGCACTAAACCAAGTGATGCAAAAGGCATTGAAAACTTAGCCGACGGTCCTGCGATGACAACATCGCAATGCAGCAACATTGTTGTACCCACACCAACAGCATTACCTTTAACAGCGGCTAAAAGTGGCTTAGGGAAATTCAAAAGTGATGCTAAGAACTGCGCAACCTCTGAATCATCTGATGTTGGCGGATTGTCCATGAAGTCCATGATGTCGTTGCCCGCGGTGAAGTGATCTCCTTCCGAGGCAATAACTACCGCTCGAACTCCAAAATCACCAGCTGCATCATTAAGGCCCTTTGCAAGCCCGGCATACATTGATCTAGTCAGTGCATTCATCTTTTCTGGGCGATTGAAAGAAAGGGTAAGAACCTGGCCATCCTGTGTGGCAATAATTTCATCCATTCCCACATCTTATGGGGTGACTAAGGCAAAAAAGAAAGGCACAATAGGAACACGCGGAGAGGCAGAATCATCCATGGCACGAGACATCACAATATCTTCAAGAGAGTTAACTCCATTTGAGCAATTGGTTCTGGAGTTGGTGTGTGAAGGAAAGTCCAACGCCGCTATAGCGGCTCAAACCTCTCACAGCGAAAAGGTAATTGAGAACACAGTGAGCCGAAGCGCTCAAGTTTTTGGCATCAAATCCGATGGTGACACAAACTTGCGAGTGTTACTTGCTCTTGCATACCGAACACACTATGGAGATAAAGCCTTTGATAAATTGAATGTAGCTTGTTCCCACTATGAGGTTGGACCCGATGGTCAATCTATGTGCAACCGCCACATCGATTAATACGAACAATAAGATTTCATAACTTTATTTCTTCAGTGCCAGCACTCACAAAAATACACAGAGTGCTGGCACTTGATAACTCCAAAGGTTCAGCCTCTCTCTTATAGTAGAAATGTCTCGTATTGATCTTCTATATCAATACTGAAGAGGAGAGAGAAAATGAAGAGACGCACCTTTGACAAGTTGGTTTCCTTTGTCGGGTTAGGATTTGCGATTTTGCTATTTATCTTTGCGGGATTACTTAATTACGGAGCAAGTTTTGCAAATGACAATGTGCAATCACAGTTAGAAAATCAAAATATCGCCTTTCCAGGCGAAGAGGGACTTCCTGCAAACACTAAAGACCAACTTATGAAGTGGGCTGGTATGCAGGTAGTAACTGGTGAAATGGCTAAGGATTATTCAGATTTGTACATCCTGGAGCATATGAACGGTTCTGCTGCAGCGGTAATGGGAAAGCCTGCAACTTATTCAGAAGTTTCAGGCGCTTACATGGGGCTTGTAAAAGGTGGAAGTACTGACACAGCAAAGATTGCTCAGTTGGGAGAGCTGCGACAAACCTTGTTTATGGGCAATACCCTCCGCGGAATGTTGCTACAGGCATACGCTTTCGGGATCTTTGGAGTTGTTGCCGGTTACGCTGCATTGGCTTCACTGCTTGGTGGAATTCTATTTTTAGTTCTTGCCATTGCGGGCTTTGCGCATATTCGTCAAACACCTGAGGATGCAATGATTTAACTCTCAACTCTCCGTGAGGGTTAAAAAACGCCCCTGGGTTAATCCCAGGGGCGTTTTCCATTCTAGTTTTAGATAATTAGCGCTCTAGCTTTCCTGAGATGAAATCCTCAGTCTTTGTGTGAGCAGCCTCATCTGTGTACTGAGTTGGTGGTGTCTTCATGAAGTAGCTCGATGGTGAGAGCAGTGCTCCACCAATCTTGCGATCAAGACCGATCTTTGCACAACGTAGCGCATCGATGATTACACCAGCTGAGTTTGGTGAATCCCAAACTTCCAACTTGTATTCAAGGTTTAGAGGAACATCACCAAATGCGCGGCCTTCGAGGCGAACGTAGGCCCACTT
>JBEDKL010000008.1:0-18063 GCA_041172145.1 Actinomycetota bacterium
GCGTGGTTCAGTGCTGACTTTGAGCTCCTTCGGTTCGTTAACGCTTTGGTGTAACAGCGCTGCAAAAGAAAACCGCAAGGGCAAGAGAAATACTTCTCTCATCCGACAAACCAGCCCGCACTAGTGGCGATGAAGGTGGGAGCGGTAACTCCTCTTGCAGTGGTTGTTACCCCACTGGTCTGGAGCAAAGGTTACCCGCTTGGGGTGGAAAAGGCGAAATTGAGCGCAAATCCCAGGGGGCGCTACTGGAGCCAGAGCACTACCCTTGAACCATGGCCAAGGAAAAGAAGATTTTCGACATCACCAGTGCGCAAAATGCGCTTACTCGTGATCAAGCTGGTCGTCAGAAGCGGTACTTCATCTCGATGATGATCCGTACCGCCTGCTTTATTTTGACGGTGATCTTGCCTAGCCCTTATCGCTGGTTTGCTTTGGCAGGTGCCGTAACCCTTCCTTACTTTGCCGTAGTGATTGCTAATGCTGGCCGCGAGACAATATCGCGTGGTGCAGATGTCGTTGAAGAAAAACCGCTAGCGCTCGATTAATTCATGTCATCAGTTCAAAAAAGTAAGGAACCATGGGCCTTCTTTAAAAGCCTGGTTGCCTTAGCTCTTATCCTCTTATGTATCTGGGCGGCTCAATGGCAGTACCAACGCGGCGTTGATCGTCATGCACGAAATACCATTATCGAAGAGCGGATAGCAAAAGCTCCGATATCTCTTACCGCAATTGATGAGGATCTTTCAAAGAATGAGTGGCAGCGCGTAACTACAGAAGGCATCTTTGATCAATCTCAACAAATCTTGCTCAGAAATCGATACTCCGAAGGCAAGTATGGTTTTGAAGTATTAACCCTGTTTACAAACACCGCCGGAGAAAAGTTCTGGGTAGATCGAGGATGGGTTCAAGCAGGTGCAACCGCAACCACCGCCCCGGTTGTTACCAAGGTACCAACAACTAATGTCAGTATCACCGGTCGTTTTCGTTTGGACTCTTCACTTCCCCGCGGTTCATTTTTTGCCTTACCGGGATCTGGAGAAGGTTTAGTTTCAGAGCTCAATGCACAATCGCAGATGGATACTCAAAAATTCTATTTAGATCTTTTAAGTGGATCTGATCCATCACTGACGCCAAAGGTTCCTGCCCAGCTTCCATCACTAAGCGATGGGCCGCACATGGCATACGCCTTACAGTGGCTTTTCTTTGGTGGATTGATTATTTATGGGCGAATATTAATTAGGCGTACCCGTTAAATCCTGACGGTTGTACAGTTCGGAGTAAAGACCACCCTGGGCAACCAATTGATCATGCGTTCCACGCTCGACGATTGCACCTTTTTCCAGAACTAAAATCTGATCAGCATCTCGCACAGTGCTTAAGCGGTGGGCAATAACAATACTTGTTCTTCCTTTGAGCGCAGTTTGTAACGCCGCATGCACCAACTGCTCATTCTCTGAATCAAGATGGGCTGTGGCCTCATCCAAGATCACAACAGCTGGAGATTTAAGAAGCAATCGCGCAATTGCCAGGCGCTGCTTTTCGCCACCAGATAAACGGTGACCACGCTCTCCCACCATTGTGTCTAATCCATTAGGCAGGGATTCAATCAGAGTCCAGATTTGCGCAGCTTTGCATGCATCCATCATCTCTTCATCTGTCGCATCCTCTTTTGCATAACGAAGATTCTCTGCGATCGTTTCGTGAAAAAGATGTGCATCCTGCATAACAACGCCGATCGAATCTCTTAGAGACTCAAGGGTTAAATCACGAATGTCATGGCCATCAATGGAGATGGAGCCATCTGTAACATCATAGAGACGTGGCAATAATGCGCTGATCGTTGTCTTTCCGGCACCTGACGGCCCAACAAGTGCGGTCATGGTTCCAGGCTCTGCGACAAAAGAGAGGTTCTTTAAGACTTGTCCACTCTGCACAGTTTCAGCTTTTGCAGCTGACTCAAGAGAGGCTAATGAAATCTCTTCGGCGCGAGGATAAGAAAAATTGACATTCTTAAATTCAATCCGTGGCTCTTTTGTTTTCAAAACAACGGCATTCTCTTTGCTCTTGACCATTGGTTCTAGATCAAGAACCTCAAAAACCCGCTCAAATGAAACAAGTGAGGTCATTACATCAATACGAACATTTGAGAGTGCGGTCAAGGGACCATAAAGGCGAGCAAGTAGTGCTGTGATCGCAAGCAAGGTTCCAACTGTTACACCACCTTGGATTGCTAAGTGACCACCGATTCCATATGCAAAAGCGGTAGCAATCGCAGCAACGCTAGTAAGGGCGATAAAGAAGAGTCGATTAAGCATCGCCATTTTGATACCGATATCGGCTACTCGGCGTGCTCGACTTCTGAAGTACTCGCGCTCGGCATTTGGTTCGCCATAAAGGGCTACAAGCATCGCTCCCGAAACATTGAAACGTTCAGTCATGGTGCTAGACATTTCAGCGTTGACGCTAAATGACTCGCGAGTGAGAGACTGCAAACGTCGTCCGACCCACTTAGTCGGGATGAGGAAAACTGGAAGTAAGAGAAGTGAAAATATTGTTATCTGCCACGAGAGGATGAGCATGGTGATCGAGACCAAGGTCAAGCTAACAACGTTGCTGACCACGCCCGATAAGGTTGCAGTAAATGCTTGCTGAGCACCGATTACATCGGAGTTAATTCTGGAGATCAACGCACCTGTTTGGGTTCTGGTGAAAAAGGCGATCGATTGCTTTTGGACATGCGCAAAAACTAGAGAGCGTAGGTCGTAGATCAGCCCCTCACCTATTCGGGATGAGAAGTAACGTCCAAGCATGTTAAATCCTGCATCTGCGATTGCGAGCAAGCCAACGAGAATTGCAAGATTTGTAACAACCGATGAATCCTTTGGAATTACACCTTCATCAATTAAGCGCTTCAAAAGTAATGGGGTTGCAACGACTAAGCCAGCATCCACAACAACGGTGGCTAAAAAGATAATGATGCTTTTTCTATAAGGACGAGCAAAAGAGAAGATTCTCTTGACCGTTCCGGGTTTTAGCTTTTGCTCCTTCACTGAAGGATCTGCAGTCATTGAGCGGTGGGTCATCCACGCTGCATGCATTGACATAATTAAACGGTGAAGCCGAGAGCGCGCAGCTGATCTCTTCCATCATCGGTGATCTTGTCTGGACCCCAAGGTGGCATCCACACCCAATTGATCTTTACATCTGTAGTCATTCCGGCAAGTGCTGCACGTGTCTGATCTTCAATTACATCTTGAAGTGGACATGCCGCTGAGGTCAAGGTCATATTAAGGATTGCAATATTTGCCTCATCGACCATAACATCGTAGATAAGTCCAAGGTCAACAACATTGATACCAAGTTCAGGATCGACAACATCCTTCATCGCCTCTGTTACATCATCAACGCTAGTAGCCATTACTTGTCTCCCCCTGTGGTTGTGTTAATTCTAACCGCTGCATCCTTAAAGGCCATCCAACCCAACAATGCGCACTTAATGCGGGCTGGAAACTTGGAAACTCCAGCTAGGGCGACAGCATCCTCAAGCACATCGGGGTTGCCCTCTTTGCTGCCCTTGCTTTGCATGAGTTCAGTGAACTCATTAAGGATTGCATCTGCCTGCGCAAAGCTCTTATTGACCAGAAGATCACTGGCGATCGAGACGCTGGCTTGTGAGATTGAGCAGCCAACACCATCCCAGGTAACAGATGTGATCTTTCCATCCTTGGCTGAAAGATTGAGAGTGATCTCATCTCCACAACTTGGGTTTACGTGATGCACCTGTGCGTCATAACTGCTTGTTAACCCCTTATTGAGCGGGTGTTTGTAGTGATCCAAAATAACTTCTTGGTAAAGGCTGTCTAGTTCCATTATGCAAAGTACTCCTGAGCTCCGCGAATCGCAGCAAACAACGCATCGCAATCTGATTCATCATTGTAAAGATACAAAGATGCACGTGTTGTTGCTGGCACACCTAACTTTCTTGTCAGCGGCCAAGCACAGTGATGTCCTGTTCGTACCGCGACACCTTGGCTATCTAGATACTGACCTAAATCATGAGGATGAATCTGACCCACGGTAAATGAAACAGAGCCACCACGAGATTGCGTTGTTGTTGGCCCAACGATCGATAGCTCTGGAATCTCCAACAAGCCATTGAGCAGGTAACCTGTTAAATCAACTTCATGTGCAAAGACATTGTTCATACCGATTGCGGACAAATAATCAATCGCAGCACCAAGACCAACCGCTTGCGCCATATTAGGAACACCTGCCTCAAATTTGCGAGGTGCAGGTGCCCATGTTGCCGATGTCATCGTGACGGTTTCAATCATCGATCCACCGTAAAGAAATGGTGGTAACTCCTCTAACAAGGAGCTCCATAAGACGCCCACGCCAGTCGGGCCAACAGCTTTATGTCCCGAGAACGCTAGGAAGTCAACACCAAGAGTGCTGACATCAATAGGCATATGAGGAACTGATTGGCAGGCATCTAGAACAACTACCGCTCCGACCTCATGAGCCCGTTTAACTATGGCTTCTAGTGGATTAATAGTTCCTAATACATTTGATTGATGGGTTAAGGAAACTACCTTTGTGCCTTCGGTGATTACTGAGTTGATATTGGATAGATCTAAACGTCCATCTGGAGTAAGTTCAAACCATTTGAGTTCAGCACCAGTGCGCGCCGCCAACTGTTGCCATGGAATGAGATTTGCGTGGTGTTCCATTTCAGTAACCACGATGCGGTTTTTTTCTGTCAGTGCAAATCGATTTCCCGGTTCGGCATTTCCCATGGCATAAGCAACAAGGTTGAGAGATTCAGTTGCGCTCTTGGTGAAGACAATCTCTTCTTCCTTTGCGCCTAGAAACTTTGCAACCTTTAAACGAGCCCCTTCAAAGGCATCTGTCGCTTCCTCTGCCAATTGGTGCGCACCGCGGTGAACCGCTGCATTATGGAGCTTGTAGAAATCACTTTCAGCCTCAATGACCGAAAGGGGCTTCTGACTGGTTGCCCCGCTATCTAGATAAACAAGTTTTTTGCCGTCGCGAATAGTACGTTGAAAGATTGGGAAATCTTTACGTACATTCGCAACGTTAAAACTCATGCCTCTTACTTGCTCACATAATCTGCGTAACCATTTGCTTCTAGCTTTTCAGCAAGCTCTGGTCCGCCTTGTTCAACAACTCGACCATTTGCAAAAACATGCACAAAGTCAGGTTGGATATAACGCAAAATACGTGTGTAGTGAGTAATCAAGATAACGCCCAGATTGTTTGCCGCCTTTGCACGGTTGACTCCTTCAGAGACGATGCGAAGTGCATCAACATCAAGTCCGGAATCTGTCTCATCCAGGATCGCCATCTTTGGCTTAAGAAGTTCTAGCTGCATGATCTCGTGGCGCTTCTTTTCTCCACCAGAAAAACCTTCATTGACATTACGGGTTGCAAATGAAGGATCCATGTTCAGGGCTTCCATTGCATCCTTAACCTCGCCCACCCAGGTACGAAGCTTTGGAGCCTCGCCACGAAGTGCTGTTGCAGCGGTACGAAGGAAGTTAGATACAGAAACACCTGGTACCTCAACTGGATACTGCATCGCAAGGAAAAGACCTGCCTTAGCGCGCTCATCAACACTCATCTCAAGAACATCGACGCCATCGAGTGTGACTGTTCCGCCAGTAATTGTGTACTTAGGGTGTCCTGCAATTGAGTAAGCAAGAGTTGATTTACCTGAACCGTTAGGTCCCATGATTGCGTGGGTCTCGCCGGAATTGATTGTCAGGTCAACACCCTTGAGGATGTCTACCGTTCCGTTATCTGTATCAACAGATACCTGCAGGTTACGGATTTCTAGTGTGCTCATTATCTTCTCTCTTCTCTCGTTACTAAATCTCTACCGTGACGGCGTTTCCGTCGATTGATACCGCATATGTTTCAAGTGGAATATTTGCTGGGAGGGTTAACGCCTCACCAGTGCGAAGATCAAACTCAGCGCCATGTAACCAGCACTCAATTTTGAACCCAGTGACATCGCCCTCAGACAATGAAGCATCTGAATGGGTGCAGGTATCTGCAACTGCAAAGACCTCATCCCCTACTCGCGCAACACAGATGCTCTTTCCATCTTTCTCAATGCGGACGGGCTTACCTTCTGCGATTTGATCAAGAGCTAAATCAGCCATTGTGCGCCGCCTTTTCCAGCTCAGTATCGATACGGTCCATGATTCTGTTTTGGACAACCTCATCACCGATCTCGGAGACAATTTCATTAAAGAAACCACGAACAACTAGGCGACGTGCATCTGCCATAGCGATTCCACGTGACATCAAGTAGAAAAGTTGTTCATCATCAAAGCGACCAGTTGTACTTGCGTGACCTGCTCCGACAATTTCACCGGTTTCGATCTCAAGATTTGGAACTGAATCTGCACGTGCGCCATCGCTAAGTAAAAGATTGCGATTGAGCTCGTAGGTATCTGTTCCTTCTGCCGCCGCGCGGATCAACACATCACCAATCCATACGGTGTGTGCATCCTTTCCTGCAAGAGCGCCCTTGTAGTTCACATTGGATTTTGCATGTGGAACAGCATGATCAACATGGTTGCGATGCTCCATGAACTGACCAGCTGTAGCGAAGTAAACACCCAGAAGATCAGCTGATGCGCCAGGGGCCTTGAACTCAACTGTAGGAAGGATACGAACAACATCTCCGCCAACTGTTACGGTGATTGATTTGAAGGTTGCATCCTTGTCGATAACCGCATGGTGACGGGCTGTGTAAACAGATTTAGATTCAAACTCTTGAAGGGTTACAAACTTTAGGTTGGCACCTGGAGCACAATAAATCTCAAGATCCTCAGCCAAGACTGTGTCTGTTGTGTTTTCAATGATCACTGTCGCTACCGCATGTGTTCCGAGGGAGATTCGTACCCTTGAAAACTCGGCGGTATCTAGAGCACCTGCTGCGCGGCCCAAAAAGATTGGCTCAGCAACTTCGGTGTTGGCAGCAATAGCAAGGTGAGCTACAGATGTTGCCGCTCCCCTTACACGTTCGATGATGACATCATCAGATGCAGCCAGTGGTTCTAGGTTTTCACGAGTAAAGGTAACTCCTGAAGGAAGGGCCGCCTTAGTGATCAGCGAGTTGCGATCTGATTGAACCGCAGTCCCATCATGCAATCCACGGAGTCGTTTCAGAGGCGTGAAACGCCACGCCTCTTCTCTTCCCGTAGGAGTTAAGTAATTAGTAGTTAAAACTGACATTAACCGACTGCACCTTCCATCTGAAGTTCAATAAGACGATTGAGTTCAAGCGCGTACTCCATTGGAAGCTCACGTGCGATTGGTTCGATGAATCCACGAACGATCATCGCCATGGCCTCATCCTCATTCAAGCCGCGTGACATCAAGTAAAAGAGTTGATCATCGCTTACCTTTGAGACTGTTGCTTCATGTCCCATAGAAACATCATCTTCACGAATGTCTACATATGGGTAAGTATCAGAACGAGAAATTGTGTCAACCAACAAAGCATCACACTTAACAGTGCTTGCGGAGTGGTGTGCACCTTCTTGTACCTGTACTAAGCCACGGTATGAGGTACGCCCTCCACCGCGAGCAACTGATTTCGAAATAACTGATGAAGATGTGTAAGGAGCTGCGTGAACCATCTTTGCTCCAGAATCCTGGTGCTGTCCTTCTCCAGCAAAAGCAAGTGACAATGTCTCGCCCTTTGCGTGAGGACCCATCAAGAAGATTGCAGGGTACTTCATTGTTACCTTTGAGCCGATGTTTCCATCTACCCATTCCATGGTTGCACCTTCTGCACATGTAGCGCGCTTTGTAACCAAGTTGTACACATTGTTCGACCAGTTTTGAATAGTGGTGTAACGAACGCGTGCACCCTTTTTAACAATGATTTCTACGACTGCAGAGTGAAGCGAATCTGACTTGTAGATTGGTGCTGTACAGCCTTCTACATAGTGAATGTATGAATCCTCATCAGCAATAATCAAGGTGCGCTCGAACTGACCCATGTTCTCAGTGTTGATACGGAAGTAAGCCTGCAATGGAATATCTACATGGACACCCTTTGGAACATAGATGAATGAACCACCAGACCACACAGATGTATTGAGTGCAGCAAACTTGTTATCTCCAACAGGAATTACAGTTCCGAAGTACTCCTTGAATAGCTCAGGATGCTCCTTTAGCGCAGTATCTGTATCAAGGAAGATAACTCCTTGCGCCTCTAGATCCTCACGAATTGAGTGGTAAACAACCTCAGACTCGTACTGTGCGGCAACACCTGACACAAGGCGTTGCTTTTCAGCCTCTGGAATACCCAAGCGATCGTAAGTATTTTTAATCTCATCTGGAAGGTCATCCCAAGTTGTCGCTTGCTTCTCTGTCGAACGAACGAAGTACTTGATCGTGTCAAAGAAGATTCCTGAAAGATCTGATCCCCAATTTGGCATTGGCTTCTTCTCAAACAAAGCAAGGCCCTTAAGGCGAAGGTCAAGCATCCACTGTGGTTCAGATTTCTTCGCTGAGATGTCACGGACTACATCTTCATTGATTCCTCGCTTAGCGTTATCGCCAATCGAGCTCTTATCTGACCAACCGTATTCATAGTTGCCGAGACCGTCGAGTTCTGGATGTGCTGTTGTCATGCACGGACCTTTCCCTTACTTTTGTTTGTTTGTGAACTTTGATTTTTTGAACTGCGCGCCGAGGGGATGAAGGTAGTACACACGCCATCACCATGAGCAATTGTTGCTAAACGCTGGACATGTGTCCCAAGAACCTTTGACAATGCTTCTGTTTCAGCCTCGCACAATTGCGGAAATTCTGCGGCCACATGTGCGATTGGGCAATGATGCTGACACAACTCTTCACCCATTGGTTTTTCAGTAACTGTTGCTGCATACCCTTGCTCAGAGAGAAAGGTTGCAAGTGCATCAACCTTGTGCGAGCGCTTTGCGATCGCGATAGTTGCCTTGCGTTCGATGTCATCTGCGCGTGATTGGGCAAAGGCGTTGACAAGATGTTCGCCAGATTGAGCTGACATAAATTTCAGCGCGGCTACCGCTAAATCATCATATGAGTGCTCAAAAGTTTCGCGACCTTTATCTGACATCACAAATACTTTTGATGGGCGTCCACGGCCACGTATCGATGATGCACGTGGGTCACGAGCTTCTAAAACCCCATCAGCAACCAGCAAATCCAGGTGTCGACGGATACCAGCTGGGGTAAGACCTAGACGCTCCCCCAAGACAGCTGCGGTAGATGGTCCATTTTCAAGGATTGAACGGGCGACGAGATCACGGGTACGGGAGTCATCTCCCACCTGAGTTCCACCGGTCAATTTCACAACAGTATTGTGTCGTAATTCGACACGTTCAGCCACTCGGAAGCGAGCGGGTCGGCGGAGTCATAGGCTACGGGTATGAGCACACTGCGAGCACGGGCAGCACGAGTTTTATCCCCGGCAAGCGGCTTTCTCCTCTTTGCCCAAGCTGCCATTGTTGTTACCGGTGGCGCGGTTCGACTAACAGGCTCTGGGCTGGGTTGTCCTACCTGGCCTGAGTGCACACCAGGCTCATATACCCCGAAGCCATACCAAGTTGAGGAACAGGTCAAGGTTTGGATTGAGTTTGGAAATCGCTTACTGACCTTTGTTTTAGTTCTTGCGGCGATCGTAGTTGTCCTTAGTGTGTTGGCCTCCGGAAGAAAGGATCTTCGCGGTCTTGCCTTAGGTCAGGTACTGGGAATTGTTGGCCAAGGAGTTCTCGGCGGCATTACTGTCTTAACTGGTTTACACCCAGCAACCGTTGCTGCGCACTTTCTGCTGTCGATTATTTTGATCGCAGGTGCTACCTCACTTCGGGCGCAGAGATTTGCTCCGCTAGAAGCCAACCAATCACCGCTTTTGATTCAAAAAATTGCAAAGGCGCACATCATCACCACATTTTTGGTTTTGATCTTAGGAACAGTTGTAACAGGAACTGGCCCGCATGCAGGTGATGCAACAGCCCAACGCTTCCCTTTTGATCTGCGAACTGTTGCTTGGTTGCATGCAGATGTAGTAATCGCTTTATTTGGAATTACCTTTGGCTTCTTTGTTGTCAGCGGAGTATCGGAACACACAAAGAAGAGGCTGAAGATTTTCTTTGCAATCGCTTTGGGCCAAGGGCTGATCGGATATGTGCAGTGGTTTAGCGATCTGCCAGAACTACTTGTTGGGTTGCACCTGGCTGGTTCAACTCTAGTGTGGATTGCTTCTTGGAGAGTTTGGTTATCGGTCACGAAAAGAATGGATAGATAATGAGCACAGTTACAGGGTGGACAGCACTTGATGATCAAGCCGTGGCTTATGCACGAGCCTTGGCAGCAGATGCTGTGCAGAAGGTAGGCAATGGCCATCCAGGAACTGCGATGTCACTTGCACCAGTTGCTTACACCTTGTTTCAACGCCATTTAGTACATGACCCATCTGATGCAAATTGGCTAGGTCGCGATCGTTTCATTCTCTCTTGTGGCCACTCATCTCTAACTCTTTATATCCAGCTTTTCTTGAGTGGCTACGGCCTCGAGATGAAGGATCTTGAAAGCTTTAGAACATGGGGCTCCTTAACACCAGGACACCCTGAGTATGGCCATACAGCTGGAGTTGAAATGACTACAGGACCATTAGGCCAAGGTGTTGCAACCGCTGTTGGCATGGCGATGGCGGCTCGATATGAACGAGGACTTCTAGATCCAACGACCCCTGCACAGCAATCAATATTTGATCACTCTATTTGGGTTATTTGTTCAGATGGAGATTTGCAAGAGGGAGTAAGTGCGGAAGCACACTCTTTAGCTGGCACCCAAGAGCTGGGAAATCTCAACATTATTTATGATGACAATCGCATCTCCATCGAAGGCGATACTCATAACGCTTTTACCGAAGATGTCTCTGCGCGCTACCGTGCATATGGTTGGCATGTCATCGATGTAGCAGCGATGGCTGATGGAAGTGTTGATATTGCAGCGCTAGATGCAGCGATGATTGCAGCGAAAAAAGAGATCACAAAGCCAACTTTGATTCGCATGAAATCTGTTATCGCTTGGCCAGCTCCCAAGGCACGAGGAACCGCAGCATCGCATGGTTCAGCTTTAGGCGAGGATGAAATTAAGCAAACAAAGATTGAGTTGGGTCTTAATCCCGATGAACAGTTTGCAATGCCATCTGAGGTCTTGGCACATGCTCGATTAGTAAAGGATCGTGGCGCTGCGGCTCGTGCACAGTGGAACACAAAGTTTGAACAATGGAAGTCCAGCAATCCAGATAAGGCGGTTTTGCTTGAAAGATTGCGCAGTAAAGAGTTACCTGCGGGATGGGATTCAAAACTTCCTGTTTTCGCCCCCGGAAAAGATGTAGCTACTCGCGCAGCCTCTGGTGAAGTTATTAACGCGATCGCCTCGGTCCTGCCTGAGTTTTGGGGAGGTTCTGCTGATTTAGCAGGATCAAATAACACAAGCATTAAGGGTGGCGGATCATTCCTGCCAGCAAGTAGCGCAATTGAAGGCGCTAACCCTTACGGACGAATCATTCACTTTGGAATTCGTGAACATGCCATGGGATCGATTCTTAATGGAATTACTTTGCATGGATTAACCCGCTCATTTGGCGGTACCTTTGCAGTGTTTAGTGATTACATGCGCCCTGCGGTGCGACTTGCAGCTCTGATGAATATCGCTACTACCTTTGTGTGGACACATGATTCGATTGGTGTTGGCGAGGATGGTCCAACCCATCAGCCAATCGAGCATTTCGCAGCACTGCGTGCGATCCCTGGCTTTGATGTGATTCGCCCAGGAGATGCCAATGAGGTAACAGAGGCGTGGAAGAAGATGATTACCCGCGGGCGTGCTTGCGGCATCTTGCTCTCTCGTCAAAACCTGCCTGTATTTGATCGCTCAACTTGTGAGCCAGCCTCAGGCACAGCTCGCGGTGCCTATATCTTGAAGGATCTGCCTCGGCCACAAGCGATTTTAATTGCAACAGGTTCTGAGGTTTCATTGGCGATAGATGCACAAACAGCGTTAGCAGCCGAAGGAATCAATGTTCGCGTTGTGAGCGCGCCATGTCTTGAATGGTTTGCAGAACAGGATCAACACTACAAAGACTCTGTTCTCTCCCCTGGTGTCCTGAAGGTCAGTATTGAGGTTGGAATCGCTCAGGGTTGGCGCGAACTAATCGGTGATTCTGGTGTGGCAATCTCTCTAGAACATTACGGCGCATCGGCAGATGCAAAGCGCTTGTTCAAGGAGTTTGGATTCTCAGTTGAAAATGTTGTTGCTCAGGTAAAGAAGGCGATTTAATGTCGGTACACGAGGTCTCAGCGGCAGGAACTTCTATCTGGCTAGATGATTTATCACGTGCCAAAATCACATCCAACGAGCCGCATGCCCTGCCTGCTCGAATCAAAGACAGCGCAGTGGTTGGCGTAACAACAAACCCCAGCATATTTAGCGCAGCGATCAGTGGCGCAGCTGAATACGCTGCAGATATTGCATCGATGAAGAGTTCAAGTGTCGATGAGGTTGTAAAGAAGTTAACAACAGATGATGTACGTCAAGCATGTGAACTCTTTACCTCTATCTATCAATCAACAGGTGGAGTTGATGGCAGAGTGAGTATCGAGGTTGACCCGCGCTTGGCTCATGACACTGAAGGAACTATCGCTGCTGGCAAAGAGCTGTGGTCCATTATCGATCGGCCAAACCTGATGATTAAGGTGCCAGCAACAATCGAAGGGTTGCCAGCTATTACCGCACTTATCGCCGAAGGCATCAGCGTTAATGTAACTTTGATCTTCTCGGTCAAGAGATACGGGCAGGTTATTGAGGCTTACATTAAAGGTATTGAACAATGCGACGAGCCTTCGACTGTTCACTCTGTTGCATCATTTTTCATTAGCCGCATCGATTCATCAATTGATGCATTGCTCAAAAAGAATGGCTCTGCAGAGGCAAACGCCCTTCTAGGTAAGGCAGCAGTTGCTAATGCACATTTGGCCTACCAACTCTTTGAGGAAAAGTTTGCATCAGAGCGCTGGATGGTGTTAACAGCTAAAGGTGCAAACAAGCAACGCCCATTGTGGGCATCAACTGGAGTAAAGGATCCTGCATACCCAGATACTCGTTATGTCATCGAGTTAATCGCACCAAATACGGTCAACACAATGCCGCAATCAACTCTTGATGCAGTGATCGATCATGGCGTAGTTCGAGGAAACACGATTTCTGGAAATTATGCAGAGGCTATTGAGGTATTGAAGGCGTTATCAGCACTTGGAATCTCATTAGATGAGGTAACAACAGAGTTAGAGATCGATGGAGTTAAGAAGTTTGCCCAAGCGTGGGAAGAGCTTCTCGAGAATGTAAAGGCTGCTCAACAATCATGATTTCAATCAAAGGTAACGCTCTCAATAAGATCGACCGCTCTTCTAGCCAGTACAAATCTCTTCAGGCTTTCCATGAGCGGTTAAAGGCAAAAGACTCTGCAATTTGGGGTGCAGAGGCACAGGCTGAAGCTTCTATCCGAATGAACTGGATCGATCTGCCTGAGAGTTCACGGGATTTACTGCCACAGTTTGATGCACTAGCTGCCAAACACCGCGATAAGAGCAATGTCATTTTGTGCGGAATGGGCGGCTCCTCACTAGGACCTGAAGTTATTGCTCAAACATTTTCCAAAAAGCTATTTGTCCTTGATTCAACTGATCCAGATTATGTAGCTCATGCTCTTGACTTTGATTTGAGCAAGAGCGTGGTTGTCGTTAGCTCTAAATCAGGATCAACGATAGAGACCGCATCTCAACGCGCACTTTTTGAGGGAGCGTTTAAGGATGCTGGATTAAACCCTGCCGAGCACATGGTTTTTGTTACCGATCCAGGTTCGCCTTTGGATAAGCAGGTTCGTGAAGCTGGCTTTACAGTTGTAAATGCTGACCCACATGTTGGCGGTCGCTTTAGTGTTTTGAGTCCATTTGGTTTGGTACCAGCGGCTTTAATTGGAGTAGATGTTTCAGTCCTACTTGATAACGCAAGTGACACCAAGAAATCATTCTTTGCCGATTCGCAAATGATGTGCGATATCGCTTATCTGCTTTCTTTTGTATCAGATCAATATGTGGCATATACAGATGAGGGATCTGGGATGCCAGGATTAAGTGACTGGATTGAGCAGCTAGTTGCAGAATCAACTGGAAAAAATGAGGTTGGTCGTTTACCTGTAGTTGCAGAAACTTCACATAATGGACGTGAAGGAAACGCCTTCACTATTGCCTTTGCTGGAAGCGCAGACTTGATAGTTGAAGGTGATTTAGCATCGCAGTTCATTGTTTGGGAATGGGTTACCGCACTTGTTGGAGCAGCACTTGCTATCGATCCCTTTAATCAGCCCAATGTGACTGAAGCCAAAGAGCAAACCTCTGCTTTGCTTAATGAATGGAAGGGTGTTTTACCTACATTTACACCAGAACTTACCGATGGTTGCGTTGAGATCTTTGGTGCGGGCAAGAACACTACAGATGCCTTAACTCAATTAATTGCACAGGTTCCAGAGGATGGTTACATCGCGATCATGGCTTATTTAGATCGTAAGGATGATGCAGCTGTTGCTGAGCTACGGGAGATTTTGGCCGACAAATCTGGCCGTCCCGTGACCTTTGGTTGGGGTCCTCGCTTCCTGCATTCAACTGGACAGTTCCATAAAGGTGGACAGCAAAATGGTGCCTTCCTGCAGATAACAGGAGATGTGCAGAAAGATATTGCTATTCCGGGTCAGAGCTATGGCTTTAAAACCTTGGTTGCAGCTCAAGCACTAGGTGATGGAAAAGCGTTAGCATCAAGAAATTACCCACTGCTTCGATTTAATCTTACAAATCGTGCAGCGGGTATATCTGAATTACTTGATGCTGTTAAATCTCTTTAAGATTTAATCCTCATCTTCTCCGCGAAGTTTGCGAAGTGCTTCTTCTAGAAGTTTTTCACCTTCTGCATCTGTGCGACGCTCCTTAGTCTTGTAAGGCACATTTACTTCTGGGCTAGGTGGATTGTTGCGATCACGGCCTGCGGGATATCCGCACTTTGGGCAATCCCATTCAGCTGGAATCACGACAGTTTCTTCAACAGCAAATGATGGGCGAACCTCATGTCCATTTGCGCAAAAGTATGAAACATAAGCACGAGCGATTGAATCGCCACGCTCTGCCTCGCCCATTGGGCCTGCGCCGACACGACTTCCGCGAATTGCACTTGCCATGTGTATCCCCTTGTTTTAACTGGTGGTGCTTATGAATAAAAGTGAGTTGTTTTTACTTAAGAGCAAGCGATAGCGCTACAACTAGGGCGAACCAGAATCCGCCAGCAACGATTGTGAGGCGATCAAGGTTGCGCTCTACGACAGATGAACCACCGTAGTTTGATGAGATGCCGCCACCGAATAGATCGGATAGGCCGCTTCCCTTGCCCTTGTGAAGTAGTACCAAAAGGATCATAAGTACGCTTGTAATCACAAGCGCGATTGAGAGAGCTAGTATCACTTTTCTTAAACTCCTAGTTCGTAGAGGGTAAGGATACCCGCCTGAAGGGGGTAATGCTTACTCCGTCACCGCGTGGAATTTAACGATCTTGGCCATCAAAGCGCCATCAACATCGGGCTTCTTCATGATTTCCACGATATTGGATGATTTCACAGAACCGCCATACAGGATGCGCATATTTGCTGCGATCTCAGGTGAGCCGATGCTTTCAACCTCTTCGCGGATTGAGGCGCATACCTCTTGAGCATCCTCAGGTGTCGCAGTCTTTCCAGTTCCAATCGCCCAAACTGGTTCATAAGCGATAACAATCTTTTTGAGCTCTGGCTTTGTAAAGCCTTCAAGACCTGCGCGAATCTGGCGGATCACATGACTTACATGTGTACCAGCCTCACGAATAGCTAGCTCTTCACCTACACAGAAGATTGGCGTCAGCTCATGTGCAAGCGCGGCCTTAATCTTTCGATTGATCAAAGCATCTGATTCATTGTGAATCGCTCGACGCTCTGAGTGACCGATAACAACATAAGTGCAGCCCAGCTTTGCGAGCATAGAACCTGAAATATCACCGGTGAATGCGCCGCCAGTCTCTGGTGAAAGATCCTGTGCCCCATATTGAAGTCGTAGGCGATCTCCATCAACCAAAGTTTGAATAGAGCGAATATCTGTAAATGGAGGAATGACAGCTACATCAACAGCGTCGTAATCCTTATCTTCAAGACTGTAAACCAACTTTTGAGCAACTGCGATCGCCTCAAGATGGTTGAGGTTCATCTTCCAGTTTCCTGCCATTAATGGTTTACGCATTTCCCGCTCCTTCAGTTCAGTTTCTTACCTTAAATGAGATCTAGCGCCTTAAGACCAGGAAGTTCCTTGCCTTCAAGATATTCAAGAGATGCTCCGCCACCAGTTGAGATATACCCAAATTGTGAGTCAGCAAAACCTAGTGCACGAACCGCGGCTGCAGAGTCTCCCCCGCCAACAACTGAAATTCCTGAAACCTCAGTTAATGCTTGCGCCACAACCTTGGTTCCAGCAGCAAAGTTAGGGAACTCAAAAACACCCATTGGGCCATTCCAAAATACGGTTTTGCACTTAATAATTTCAGCGGCAAATGCTGCAGCAGAAACCGGTCCGATATCCAGACCCATTTGATCCGCTGGGATTGCATCTGCAGAAACTAAGGTTGGAGTTGCATCTGCAGCAAATGTTGGTGCCACCACAATGTCCGTGGGAAGCAAAAGCTTGACGCCATTTTTCTCAGCTGTTGCGATTAATCCGGTAACAACATCAAGCATCTCAGCCTCAACAAGTGAGGTTCCGATCTCCTTGCCTTGTGCTTTGAGGAATGTAAAAACCATTCCTCCGCCGATAGCCAAAACATCTACCTTGCCAAGTAAGTTTTCAATAACGCCAAGTTTGTCTGAAACCTTTGCTCCACCAAGAACTACTCCATATGGACGTTCAGGGTTTTGAGTCAGTTTCTTGAGAACCTCAACCTCTGCTGCAACCAAGGTTCCTGCGGTGTGTGGCAGTAACTTTGGAAGATCAAAGACAGAGGCGTGCTTACGGTGAACTGCGCCAAAGCCATCGCCAACATAAACATCTGCTAGCTGAGCAAGCTCTGCGGCAAAGGTTGAGCGCTCAGACTCTTCCTTGCTTGTCTCTGCTGCGCTAAAACGAATATTTTCCAGAATAAGAATCTCACCAGCCTGAAGAGATTGGGCTTCCTGTGTTACCGCTGCACCAGTTAGCTGGCCTGTGAACTTGACCTCGCGACCAAGTAGCTCTGATAAACGCTTAGCTACTGGTGCTAGTGAGAGTTCAGGCTTTGCTTCTCCCTTGGGGCGACCAAGGTGCGCGGCGATAACAAGTGATGCACCTTTTTCAAGCAAGGTTTGAATAGTAGGAAGCGAGGCTTTAATGCGTCCATCATCTTTGATGACCCCCTCTTTCAAGGGAACATTAAGATCACAACGCAGAAAGACCCGCTTTCCTGCTACATCAATTGTAGAAAGATCTGGCATTACAGAGATTTGCCGACGTAATCAATCAGGTCAACAAGGCGGTTTGAGTAACCCCACTCGTTGTCATACCAACCAACGATCTTTACCTGGTTGCCAATTACCTTAGTAAGGCCTGCATCGAAGATACATGATGATGGATCGGTGACGATATCTGAAGAAACAATTGGATCTTCAGTGTATGAAAGGAATCCCTTAAGTGGGCCATTTGCAGCAGCCTTCATCGCTGCATTGATCTCTGCAGCTGTTGCTTCCCTTGCAAGCTCAACAGTTAAATCTGTCGCAGAACCTGTTGGGACTGGAACGCGCATCGCGTAACCATCTAGCTTGCCCTTGAGCTCTGGGAGTACAAGTGAGATCGCCTTTGCCGCACCTGTTGATGTAGGAATCATGTTTGTTGCCGCTGCACGTGCACGACGTAGATCCTTGTGTGGGAAATC
>JBEDKL010000009.1:0-21157 GCA_041172145.1 Actinomycetota bacterium
GATGAAGGCTTGAATGTTGATACAGCTAAGAGCGTGGGTTTTGTTTTTGGTGATCGCCCAGATGGTGGAGACCCGATTTCGCAATTTGTTGTCAATTGGCCGGCTGCGACATATTCGGCACGGTGGTCACAAGAGGAATCCCGTTGGCTTCTATCCCACAACAACAAAGTTAACCTCGCTGAAAGCGGAGTTATTCTTGGCCCAACTACATTTGTTATTCAAATGGTTCGGATCTCACCATCAGAATATGGAGATAAGTTCGGGGGAGTAACTCCGCTGTCTGAAACTATTGGTTCAGGTAAGGCCTATGTTCTGCGTGATGGTGAACTCTTTGTGACTACTTGGAATCGAGCTTTTGAAGGTTCAGGAACCACCTTCACCCTTGCCGATGGAACAGCGATGAACTTTGCACCGGGTCAGGTTTGGGTCGCATTGACCGATCGTGAGCCTGAATTCACCTCGCGCAACGTGGAAAATAACAAGTAGGATTGGGCTCTATCTTTCGATCGAAGCGGAGTAATTGGAAATGGCTGAAGTAACAGGCACTGGTCGCGTTAAGCGCGGAATGGCTGAGATGCTCAAGGGCGGCGTCATCATGGATGTTGTTAACGCCGAACAAGCAAAGATCGCCGAAGATGCAGGTGCCGTGGCTGTTATGGCTCTAGAGCGCGTTCCAGCAGATATTCGTGCTCAAGGTGGAGTCGCCCGCATGTCAGACCCAGACATGATTGAAAAGATCCAAGCGGCGGTATCAATTCCCGTTATGGCTAAGGCTCGAATTGGCCACTTTGTTGAGGCGCGTGTCTTGGAATCACTAGGTGTGGATTACATCGACGAGTCAGAGGTTTTGACTCCAGCAGATTATGAGAATCACATCGACAAGTTTGATTTCACAGTTCCATTTGTTTGCGGAGCTACAAATTTAGGTGAAGCACTTCGTCGCATTAATGAAGGCGCTGCAATGATTCGCTCTAAGGGCGAGGCGGGTACTGGAGATGTTTCCAATGCGATGCAACACATGCGAAAGATCGGTGGAGAGATTCGCCGCCTATCATCTATGCGCGAAGATGAACTTTATGTCGCAGCAAAGGAGCTACAGGCCCCTTACGAGTTGGTAAAGGAAGTTGCCGAGACCGGAAAACTTCCAGTTGTTTTATTCACCGCAGGTGGAATTGCAACACCTGCTGATGCTGCTTTGATGATGAGCATGGGTGCTGATGGAGTCTTTATCGGTTCAGGAATCTTTAAATCAGGAAATCCTGCACAGCGCGCAGCAGCATGTGTAAAGGCAACAACCTTCTGGGATGATCCAAAGGTGATCGCTGATGCATCACGTGGCCTTGGCGAAGCGATGGTAGGAATCAATGTCGCAGATTTGCCTGCACCACACCGTCTTGCAGAGCGCGGTTGGTAAAAAGCACAATCAATGAAGGTTGGTGTCTTAGCTCTTCAAGGTGATGTGCGAGAGCACCTGTCTTCACTAATTAGTTGTGGTGTTGATGCCTTTGGTGTTCGTCGAGCTGAGGAAATTGAAGGGATCGATGCCCTTGTTTTGCCTGGGGGAGAGTCCACAACGATCGCTCAACTTTCTGAGGTCTTCGGTGTTTACGATTTGATCAAATCGCGAATCGCACAAGGTATGCCTGTTTATGGATCCTGCGCAGGAATGATTTTGCTGGCCGAAGAGATCCTTGATGCAAAGCAGGGGCAGAAGAGCTTTGGTGGATTAGCAATCACTGTTCGCCGAAATGCATTTGGTCGACAGGTTGATTCCTTTGAATCAGATATCGCCTTTGCAGATGGCTCTGAGCAACTCATTAGAGCGGTCTTCATTCGGGCACCGTGGGTCGAAAAGGTTTCTGAATCGGTACAAGTGTTGGCCTCGGTTGATTCACACCCGGTGGCGGTGCGATCGGCTACTGCGCTGGCCACTTCATTTCATCCCGAGTTAACGGGGGATAATCGCATTCACCGATACTTTATTGAGCAGGTAGCCCGTCCAGCACTTCAGAAGGTAAAGTAGCCACACATAATTGGTTTAATTTTAGCTAGGTGAGGTGAATCCATGTCCGGCCATTCCAAATGGGCTACGACCAAGCACAAGAAGGCGATTATCGATAGTCGCCGTGCAAAGGTTTTTGCAAAGCAGATTCGTGCGATTGAGGTAGCAGCACGCAATGGCGGAGCAGATATGGATGGCAACCCAACACTTTTTGATGCGGTGGCCAAGGCTAAGAAGTCTTCAATGCCTTCTGACAATATCGAAAGAGCGATTAAACGAGGCGCAGGCCTAGAAGCCGGTGCCAAGGATTGGATCACCATCATGTACGAAGGTTACGGTCCTAACGGTGTTGCAATCATGATCGAATGTTTATCCGATAACAGAAACCGTTCCGCATCGGAGGTAAAGGTCGCCGTTACTCGAAATGGCGGATCCATGGCAGATCTAGGGTCGGTTTCATATCTTTTTAATCGTAAAGGCGTGGTTATCGTAAAGAAGGATGGCGCACTTACCGAGGATTCGATTCTTGAAGCGGTATTAGAGGCTGGAGCTGAAGAGGTAAATGATCTTGGTGAAGCCTTTGAAATCGTAAGCGAGCCTGTAGATCTAGTACCGGTTCGAACCGCACTACAAGCAGCAGGAATCGATTATGAATCAGCAGACTCTTCATTCCTGCCCTCAATGAGTATTCCATTGGATGCAGATGGAGCGAAAAAGGTTTTTGAGTTAATCGACGCAATTGAAGAGCTTGATGATGTGCAAAATGTCTACAGCAACTTTGATGTTTCTGATGAAGTTATGGCGAGCCTCGATTAGAGAGTAGTTGGCTCACCTTAGGCTTGAACATTAGTTAATCGAGAAAGCACGAGGAGCACAATGAGAGTTTTGGGTGTAGACCCTGGCCTTACTCGTTGTGGTGTGGGCATAGTTGAAGGTGCGGTGGGTTCACCAATCTCGCTGATTGAAGTTGGTGTCATTGTTACTCCGGTTGATTCTCCGCTTGAACAGCGTTTGATGGATTTAGATCAACAGCTTTCGCAATGGATCAATCTTTGGAAGCCAGATGTTATTGCTGTTGAACGTGTTTTCTCGCAACACAATGTGCGAACAGTCATGGGAACTGGTCAAGCTGCAGGAATAGCGTTACTGCTAGCTGCTAAAGCTGGAATACCTGTAATGATGCACACGCCTTCTGAAGTTAAAGCCTCAGTCACCGGAAGCGGCAGAGCTAACAAGGCTCAGGTGGCGCAGATGGTTCAGAAGATTTTGAATTTAGAGACGATTCCAAAACCTGTTGATGCCACCGATGCGCTTGCCTTGGCTATTTGCCATATTTGGCGCGGCGGGGGAAATACGCGTCTAGCCCAGGCGGTGGCTGCAGAACAAAGCCGTCTAAAGAAGTTGAGGACGCGATGATTTCGCTTTTAAGTGGAACGGTACGGTCAATTAACTCGGATCGAGTAGTTGTCGAAGTAGGTGGATTTGGATTAACAGTTCTAGTTAATCCTGCAACTACCACGCAGGTGACATTAGGTTCGCAGATACAACTTTTTACCTCACTTGTTGTTCGTGAAGATTCGTTAACACTTTTTGGTTTCCTCAATGAGGAATCCCGTGCACTCTTTGAATTGGTTCAAACTGTGTCAGGCATCGGACCTAAGGTTGCGCTCTCTATTCTTGGCGCGTTAACCCCTGAAGATCTCGGCCGTGCAATTGCACAAGAAGATATAGCTTCGATTGAAAAGGTTCCTGGTATCGGCAGAAAAGGAGCTCAACGTTTAATCTTAGAGCTCAAAGGCAAGCTGAGTGATTTATCAACTGCAGCGCAATATAAGGGTCATCAGCCAGCATGGAGAGAACAGTTGGCAAGTGCCCTTGTATCACTTGGTTTTTCTCCTAAAGAGTCTGATGCAGCTATCTCAAATGTCGTATCAGCGTTGCAAGCAGATGGTGTTGAAGCATCAAAGCTTGAGTTGAGCGAACTGTTGAAACTTTCTCTGGCCAGTGGAAAGAGTTCTCGTGGCTGATGATCGAATAGTCACGCCGCAGATAAAGAGCGAAGAGTCCGCTCTCGAACATGCACTACGTCCAAAATCTTTGACTGATTTTGTAGGTCAACATCGCGTTAGAGAGCAGATAGATGTGTTGCTTTCTGCAGCACGTCATCGAAACACACCTGCCGATCACATCTTATTGTCCGGTCCGCCTGGTTTAGGAAAAACAACTCTTGCATTGATTTTGGCAAGTGAGATGAATGCTCCAATAAGAATTACAAGTGGACCCGCTATCACTCATGCGGGAGATTTGGCTGCGATTCTCTCTTCATTGGTTGAAGGAGAGATTCTCTTTCTAGATGAAATTCATCGATTGCCACGTCCTGCCGAAGAGTTGCTATATCTAGCAATGGAGGATTTCCGAGTTGATGTAATTGTCGGGAAGGGACCAGGTGCAACTGCGATTCCGCTGCAGCTTCCTCATTTCACATTAGTGGGAGCAACTACAAGAGCGGGTTTACTGCCAAGTCCGTTACGTGATCGCTTTGGTTTCACAGCCCATTTAGATTTCTACAATGAAGAAGATATTGCACATGTCATTTCCAGAAGCTCTGAACTGTTAAAGCTTTCTATCGATAAGGATGCAGTGGTCGAAGTAGCTGGTCGATCACGTGGTACACCGCGAATAGCCAATCGTCTCTTGCGTCGAGTGCGTGACTTTGCCCAAGTACAGGGTGCTTCAAATATCTCTTTGAAGGATGCTCAAGCCGCTCTCGAAATGTATGAGGTTGATGAGTTAGGTCTAGACCGTCTAGATCGTGCGGTTTTGATCGCACTGATCGAAAGATTTAATGGGGGACCAGTGGGTCTTTCAACCTTGGCTATTGCCGTAGGCGAAGAGGTCGAAACAGTTGAATCAGTTGCTGAGCCCTTCCTTGTCAGAAATGGATTTATGGCCAGAACCCCGCGTGGGCGGGTAGCTACCGCCCAAGGCTGGCGACATATTGGACGAACACCCCCTGCTGAAATCGGCACGCTTTTCGACTTACCTTCATCTGACCTCTAGACTCTGCGCCTATGTCTACAACAACGAAACCAACAAAGACCAGCTCTCGTCCTGGACGATCTTTGGCAATTCTTGGCCTCATCCTCATCTCGATGGTGGGCCTAGTTTTCCTTCAAGACTCGAAAAGCCTTCAGCTAGGTTTGGATCTACGTGGCGGTACTTCGGTAACTCTGCAACCTCGAATCGCACCGGGTGAAGAGGGCAGTGTCACTAGCGATGCGATTGACCAGGCGGTCTCCATTATTCGCCAACGTGTTGACTCACTCGGTGTTGTTGAATCAGAGGTAACCGCTCAAGGCAGCGGCACAAATCGCCAAATCGTAATTTCCGTTCCAGGCGACACTGGTCGACGTGTAGTTGATTTAGTTGGACAGACTGCAGAGCTACGTTTCCGTCAGGTGCTTGCATCTGGTTCAGGAATTCCAGCAGCAGCTGATGCTGAAGCAACTCCAGCAGCTGGAGTAAGCGCTGAAGTAAATGCAAAGTTTGCAGCACTTGATTGCACTAAGCCAGAAAATCTTCAGGGAACATCATCAGATTTGCCATCAGATGTTCTAGTTACCTGTGATCGTGCAGGCGGTTCAAAGTACATTCTTGCTCCTGCAGAGGTTTTGGGTCGTCAGATTTCTTCAGCATCTGCAGGTCTCGATACTCAGGCAGGTAGCGCTTGGTTTGTAAGCCTTGAATTTGATAACGAGGGAACATCTGCTTTTGGTGCCCTAACTTCAAGAGTGACATCTCTTCCAGAGCCAACTAATCAGGTTGCGATTGTTCTAGATGGTCTAGTTGTCTCAGCGCCACGAATCACAGAGGCGATTCCATCAGGAAATGCACAGATCACCGGAAGCTTCACACAGTTGGAAGCTCAAGATCTTGCAAATGTCCTCAAGTATGGTGCGCTTCCACTTGCATTTGATCGTGGAGAAGTGCAGCAAGTTTCTCCAACGCTAGGTGCTGATCAGCTTAACGCTGGTGTGCTCGCTGCAGGTTTGGGTATGTTGTTGGTAATCATCTTTACCCTGCTCTATTACCGAGCATTAGGCTTCGTCACCGTTGCATCTTTGGGTGTTGCGGCGATTATGTTGTATGCGCTGATCCTGCTCATGGGTCAATGGATCGGCTTCACCCTTACATTGGCTGGTATTGCAGGTGCAATTACAGCGATTGGTGTTACCGCTGACTCATTTATCGTTTACTTTGAACGTGTTAAGGATGAGATGCGAGAGGGCAGGTCATTGCGGACTGCGGCTGAGACAGGTTGGGTTCGTGCCCGTCGCACAATTCTGATCGCTGACTTTGTTTCGATTATTGCGGCTGTGCTTCTCTACATCTTCTCAGTTGGTGGAGTCCGTGGCTTTGCCTTTACCTTGGGCCTAACAACACTCATCGACTTAATCATCATCTTCCTCTTCACCAAGCCAGCACTTGTCTTAGTTTCTCGAAGCAAGTTCTTTAACTCAGGTCATCCTCTCTCAGGTTTCTCGCCGAAGAGTCTGGGACTAGCCGTTGCGAAGGAGGCATAAAGTGTCAAAGTTTTCAGGTTTAGGTGGACGTCTCTATCGCGGTGAAACCTCAGTTAACTTCATCGGTAACCGACGTCGTTGGTACGGACTTTCAGGTTTCTTTGTTCTGCTCTCAATCGGAGCTTTGGCGATTCAGGGATTAAGTCTCGGAATCGAGTTCAAGGGCGGATCATCTTTTACGGTAAATACCTCTAGTCCTTCAGTTGCTCAGGCAAGAGAAGCGGTGCAGGAAGCTGGCATTACTAGCGGTGCAATTGTTCAACTAGTAGGCGATGACAAGGTCCGTGTTCAGACCGAAGCTTTAGATGCTGCGGAGAACAACGCGCTTCAAGATGCTTTGGCGGCTAAGTTTTCAGTAAGTGCGGCAAACATCGATACTCAAATCATTGGTCCATCATGGGGTAAAGAGATCACGCGTAAAGCCCTGTACGGATTGTTTGGCTTCCTATTAGTTGTAATGATCTATCTGGCTATGGCCCTTGAGCCAAAGATGGCAATCTCTGCAATCGTTGCCGTTATTCATGACGTGTTCATCACTGTAGGTATTTATGCATTGGTTGGATTTGATGTTACCCCTGCAACCATTATCGGTTTCTTAACTATCTTGGGTTACTCGCTGTATGACACGGTAGTTGTCTTCGACAGAGTGAGGGACAATACAAAGTCCATCACATCTACCTCAACAAAAACCTATTCACAAGCGGTTAACTTGGCGGTCAATCAGACAATCGTTCGCTCAGCAAACACTTCAATCGTGGCGATCTTGCCAGTAGCGGCAATCTTGTTTGTGGGTGCAGGTTTACTTGGCGCTGGAACTCTGAAAGATCTTTCACTAGCCCTCTTCATTGGTTTGATTGTCGGAACATACTCATCGATCTTCATCGCACCTGCGGTTCTCACTCAGCTACGCGAGAAGGAGCCTGCGTTGCAAGCTCTGACCAAGCGAGTAGAGGCACGCACTCCAGCAGCGTCGAGTTCAGCATCAACTGGTTCGCCAGCTGCCGCTGTGAATGGCCGCGGTCCTCGTAACCAACCAAAGCGTAAAGGTCGTAAGTAAGGTCTTTTGTGGATACTTTGATAGCACCAGTAATTAGTGCTCTCAAAGAAAACCATGCCTCGGTAAATCAGGATGAGGTATCACGTGCATTTGAAGTAGCACGTGATGCCCACGAAGGTCAGCTTCGTAAGTCAGGTGAACCGTACATAACACACCCAGTTGCTGTTGCTGAAATCTTGGCACACTTGGGGCTCAATCCCGCAACAATCATCGCAGCCTTGTTGCATGACACCGTTGAAGATACTCAGTACTCAATCACACAGTTGCGTCTTGATTTTGGTGACGAGATCGCAAATCTTGTAGATGGAGTCACTAAGTTAGACAAACTCACCTATGGACCTACAGCTGAAGCGGAAACCGTTCGCAAGATGGTTATCGCAATGTCTCGAGATATTCGGGTATTGGTGATCAAGCTCGCTGACCGACTTCACAACGCCCGCACCTGGAAATTTGTTTCTCCCGAAAGTGCTTCACGCAAAGCCCGCGAAACCTTGGATATTTACGCACCTCTTGCACATCGTTTAGGTATGAATGCGATTAAGTGGGAGCTTGAAGATCTCTCCTTTGAAGTTCTTGAGCCAAAAAAGTTTGAAGAAATCTCCCGACTAGTAGCAGAACGTTCTCCATCACGTGACAAGTTAACTGAAGAGGTAATCTCTTCAGTCAGAGAGGATTTGGCTCGAGATAGCATCGAGGCAACGGTCACGGGCCGCAAGAAACACTTCTTCTCGGTGTATCAAAAGATGGTTGTACGTGGTCGTGAGTTCAATGATATTTATGACCTGGTAGGCATTCGCGTTTTAGTAAATGATGTTCGTGATTGCTACGCGGTATTGGGTTCAATTCACGCCCGTTGGAGTCCGGTTCCGGGGCGTTTCAAGGATTACATCGCGATGCCTAAGTTCAACCTGTATCAATCTCTTCATACAACGGTAATTGGGCCAACGGGTAAAGCTATAGAAATTCAAATTCGTACCTATGACATGCATGCACGAGCTGAGTTCGGTATTGCGGCGCACTGGAAGTACAAGCAAGGTCCAGAAAACTCAGACTCATCACCTGAAATGTTGTGGTTGCGACAACTGCACGAGTGGCAAAAGGAGACAGAGGATCCTTCTGAGTTTCTGGAGGCCCTACGTTTTGATCTAGGCTCACCTGAAGTTTTTGTCTTTACCCCAAAAGGGAGTGTTGTAGCCCTTCCAGGTGGATCAACACCAGTTGACTTTGCTTTCTCGGTTCACACCGATGTCGGTCTTCGTTGTGCGGGTGCAAAGGTAAATGGCAGGTTAGTTCCACTTGAATCACGTCTGAACAATGGTGATGTTGTAGAAATTGTGACCAATAAGAGTGAATCAGCTGGCCCTAGTCGAGATTGGCTTAACTTTGTAAAAAGCCCTCGTGCAAGATCGAAGATCAAAGCATGGTTTAGCAAGGAAAGACGTGAAGAGGCGATCGATGCTGGTCGCGAATCAATCGCACGTCAAATGCGTAAAGCAGGGTTACCTTTGCAGAAAATCTTTGCAGGTCACTCTCTTCTTGAGTTAGCTCATGATCTTCGATATTCAGATATCGATGGTTTGTACTCAGCTGTGGGGGATGGGCATGTTTCAGCTGCATCCATAATTGACAAATTGGTTGCATCTATGGGCGCAGAGGATTCTCATCCAGAGCCAACGATGGATGTCTTACCAAATCGCGCTCCCGCTACCCGCCGTTCTAGCAACGCGGTAGATGTCGAGGGAACAGATGATGTTCTTGTAAAGCTAGCAAGATGCTGCACTCCGGTGCCCGGTGATCACATTATGGGTTTCATCACCAAGGGCAGCGGAGTTTCAATCCATCGCGCTGACTGCACAAACGCTTCAGATCTGCAGAAACATCAATCTGATCGTGTTGTAAATGTAAAGTGGAGAAGCGGGGCCGCTTCGATCTTTTTGGTCAATATCCAAGTTGAAGCCCTCGATAGAGCCTCTTTACTTGCCGATGTAACCCGCACATTGTCTGAGCAACATGTAAACATTTTGAGCGCTGCGGTTAGTACATCAAAGGATCGCACAGCATTTTCTCGCTTCACCTTTGAAATGGCAGATGCCACGCACTTAGATGCTGTTTTAGCAGCGGTGCGAGGTATTGAAGGTGTTTACGATGTCTACAGAACAACAAACAACTAATTCAAAGAAACCAATTTGAATTAGTTGAACTCTGCAAGACCCTTTTGAGCCTCTGCAAGCCACACCTTACGAGCTGCTGCTGATTCAGCTGCTTCAGTAGCCTTCTTAGTATTTCCGCTTGCAGCAAACTTTTCCGCAGCCTTTTCATAGCTAGCGATTGAATCAGTCAACTGAGCGACAACCTCTTGAGCACGCTTTTTTGCAGCAGGATCTGTCTTGCGCCAAATTTCAGCCTCGGCCTCTTTGATGGCAAACTCAACCGCAGCTACACGAGCATCAAGTGCTGCACGCTTATCGCGGTGGGTCATTCCGATTCGCTCCCAAGAACGCATTAGCTCATTGAGCGATTTGCGTGCTTCCTTCACATCGCTGATCGGAAGCAGCGCCTCGATCTTTGGAAGAAGCTCTTCACGCTTTACAAGATTTGCAGCCATAGTTACATCGCGCTTTTCAAGATCTGCGTTCTTGGCGGTGAAGAATTGATCCTGCGCCGCTTTAAAACGAGACCACAACTTGGCATCATCATTTTTCTTGCCGCGGCCAGAGGCCTTCCACTGATCCATGAGTACCTTGAAGCGTTTAGCTGTTGGGACCCATTCAGTAGATGTTGCCAACTTCTCTGCCTCTTCAACAATCTTCTTCTTTGCATCTGCAACAACTGATTGAGTTGCCTCAAGGGATGCGAAATGAGTGCGACGACGCTTATCAAACTTGTTGCGAGAAGATGAGAATCGCTTCCAGAGATCGGCATCTGCCTTCTTATCTAGACGAGGCGCAGCTTTCCATTCATCAAGCAAAACCTTAAGACGATCTCCAGTTGCTTTCCAGCTCTCGGAAAGTGCAAGAGATTCAGCCTCTGCAACAATCTTTTCCTTCTCGACCAAAATCTGTTCACGGCGAGCCGCCTTTGCCGCTGATTCTGCCGCCTTCTTCGCTTCGTAGGCTTCACGATGTCCTTCAATCAATGGCTCAATCTGTTCCACAGATGCTGCAAGTGCATCTAGGTCACCGACTCCATTAAGTTCCTTTACCTGCTCACGTAATTTCTTAACCGCGGCATATGCATCAGATGGAACCATCGCTCCACTTTTAATGCGTGCAGCTAGGAGTGCAACCTCGCCAGCTAAAACCTCAAATTTGCGAACGAAGTAAGCCAATGCTTCTTCAGCGCTCTTGCCAGGGTATGAACCAACAGCTTTTTCTCCAGAAGGTGTACGAACATAAACTGTTCCATCTTCTGCTACTCGACCAAATGCCGAAGGATCTCCGATTAACGCACTTGCTGCGCTTGCCTGTTGTGGGAAATTCATATCTGTCATGAGAGTGATCCTTTCAGCGCGTTACCTTTTTCATGAGGCTCGCTATAAGTGTGCGTTGCTCAGAAGATTTGGTGCCTCTAAGCGTGGGTCGAGTGTGGATTGCTAGGTCAAAAGGTACCCTGTCTCATGGTTCGAGCGTCAATCGAGCCACAATTGAGCGTGAAATTCGGGGGTGGGGAGATTGCTGATCGACTCATTTGCCGCCCCTATGTTTGCCACCAACTGTTATGTGCTGGCATCTGGTCGAAATAGCGAGTGTGTCGTGATTGACCCTGGCATGCCTGATGTCTCTGCTCAGTTGGAGGAGATGTTGAAAAGAAATAACCTCAAGCCTGTCGCTGTTATCGCAACTCATGGCCATCTTGATCACACCTTTTCTATTCAGCCGATCGCAGATGGATACTCGATTCCTGCATATATCCATAGCGAAGATCGGGCTTATTTGAGTGCGCCTGAAAAATTGCTTAGCGCAGAGTTTTCCTCAACCGTTGCTGATATGAAATTTGTAGAACCCGCTCAAGTGCTTGAGCTAAAAAATGGAGAGGTCATCAACCTGGTGGGTCTTTCCTTTAGAGCGATTCATGCCCCAGGTCATACTCGAGGCTCATTGATGTTTGAGGTAGATGAAGAGGTATTGGTCAGCGGCGATGTCCTCTTTGCTGGTTCCATAGGACGTACAGATTTGCCAACAGGTTCAGCCAAGGAGATGGAGGAAACTTTGCGCAAAAAGGTTGTTCCTTTAGCCGATCATCTTCAGGTGCTTCCAGGACATGGACCAGAGACAAACATGGCGTATGAAAAGAAAAACAATCCTTATCTTAAGAGTTTGGTAGGTCGATATTGATGGCACAACAAAAAATTGCAGCTCCAAAGGGAGTCAGCGAGTACACACCTCCTCGGTCTAGCGCCTTTGAGTTTGTTCGTGAATCCTTGATTTCTCCTGCAAGCAAGGCGGGTTACCAGTTAATTGAATTACCAGTATTTGAAGATACTGATCTCTTTAAGCGCGGCGTTGGCGAATCGACAGATGTAGTTTCAAAAGAGATGTACACCTTCGAGGACCGTGGTGGTCGATCGATCACATTACGACCAGAAGGCACAGCCGGTGTAATGCGTTCTGTGATTGAACATGGTTTAGATCGTGGACAACTACCGGTCAAGGTTTGGTACTCAGGTCAATTTTTCAGAGCAGAACGTCCCCAAGCAGGTCGTTACCGTCAGTTCTATCAAGTTGGCATTGAAGCTATTGGTTTAGATGACCCTGCGATTGATGCAGAGGTAATTGCAATTGCAGATGCAGGTTTCAAGGCGATTGGACTAACAAAGTATCGATTAGAACTAACCTCTTTGGGCGATGCTCAATCTAGAGCGGCTCACAGAGTTGATCTTTTGAAGTTCATTGCAACACTTGATCTTGATGAAGCAACCGCTGCCAGAGCGGCGATCAATCCATTGCGACTCTTTGATGACAAGCGAGAAGAGATGAAGTCAGCGATGGCGCAGGCTCCATTGTTAATGGATTACTTAACTGAACAATCCCGCCAACATTTTGCGCAAGTCACAAAGTATTTAGATGCGATGAAAATTAACTACACCCTGAATCCACGAATGGTGCGAGGTTTGGATTACTACACCGGCACTACCTTCGAGTTTGTGCACGAGCTATTGGGCGCGCAATCTGGAATCGGTGGTGGAGGACGTTACGACGGATTAATGGAGCAACTCGGAGGGCAATCCTTATCGGGTATTGGTTTTGGATTAGGAGTGGATCGTGCATTGCTTGCTGCAGAGGCAGAGGGAGTAATTGGGGCTGATGCATTTGTCTCAGATCTATTCATTATTCCTTTGGGGGAGGCGGCAAAGGTTCAAGCTTTGACGATCGCCTCAGAGCTCCGACTTAAAGGGAAAACCATTGAAATTGCCTTTGGCGATCGGGCGTTGAAAGGTGCCATGAAGGCGGCCGATAAAAGTGGCTCCACATATGTGATTGTTCTCGGAGATTCAGAGATTTCAAGTGGAGTGGTGGAGTTAAAGGAGATGGAAACGGGAGCCTCATCCTCGGTTAAGATTGGCTCATTATTCGATGCTCTCCACAAGAAGAATTAGGAATATTAAATGTTGCGTACTCATGAAGCTGGGTCACTGCGTAAATCACACGCAGGCCAAACCGTAACCCTTGCGGGTTGGGTTTCTCGTCGCCGCGATCATGGCGGTGTTGCCTTCATTGATTTGCGTGATGCATCTGGTTCAGTTCAAGTTGTCATTAGAGATGAGAAGGTTGCGGGTTCACTTCGTGCCGAATGGTGTCTTCTAATCACTGGAGAGGTTGTTGCGCGACCTGCAGGCAACGAGAACACCAACATTGCAACAGGTGAAATCGAAGTCATGGGGGACACAGTTGTTGTTCTCTCGGAAGCCGCTCCGCTTCCATTCCCAGTAGATAGTGGTGATGACACCGACATTAATGAAGAGGTTCGTTTACGTTACCGTTATTTGGATCTGCGTCGTGAGAAGCCTGCCCACAACTTACGACTTCGCTCTAAGGTCACATCGACCATCCGCCGCGTAATGGAGGATGAGAGCTTCCTTGAAATCGAAACGCCATATTTGACCCGTTCAACCCCCGAAGGTGCTCGCGACTTTTTAGTTCCTGTACGTCTTCAACCAGGATCTTGGTACGCGCTTCCTCAATCCCCGCAGCTTTTTAAGCAGCTGCTTATGGTTGCTGGGATGGAAAAGTATTATCAGATTGCACGTTGTTTCCGTGATGAGGATTTCCGTGCCGATCGTCAACCAGAGTTCACTCAGCTAGATATTGAGATGTCTTTTATTGATCAAGAGGATATTTTGGCTGTGGCAGAAAAGATTGTTGCTCGTGTCTGGAAGGAAGCGGTCAATTACGACATTCCTCTACCGTTGAAGCGCATGACATATGCAGATGCAATGACAAATTACGGATCAGATAAGCCGGATCTTCGTTTTGGAAATGAGTTGGTTGATCTCACCGCATTCTTTGCAAATACACCTTTCCGTGTTTTCCAAGCTCCGTATGTAGGCGCCGTTGTTATGCCAGGTGGAGCATCATCTGCCCGACGCGAACTTGATGCTTGGCAGGATTGGGCTAAAGCTCGTGGAGCCAAGGGCCTTGCATACATTCTCGTTAATGAGGACGGAACCCTGGGTGGTCCGGTATCAAAGAATATTTCTGAGGATGAGACAGCCGGAGTAGTTGCAGCAGCTGGTGCAAAGCCAGGAGATGCGATCTTCTTTGCTGCGGGAGATCGAGCTTCTTCACTCAACCTACTAGGTGCAGTTCGCCTTGAAATTGGAAAGCGATGCAACTTGATTCCAGATGGCCAATGGGAGTTCCTATGGGTTGTCGATGCACCAATGTTTGAACCAACAGATGATGGTGGTTGGACCGCGGTCCACCACCCATTCACGGGTCCAAAGCCTGAGTTTGCCGCCACATTTAAATCAGATCCAGCGAACGCTCTGGCTTATGCCTACGACATCGTTTTGAATGGAACTGAATTAGGTGGTGGATCAATTCGTATCCATGATCGCAATATTCAAAAGGATGTTTTCTCAGTTATTGGTTTGAGTGATGAAGAAGCAAATAGCAAGTTCGGATTCTTGCTTGAGGCCTTCAACTACGGCCCACCTCCACATGGCGGAATTGCTCTTGGTCTTGACCGAGTGTGTGCATTATTAACTGGATCAGATTCAATTAGAGAAGTTATCGCCTTTCCAAAGACAGCTAGCGGTGGAGATCCGCTGACCGGCGCACCAACTCCAATTACTCCTGCTCAACGCAAGGAGAGTGGAATTGATTGGGTGCCACAACCGAAAAACCCACAAGAGAGTTAAGGGTTCAGGTAGGCTAACAACATGGGTCCAGGTGGAATTGCAACAATAATCGCACGTCATTGGCTGTCATCGCTATCGCTATTGCATATGTGGTGATACGTGTAGGCCGCTTTATCGATGAGGCTAAAGCCTCTCTTAAGGCGTTGACCGATGAAACTGCGCCATTGATCGATGAGGTTCACACAACTGTGACTCTGGTGAATGGACCCCTTCACAGCATCAATCGCGTTACCAAAAACATCGAAGAGATGAGCGACAAGGTAACTGAAGCTACTCAAGGATTTATGAATAAGAATGGCTCTGCCGTAAAGGTTGCAGGTGCACTTTTGTCAGCGGCACAAATGAATAAGGGTCGCGCTAAGAAGAAGAAGGCTGAGTGAATCTAACTAGTGGAATCCGCCGAGATCCGTTCGCGCTGGCTGCGCTTCTTTGAATCTGACAACCGCCAAGGTTTAACCCACACAGTTGTACCTTCAGCATCTTTAATCGCCGATGATCCAAACCTGCTTCTTGTTAACGCAGGGATGGTCCCATTCAAGCCGTACTTTTTGGGCGAGGTAACTCCGCCATATAAGCGCGCCACTTCTGTACAAAAATGTGTTCGTACATTGGATATTGATGAGGTTGGAAAAACGACCCGTCACGCATCCTTTTTCCAGATGTGTGGAAACTTTTCATTTGGTGATTACTTCAAGGAAGGTGCGATTGCACTTGCTTGGGAGTTACTAACCCGACCTATCGCCGATGGGGGATATGGATTCCCTGAAGAAAAGTTGTGGGTCACGGTTTACCTCGATGATGATGAGGCTGCAGATATTTGGCACAAGCAGATCGGTGTGCCTAAGGAGCGAATTCAACGTCGCGATATGGCAGATAACTTCTGGTCTATGGGTGTACCAGGTCCTTGCGGTCCGTGTTCAGAGATTTATTACGACCGTGGTCCGGCATATGGTGTTGAAGGTGGACCAATTGCCGATGAAAACCGATATCTCGAAGTGTGGAACCTGGTGTTCATGCAAAATGAACGCGGTGCAGGTGGTGGTAAGGATGGTTATCCAATCCTCGGCGAGCTTCCAGCGAAAAGCATTGATACAGGTTTAGGGCTCGAGAGAACTGCTGCCCTATTGCAAGGTGTAGAAAATATCTATGAAATCGATACCACTATTCAAATCCTCAACCGCGCATCAGAGCTGACAGGTGTTAAGTACGGCGCCTCTGAGAAGTCAGATGTTTCCTTGCGCGTAATTGCAGACCATGCCCGCACATCAGCGATGCTGATTGGCGATGGCGTTACACCTGGCAATGAAGGCCGTGGATATGTTCTTCGTCGAATGATGCGTCGCACTATTCGCAATATGCGTTTGCTTGGTTCGATGGATCCAATCATGACCGAGTTAACCGTTGCAGCAATCGGTGCGATGGGTCCTCAGTATCCTGAACTCGTATCTGACAAGAATCGCATCTTGGCGGTAAGTGCCTCTGAAGAGGAAAGCTTTCTGCAAACATTAAAGAGCGGTACACAAATCTTTGATCTTGCATCTACGGCGCTGAAAAAGAGCAAGAGCACGGTTCTACCTGGTGAGGATGTATTCAAACTTCACGATACATACGGCTTTCCATTTGATCTCACTTTAGAGATGGCTCGCGAAGAGGGTCTGAACGTTGATGAAGATGGTTTCCGACGTTTAATGAAGGAGCAAAAGGATCGCGCTAAGGCAGATGCTAAAGCCAAGAAATCCGGTCATACCGATGTCTCTGTTTATCGTGCAATCGCTGATAAGAGCGGAAAGACCGAGTTCTTGGGATACTCCAATGTAACTTCAGAGTCGCAATTAACGGGAATCCTTGTCGATGGAGTTGGGGTTGCTTCAGCGTCCGAGGGTGATGATGTTGAGATTATCCTTAACCGAACTCCGTTTTATGCAGAGGGCGGCGGTCAACTCGCAGACGGTGGCCGAATTACTTTAAGCAACGGCGCAGTTATTGAGATTGATGATGTTCAATCACCGGTTCCAGGCGTTTCAGTGCACCGCGGACGGGTCCTCAACGGAAGTGTTGAAGTTGGATCAGATGCTTTGGCAGAGATTGATTCAGAACGCCGTTCAGCTATCTCACGAGCACATACCGCCACTCACATGGTTCACAAGGCTTTCAGAGAAATTCTTGGAGAAACCGCAACCCAAGCTGGTTCAGAAAACTCCCCAGGACGTTTCCGTTTTGATTTCCCCTCAACAGGTGCTGTTTCCGCATCCGTTCTCAACGATGTTGAATCACGGGTGAACACTTTGCTTCTGGAAAATCTAGAGGTCACCGCTGAGAACATGTCACAGGCCCAAGCAAAAGAAGTTGGCGCTATGGCTTTATTCGGCGAAAAGTATGGTGATGTAGTCCGCGTCGTAAGTGTTGGAGACTGGGCACGTGAACTGTGTGGAGGAACCCACGTATCTCGTTCAGGTCAATTGGGCGTAGTAAAGCTGTTAGGCGAGTCATCTATTGGTGCAGGTGTAAGACGTGTTGAAGCGCTAGTGGGCGTGGATGCCTATCGATTCTTGGCTCGCGAACATATTCTTCTTAACTCATTGACTGATCTTATAAAGGGCTCACGAACGGAAGAGCTACCTGAACGAATCTCGGATATGTTGAATAAGATGAAGGAGATTGAGAAGGAGCTAGCAGCGGTTCGATCCGCGCAGGCACTAGCCCAAGCAGGAGATCTCTCAAAATCTGTTAAAGATTTGAATGGCTACTCCTTCATTGGTTCAGTCATGGCAGATGGTGTTTCAGGTGATGATTTGCGCAAGATTGCAATTGATTTAAGAGCCCAACACAAGAATTCAGTAATTGCCCTTATCAGCAATAATGATGGAAAGCCTGTCTTGGTTGTAGCGGTAAGTGATGATGCCCGAGAATTAGGGGCAAAGGCTGGGGCACTTGTAAAGATTGGCTCCACTGTTCTCGGTGGTGGTGGCGGCGGTAAAGATGATTTCGCGCAAGGCGGCGGAACCAATCCAGCGCATTCTTTGGATGCGATCTCGGCAATCTCACAATCGCTGCTTGGATAGATGATGCAGCGTGGACGACGTATCGCCTTTGACTATGGTGATGTTCGTATCGGCGTAGCGGTAAGTGATCCAGATTCAATTCTCTCTTCACCTCTTACAACGTTGAAAAGCAGTAACAAGAATCTTTTCTCTGAGATCATCGCTATTTTTGAGGAGATAGAACCTGTTCAAATTTTTGTCGGAAAACCAGCATTGCTGAGCGGCAATGATGGGTCGGCCTCTGAAAAAGCTGCCAACTTTGCTGAAAAGCTTCGCGAGATTACTAAGATCGAAATCATTATGATCGATGAAAGAATGTCAACAATTAGCGCAGCTAGAAATCTTCGGGATGCCGGCAAGAATGCAAAGGATGCCAAGTCATCTATTGATATGGCGGCCGCGGTTTCTATTCTTGATTTTGGCATTGAGCTGCAAAAGGCAATCTCATGAAAGCATTGCGCAGGGTTGTTTTAGCGGGGGCTTTTGTGCTTGCACTTACTGTCTCACTGTTTCTGATTCGATCAGGATCATCTGCTGCACCGGATTATCAAAGAGTTTCATCATTCCAAGGCCTGGAAGAGAAGATCATCGAAGTAGCTGCTGGGGCTACGGGTTCTCAAATAGCCCTAACTCTCTATGAAGCAGGGATAGTGAAATCCTCGCAGGCTTTCTTTCGGGTTGCGGTTAGCGATCCTAGGTCACAACAAATTGCACCAGGTCTGCATAAAATCTCTGTGAAAATCTCTGCTCAACAAGCACTCGAGCAACTGTTAGACCCTGAGCGAATTCCAAATCTCGTGAAGGTTTTCGAGGGTGAAAGAAAGAGCGAGATTGTTGAATCACTCCAAAAGTATGGCTTTACATCCGCTGAGATAAGAAACGCCTTTCAAAAGTTGAAACTTCCTGATGGATTTAAAGATAGCGAGGGTCTTCTCTTCCCGGCGCAGTACTCCTTTGTAGACGGAATCTCGGCAGCAGATGCTTTGCAGCAGATGATTGATCGTTTCCAAAAGGATTCAGTTGGTATTCAACTACTTCAAGGAAGTAAGAGCTATTCCTCACTCGAGCTTCTTACTATCGCCTCAATTATTCAAGCCGAGGGCGATACAAGTAATTTCGACAAAGTCTCTCGGGTCATTTACAACAGACTCAAGATCGGAATGCCTCTTCAAATGGATTCAACGGTGCATTTCATCATGAATGTTAGGGGAGACATCTTTCTGAGCAGTAACTCAACCAAGCTTAAATCTGCCTATAACACCTACAGAAATTATGGTCTTCCACCTGGGCCGATCGGAAGTCCTGGTACGCAGGCAATGAGAGCGGCGTTAAATCCAACCATGGGAGATTGGCTCTATTTCATTACCGTTGCTCCAGGAGATACCCGATTTACATCCGACTTTGATCAGTTCAATAGCTGGAAGGTGCTGTATACAAAGAATCGCAAAGCAGGTGCTTTCAATTGATTAATGCTGCAGTGCTTGGTTCGCCCATTAAACACTCTCTGAGCCCATTGCTTCACTCATTGGCTTATGAGCATCTTGGTTTAGATGGAAGTTACGAGGCTATAGAAGTCGGATTAGGTCAGCTCGCCTCTTTCTTGGAAAGGACCGAGAAAAACTGTCTTTCATTGACGATGCCCTTGAAAGAGGAGGCGTTGTCATTAGCATCTGAGATTTCCCCCATATCTGTTTCAGTTTCCAGTGGAAATACATTTACCGTGAAGGAAGGAAAGTGGAGCTTAACTAGTACAGATGTCGCTGGCTTTGAGCATGCATTGAAATACAACAAAGTTGAAAGTTTTAATTCTGTCGTGGTACTCGGCGCAGGGGCAACCGCCAGGGCTGCGGTCGCCTGCCTTTCAACCTTTGCCAAAGAGATTTATGTTGTTTCGAGAAATCAAGCACGAGAAGAAGCGATGAATCGTGCCTCGTTAACCGATTTAAATTATTTGCCATGGGGATTGACCGATAAAATTAACTCTGCGGATTTGATAATTAATACGACACCTTTGAACACTGCTGAGTACTTCCTTCCATCTATTTCAGCTCCAAAAGGTGTTCTCTTTGAAGTTCTTTACGACCCATGGCCAACACAGCTTTCAAAGGTGTGGGCTGAGTCAGGTGCGCAGGTCATTGATGGCTTGGAGCTGCTGATTCATCAGGCGATCTCACAGGTAGAGATCTTCTCGCATGGTGTTGTAGATCGAAAAGAGTTGCATCAATTAATGCGATCTGCAGCAGTAATGAAATTAGGTTAATCCACAGCTTGGGTTTGGAACTTACTAGCTATCTAGACTGAAGTTGTGATCTATGTACTTGCGCTGCTTGGTGTTCCGATAGCCATTGCCGATATCAAAGAGTTCAAAATTCCGAATATTTATCTCAAAGTTCTGGCCCTTTTCTGTGTACCTTGTCTTCTTGTCGATGGACTGGGAAAAATCTCTAATCTCTTGACCATATTTGTTTGTTTAATACTGCTTCATGTTCTGGGGATAGGCATGGGGGATGTGAAGCTTCTTGCAATAATTGCAGTATCCCTCAACTCAACTTGGAACAGTTTTGAGCTGGGAGACTTGATGCTGATTACATTGTTCGCATCTGCACACTTAGTCATAGTTTCGCTCTACAAAAGATCAATACCTTGCAAAATCCCGCTAGCGCCCAGTATTTTCTTAGCCCTGGCCTTTATTTAGGTGCATGATCGCTGCACGATCTGTCACAATAGGCCCATGCGTTGGTTAACAGCAGGCGAGTCACATGGGCAAGCCCTCAGTGCAATCATCGAGGGTATTCCAGCCTCCGTTTCTGTTACCACCGCCGATATTGATTATCACCTCGAGCGTAGACGACTTGGTGTTGGGCGAGGTGCTCGTCAAAACTTTGAAGCAGACAAGGTCACAATTCTTGGCGGAGTTCGCCTAGGTCTTACACAAGGTGGACCAATCGCTATTCAAGTTGGTAACTCCGAATGGCCAAAATGGGAAAAGGTTATGTCTGCCGACCCTGTTCCTGAAGATGAAATTAAAGATCTAGCAAGAAATGCTCCACTGACACGTCCTCGACCTGGACATGCCGATTTAGTTGGAATGCAAAAGTATGATTTTGATGATGC
>JBEDKL010000010.1:0-14245 GCA_041172145.1 Actinomycetota bacterium
TTACTAAAGTTGCCAGGTGTAGGACAAACCAAGGCAGGAAAAGACTCGGCCATTATTGATGTCGATGACTCTTTACTGCTTTCCTTTGGTCCCAGAACTCCATCGCTAATTGAACAATTGCGCATCGCTTTGAATGAGCTTTCATGAAAAAGATAATCCCTAGTCTGTTACTGGCAGCAGCCGTTATAGCATCCTTGTACCTTGGGGCTACCCAGATCAGTAACTTTTGGTCGGCCTTGTTAAACCCTGGTGGCAATGAAATTTTGTGGCAGATTAGATTTCCACGAGTAGCCGCGGCGGTAATTGTGGGAGCAGCCCTTGGCGTTGCAGGTTTATTGGCCCAAGGTGCTTGCAATAACGCTGTTGCCGAACCTGCGATCTTAGGAACAGCTGCAGGTGCATCATTTGGCGCGGTTATCGCAATTAGCTCTGGTCTGGTTCAGGTCGGAAGCATCGGTGCGATCGCTTCAGGAACTGTCGGAGCACTTGCTGCAACTGCGGTGACCTTTAAATTGGCATCCATCAGAAGCGCACTTTCATCCTTCACATTAATCATCGTAGGAATCGCGGTATCTGCGATCTTTACCTCACTTGTCGGAATTGCAGCGGCGATGACATCACGGGCAGATGCTCGTTCAATCTCTTTCTGGAGCCTTGGATCCCTTGCGTTGGTGACCGCTGAAAACCTAATCGGCGTTACTTTCACAACGGTGATCGGTTTAGCAATTGCCTGGAAGATCGCACCATCTCTAGATCGACTGAGCCTGGGAGATGCGACCGCATTTCACTTAGGGATCGATGTTGCACGGCTGCGCTTGTTAGCTTTGATCGGTCTATCGGTACTGGCAGGAGGTGCGGTTAGCACCGTGGGATCTATCGCCTTTATCGGTTTAGCAGCACCTCACATTGCGCGATTTATGTACGGACCGGCACATCGCACCTTGGTTGCACATAGCGCAATCATTGGCGGCTTAATTGTGGTTGTTGCAGATACATTATCCAGAACCATCGCCCAACCCAATGAACTTCCGATTGGTCTGGCAACAGCGTTGATTGGCGCACCTGTATTGATCGCGCTGGTTGTTGTAAAGAACAATGTGTGGAGAGCTCAATGATTACTATAACAGATTCCGGCAGGTTCAATTACGGTAATTGTTGGTCCAAATGGCTGCGGTAAATCAACGCTGTTGGCGGCAATCGCCGGAGACATCGCACCCGATAAGGGAACAATCACGATTGATGAGCACCATCCGATCTTGACCTCTGCCCGCCAATTAGCTGGCATCCGCGCGATGGCGGTTCAAAATCAAAGCTTTACCTTGGGCTTTACGGTGCGAGAAGTAATTGAAATGGGCGGGGATGCGACGCAGCTCTTGCCTGCACTGGGTTTATCTGATTTAGCAGATCGTTTAGTTACAACCTTATCTGGGGGAGAAGCGCAACGAGTTGCGATCGCCCAAGCGATTGCGCAAAGGACTCCGGTGCTTTTGTTGGATGAACCATTGGCCGCTCAAGATATTTATAGTCGTCGAAAGATTATTGATCTGCTGCAAAAGCTGGCAGAGGGTGGAACCACGGTGGTTGTCGTGGCGCACAGCACTGAGACAGAGTTAACTTGGGCAGATAAGGTTATTAAGCAGTTTCATTAATTCAGGCCAAGAGTTCTTAAAGCTTGGATGCAGATTGAGTTGGCCAACCTTTGAAATCTCAACCCAACGAACCTCTTGAGATTCATCATTGACTTCATGGGCAATTAATCCATCGGCGGCTTGTGCGATTACAGTTTCGTATCTCCAATCACCATGATTGTCGGTAAAGGTGTGCAACGGAGTTAGCAGATCGGTATCAATTCCCGTCTCTTCAACCGCTTCACGAAATGCAGCTTCAATAGTTGATTCATGTGAATCACGGGCACCACCTGGAATTCCCCATGTGTCACCGTTGTGCACCCATGGCGCTCGGTGTTGCAACAAGATTTCATGGTCTCTAACAATAAGAATTCCGGCGGCGCCATTGAGGCCCCAATGTTTATTTCCGCAGGCGCATTGAACCCATCCATCTCCATCACGTGCGCTCATGTTCTTAGCCTGTCACAACTATCCACAGTTAGCCCGGCGGGGCCTACATTCATCAGCGGGGCAATTTATGGTGCCGCACATGGTCGCCTTAATTGTAATTTTCACACTGCTCCTTGCGATTCCAACCCCTGCGATCGCCGATGAATGTGCAGAAAAAGCCTGCATCAATGTCTATACCGATAACAACCAGATCATTATCGAAGCCCGCAAAGGCAGTAGCAGCGTTAAGAAAACTATCTCGCAGGCACCCAAGAAACCAACAGTTAAGGCAACACCTAAACCAACATCAAAACCAACTGTTAGGCCGCTCTTCTTTCCACCTGCCACACCTAAAGCTGTCATCAAAAAGCCAACGGTAAAGCGCAGCTACAAGCCGCGGGTAAAAAAGGTTGCCACCAAGGTTAATCTCAGCGATCGGCTGACAAAGTTAGTTCCCACTGCAGGTGTTGCTTATCAACCCGAATATGAACCCTTGGCCAATGTTCCGGTGTATTTCTGGTGCGACCTTCCCTCTCTTTTTCAAACTCGGGTCGACATTATTGGCGAGATTGTAGATGTCACCTTGCGTCCCTCATTTACCTGGAGCTTTGGTGATGGATCGATTTACTCCACCACCGAAAACGGTGGCCCATACCCATCCGGTTCTATTCGCCACACATATTCACGGCCAGGTAATTATCTTGTCTCGCTTTTGACTACATGGAATGGCAGTTACACCCATAACGCACAAGTAAGAGCGGTTACCGGAACCGTCAAAAAGCTTTCAGTTGCGCAGATAACAGTTGTTCAAGCACCTACCCACTTCATTTCACGCAAAGGATAAAAGGATAAATATGACCACTGAAAATATGTATGTCAGCATCACATCTCTGCCACTTTCGACAGATCACGAGTTCATTGAAAGTGTTAACACCTTTGCGCTACATCCCGATACTGAAGATCTCAATCTGCTGCAGCGAGATGGAGCAACCGCGGTTATTGACTTAGCGATGCAGTTTGCCGATCGGGGATATCAGTGCGATGTTGAACTTGTTTCACAGGTGATTGGTCGATTGATGGATATTCAGGTACGAGATTTTGCTTTAGGAACTCACAACGCAAAGAGCTTTGATACCTACTGGAATATGTGGCTCTATCTCTTGCGCGTTGCACCAACTGGCTATGTCGCACCTGTGGCTTGTTTATTTGCAACGCTGGCATACGAGCGTGGAGATAGTGAACTTGCCTACCGTGCGCTTGATCGAGCAACGGTTGATGATCCCAAGTACTCATTAACAATCTTGCTGCGCCGAGTCTTTGGTTCAGGCTGGCCCGCTGCTGCATTTGCGGCGATGCGGGTAGAGCTGCACCCCAAGGTAACGGCTGGGATTTTTGAGGCCTAGTCGCTAGAATTAAACCGTTCACGAGTCCTACGTATTAGCCCCGGCTTAGTAGGCGGCAACCCTCCACCGCGGCGGGGTGCTCCGGGTGACGAACAGGTCGCTACCGCGACAAGCGCAGGTGAAGGATTGTTGTTCAATGGATAAGAAATCAAATAGCACAGGTGCATGGTTAGAAACAGATGATCCAGGTGAACGTCAGTTCATCGGGATTGGTTCATTGCTTCTTGAAAGTGGCGAAACTTTGCCCGATGTCACCATCGCATATCAAACATGGGGCCAATTAAACCCAGCAAAAGATAATGCGATTTTAGTTAACCATGCGATGACAGGTTGGTCAGATGTTCCTGGTTGGTGGCCGTCGATGGTTGGACCCGGATTGCCATTTGATACAGATAAATACTTTGTGGTCTGTCCCAATGTTATTGGTGGATGTCAGGGATCAACTGGTCCATCATCAATTGCACCAGATGGAAAGCGCTGGGGCTCTCGTTTTCCGGCTGTAACGATTCGCGACATGGTTAACGCAGAAATTGCCTTTACCGATGCGATCGGAATTGAACGGTACAAACTTGCAGTTGGTCCATCACTAGGTGGAATGCGTGCACTGGAATGGGCGGTGCAACTTCCAGATCGAGTTGGTGCGATATGCACCATCGGATCATCAGCTGTTGCAACTGGTGATCAAATCGGAACCGCATCAATTCAGATCCGTGCAATCAAATCTGATCCTTACTTCAACAAGGGCGATTACTACGAGCAAGAGTTCGGCCCTACCGAGGGAATGGGAATTGCCCGTCGCATCGCACATCTGACATATCGAACCGAGGCTGAAATGGATATTCGCTTTGGTCGCCAGATGCAGGGAGATGACACTGGGCGCTACGCCGTTGAGTCATACCTAGACCACCAGGCCAACAAGTTAGCTGCCCGTTTTGATGCCAATACCTATATCGCCCTGACCGAGGCGATGAATAGCCATGACATTGGGCGAGATCGCGGGGGAGTTGCAGCGGCGCTGGCCACCATCAAGATCCCAGTGGTTGCCGTCTCAATTGATACCGATCGACTCTTCCCTCAGCGTCTTCAGGCTGAGATCGCCGAGCTAGCCCCAGCTGCAGAGCCTTTAGTGACCATTTCCAGCCCATTTGGCCATGATGGCTTTCTAGTTGAGGTTGAGAGTGTGGGAGAGGTCATCAGAAAGGCTTTAAATCTGGCCAAATAGTGGTTTTGGATGTGCATTTACCCCTGTGGACAAATTATAATATAGCCATCGCTTCAGCGGCTTCGCTGAAATCAATCAAAGGACAATTGTGGCTGTATTTAGTGCGCTCAAAAACAAGGTGAAGGCAAAAACTTCCAGCAAAAAGGAAGCACCTATTGCAAAGAAAGCACCTGCAAAGAAGGCAGCCCCTGCAAAGAAAGCTGTAGCTAAAAAAGCAGCACCTGTTAAGAAGGCAGCCCCTGCTAAAAAAGCAGCTCCTGTAAAGAAGGCTGTCGCTAAGAAGGCAGCACCCGCAAAGAAAGCAGCAGCGCCAGTTAAAAAGGCTGCACCTGCAAAGAAGATTGAACTCAAAAAAGATTTAACAGCTAAAGATGTTCAGCAAATTGTTGATGCTAAGAACGCTGTACTTCGTCAAAATGAGGTACTTGCAGAGCTTGATTCACGTGGCGTTACATCAATTAATCGTATTCCGAAGAAAGCTGACAAAGATCTAGTTGATGAGGCTCGTGCGCTCGCAACTGAGGTCCCAGTACTGATTGAAAAACTTCGCAAAAGCGGACTTGGTTCACCTTCTCGAATTTTGAAGAAGGCCGAGTATGACCTCATTGCACCAAAGCCTGAACCAGTTGTTGCAGCACCTGCTCCAAAGATGGATACAAAGAGTGGCAAGGCTGTTGTTACAAAGATTGATGGCGAAGAGGTAGAGCTTGAAGAGGTTGAGTTAGAGGATGTTGAAACCCTTATTAAGGAAGTTGTCGAGATCATCGATAGCGAAGAAGAGGACAAAGGAAATCAGCCTCGCGTCGTAGATCTTGCCTCTGAAGAATCATCTCAGGGCAATGAGGAAAATGCATTTACATTAAAGGCATCTGAAGAAGATGATGCACCTGCACAAACAGTTATGACAGCTGGTGCAACAGCAGACCCTGTTAAGGATTACCTCAAGCAGATTGGCCGAGTAGCGCTGCTTAACGCAGAGCTTGAGGTAGAGCTTGCTACACGTGTAGAAGTTGGCCTTTTTGCTGAAGAAAAATTGAAGCATGAAAAGAAGCTTGATAAGAAGTACAAGCGCGAACTTGAATGGCTTGTTGAAGATGGAAAGCGTGCAAAGAACCACTTGCTCGAAGCAAACCTTCGTTTGGTAGTTTCTCTTGCAAAGCGTTACACCGGTCGTGGAATGTTGTTCCTGGATTTGATTCAGGAAGGTAACTTGGGTCTGATCCGTGCGGTTGAAAAGTTTGACTACACAAAGGGTTACAAATTCTCGACATATGCAACATGGTGGATCCGTCAGGCCATTACACGTGCGATGGCTGACCAGGCTCGTACGATCCGTATTCCAGTTCACATGGTTGAAGTTATTAATAAGTTGGCACGTGTACAGCGCCAGATGCTTCAGGATCTTGGTCGTGAACCGACCCCTGAAGAGCTAGCTAAAGAGCTTGATATGACACCTGAAAAGGTTGTTGAGGTTCAGAAGTACGGTCGCGAGCCAATCTCACTTCACACACCTTTGGGTGAAGAAGGAGACTCTGAGTTTGGTGATTTGATTGAAGACTCTGAGGCTGTTGTTCCAGCTGATGCGGTTTCATTCACCTTGCTACAAGAGCAGCTGCACTCAGTTCTGGATACTTTGTCAGAGCGTGAAGCTGGCGTAGTTGCAATGCGATTTGGTTTAACAGATGGACAGCCAAAGACACTTGATGAGATCGGAAAGGTTTACGGAGTTACTCGTGAACGTATCCGTCAGATCGAATCAAAGACAATGTCTAAGCTTCGTCACCCTTCACGTAGCCAAGTTCTTCGCGATTATCTCGATTAAGAGCTAACCGATCACAAGTGGAGAACAACAAGGTTTTCATTAATCCAAAGAGCGGATCTATCCGTTTAACTGGAACGGTGGACATTGTCGATTCTGAAGGCAATGTCATCGAAACGATTGAAAATCCAAAGTTTTGCGGCTGTGGTTTAAGTAAAGATAAGCCGTGGTGCGATTCGAGTCATAAAGTGATCACCCAGCCATTGCAGTCATTAATCAATGCTCAAGACACCTGTCAAGAAATCCTTCCATTTGCTCCTGCAAAAGAGGTTGCGATTCAGATACGTGAGCGTTTGGTGCAACTCCGTATGGCTGCCAATGAATCGATTGTCGGCTTGAAAATTGGGGGAGCGCTTGAGAGTCCAGAAAATCCCAACGGGTTAATGATTTTTGGCTACCTCACCGATGCGATGAAAGTTGAGAACTCCTTTAATTCGAAGGCATATATCTATCCGCGAGCCGAAGCAGAGGTTGTTTTTAAGCTTTCGAAGGAAATTTCTGTTCCAATAACAATCGATGAGGTTTTAGATTATGTAAGCCATGTATCTGTGGGCATGGAGATATTTGATTATCGATACGGACAGTCTCAGATTTATAGCAATGATGCGATCGCAGATAACGCTGGTGCTGCTGGTTTTGCCCACGGGGATTGGATCACAGCTACCAAAAATGTATTTGATGGATTAGCCACATCAGTAACCTGCAACTCTGAAGTTGTTGAATCCGCTGACTTATCAGCTATCCGTGGTAACCCATGGGAAGCAATTGTTCTGCTTTCTCAACTAGCTGCAGCTCAAGGAGTAATCCTTAAAAAGGATTGGATTATCTTTAGTGGATCAGCAACAAAAGGCGTCTTATTAACACCGGGCAATACCTTTGCGGTAAGTACACCGGGATTAGGAACAGTCGAAATCCAGACACAATAAAAGCCCCCAAACCAAAGAGGTTCGAAGGCTTTTATTTAGAACGATTAGTTTTTAGATTCAATCAGCTTTTCTGATTCATCTTGAATCTTTGCGGCAACTGTCTTTAGCTTTTCAGCGTACTCCTTGCCATGGTGGGCGCAGAACATAAGCTCTCCGCCATTAAGTAGCACTGCACGCACATAAGCCTGTGCTCCACAACGGTCGCAGCGATCTAGGGCGTTAAGAGGTACTGATTCAAGCAACATCTGTTCTGTCATATCTCTCTCCGTCTCGCTAGGTTGTTACATCTTGTTCTACTTACTGGAACAGGAAACCACATTATTTTATTCCCCGCTCGTTTATTTTCATTTAATTTCACCAATTTAGGCTGAAATAACACTGAGAGTCGACAAATCCCAATATCTGAGAGGCTTTCGGCGCGCTTACGCTGAAAAATAGGGTGAGGCAGATAATCTTTCGCCCCATGGCCGAGAAAGATGCAGTTGCGACCCCTTCGCAAGATAGCTATACCGCAAAGGATTTAGCGGTACTCGAAGGTCTAGATGCGGTCCGCAAACGCCCAGGTATGTACATCGGTTCAACCGATTCACGTGGCCTTATGCACTGCTTGTGGGAAATCATTGATAACTCTGTCGATGAATCCCTTGCCGGTCATTGCAAGAAGATTGAAATTAACCTTGAAGCTGATGGCTCCGTTGAAGTCCATGATGATGGTCGCGGTATTCCAGTTGATAAGGAACCAAAGACAGGTTTAACCGGTGTTGAGGTTGTACTTACCAAGCTTCACGCAGGTGGAAAGTTCGGTGGCGGTTCATATGCAGCCTCTGGTGGTTTGCATGGTGTGGGTGCATCTGTAGTTAACGCACTTGCTTCACGTTTAGATGTTGAAGTTGATCGCGATGGCAAGATTTACTGGATGTCATTCCAACGCGGTACCGCAGGTATCTTTGATGGCGATGGACCAAAGGCTCCCTTTGAACCAAAATCAGGTTTACGTGTTATCGGAAAGATTTCATCAAAGATCACCGGAACTCGCATTAAGTGGTGGAGTGATCGCCAGATCTTCCTTAAGGAAGCTGAGCTTGATCTAGAGGATATTTACGCACGCGCACGTCAGACTTCATATCTTGTTCCAGGTCTTACTTTGATTGTTAATGACAATCGAACCAAGACAAAGACTTCTGAGACCTTCTTCCACAAGAGTGGAATTACCGAATACTGTAATTTTCTGCAGCCAGATGAACCAGTCGGAGATGTAATTCGCATTTACGGAACAGGTCACTACCAGGAGACAGTTCCTGTTCTAGATGACAAGGGCCATATGGTCTCAACTGAGGTTGAGCGCGATATGGAGGTTGATATCGCGATGAAGTGGGGCAATGGGTTTGAGACCACCCAACGTTCATTTGTAAATATCATCGCAACACCAAAGGGCGGAACGCACGTCGTAGGTTTTGAGCGCGCATTAGTAAAAGTTGTTAATGAGGCGCTTCGTTCAACAAAAACTTTGTCTAACAAAGAGATCGATGTCATCAAAGATGATGTTCTCGAAGGGTTAACAGCGGTTGTAACTGTTCGTATGTCTGAGCCACAGTTTGAAGGCCAGACTAAGGAGGTTCTAGGAACCGCTGCAGCTACTCGAATTGTTTCCGCTGTTGTCGCTGAAAAGATGAAGGAGTACTTCAATACTTCAAAGCGCATCGACAAGGCCAATGGTCGTTTAGTTCTAGAAAAGATCGCAGCTGCATCACGTACACGTATTAGCGCACGTGCCCACAAGGATCTGCAGCGTCGTAAGAACGCCCTTGAGTCTTCATCTCTTCCTACAAAGCTTTCAGATTGTCGCTCGGAGGATGTAACGCGTACCGAGCTCTTTATCGTAGAAGGTGACTCGGCACTTGGAACAACCAAGGCTGCGCGCAATAGCGAGTTCCAAGCGATCTTGCCGATCCGCGGAAAGATTTTGAATGTGCAAAAGGCATCACTTTCGCAGATGCTTGAAGATAAAGAGTGTGGATCGATTATTCAGGTAATCGGTGCAGGCTCTGGAAAATCCTTTGAATTAGATGAGGCTCGTTACGGTCGCATTATCTTGATGTCAGATGCTGATGTTGATGGTGCGCACATTCGTTGCCTGCTTCTAACCCTGATGTATCGCTACATGCGCCCTCTGATTGATTCAGGTCGCGTCTTTGCAGCGATTCCACCTCTACACCGCATCGAAGTTGTTGGCGGGGGAGGCAAGAAGGGTAATTACATCTACACCTACAGTGATGATGAGATGAAGAAGGTAACTGCAGAGCTTAAGAAGGAAGGCAAGCGCTGGAAGGAGCCAATTCAGCGTTACAAAGGTCTTGGTGAAATGGATGCTGATCAGCTCCGCGAAACCACAATGGATCCAGATGCTCGTACTTTGCGTCGAATTACTGTTTCAGATGCAGCAGCCTCTGAGGCGATGTTTGAACTTTTGATGGGTAGCGATGTTGCACCACGCAAGGAGTTCATTGCTAACGCGGAGATTGACCGCGATCACATCGACGCTTAAGTCTCTTAAAACTTAGTCAATAGCGACTAGGTCGAAGTACTCCTCTTTCCACAAATCCTCATCGCCATCTGGCAACAAGATCACACGCTCTGGCTTTAAGGCTTGAACCGCGCCCTCATCGTGAGAAACCATGATGACCGATCCTTGGTACTCGGCAAGTGCTCCCAAGATTTCTGCGCGAGATGCAGGATCTAAGTTGTTTGTTGGTTCATCTAGTAGCAAAACATTTGCAGCAGATACAACCAGAACAGCCAAAGCAAGACGTGTTCTTTCTCCACCAGATAAGACCTTAACTGGCTTATGAACATCATCGCCAACAAACAAGAAAGAGCCCAAGGTATTGCGAGCTTCAGGTTCGCGAATATCAGGGGTTGCAGACATCATGTTTTCTAAAATAGTGCGTTCAAAATCAAGTGATTCATGCTCCTGGGCGTAGTAGCCAATCTTTAAGCCATGACCATGTTCAACCTTGCCGGTATCTGATTCCAGTTCACCTGCAAGAATACGAAGCAGGGTTGTCTTTCCGGCACCGTTAAGTCCAAGAATTACTACACGTGAACCCTTATCGATAACACATGAAACATCGGTAAAGATTTCAAGAGATCCATAGTTCTTTGAAAGCTCTTCACCTGACAACGGAGTCTTGCCACATGGTGCTGGGGTTGGAAAGCGAAGCTTTGCAACCTTGTCGGCGACTCGAACATCATCCAAACCACTGCGGAGCTTTTCAGCACGACGCAACATGCCTTGTGCTGCCGTTGCCTTAGATGCCTTTGCACGCATCTTTTCACCCTGCTTTTGCAAAATCTCTGCACGCTTTTCAGCGTTAGCGCGCTCCTTCTTGCGGCGATGCTCATCCTGTTCACGTTGCAACAGGTAAGCCTTCCAGCCAAGGTTGTAAACATCGATGCAGTTACGGTTGGCATCTAAGTAGAAAACCTTGTTAACAACGGTTTCGATCAAGTTCACATCGTGAGAGATGATGACCAAGCCACCTGAATACTTAGATAAAAACTCGCGCAGCCACATGATCGAATCAGCATCCAAGTGGTTAGTTGGCTCATCCAGCAGCAAGGTTTCTGCCCCGCTAAAGAGAATTCGAGCTAGTTCAATACGACGACGTTGACCACCAGAAAGGGTTGAGAGCTCATTTCCAAAGACCGCTTCAGAAACACCTAAAGATGTAGCGATCGCTTCTGCCTCTGCTGTTGCTGCATAACCACCAGCTGCAGAAAACTCTGCTTCAACTCGTGTGTAGCGATCCATCGCTTTTTCCAAAGCTTCATCTTGAGCCGTTGCCATCTCTTCTTCAACTGAACGCATACGTGCTGCGATCTGATCCAAATCACGAGCGGACAAAATTCGATCGATCACTGTGCCTGGCTCATCACCGGTACGGGGATCCTGTGGCAGATAACCAATCTTGCCGGTGCGATTGACCGCACCACCTGCAGGCATTGTCTCTCCTGCTAAAACCTTCGCAAGAGTTGATTTACCTGCACCGTTACGACCAACAAAACCGATGCGGTCGCCGCTGTTAATGCGAACAGTTACGCCCTTAACAAGAAGGCGAGCACCTGCACGTAGTTCGAGCGCTTGGGTTGAAATCACACTCAAGCCTATCGGCTGGGTTTAAGCAGCACCAATTCGTGTACGACGAGGTGTAGCAAAAGACTTACCGACCGCGGTTAACTCAGCAGAAACTTGAGCCTTGATCGCATCCTCGCTCTTGAGCAACTTTGTTAGCTCTGCGATTGTGGCCTTGAGTTCTTTTTGCTCAGTTTCGAGTTCGATCTTGCTCATCTTGGTCAGACGACGAAGAGGCATATCCAAGATATATGTCGCCTGCTCATCATTTAACTTGAAGTCCTTGATCAACTTCTCTTTTGCAGCCGCTGCATCTTCGCTGCCACGAATAATCTTGATGACCTTATCGATATCGATAATCGCCTTAAGCAATCCATCAACAAGACCCAAGCGCGCTTCAGCCTTTGCTTTGCGGTACTCAGAGCGACGACGAACAACTTCGATACGGTGATCGATAAATACCTTTAGAAGCTCCTTAAGGCCAAGGGTCTGTGGGCGACCCTTCACCAATGCAACTGCGTTGATAGCAAATGCATCCTCCATGGGAGTTAACGCGTAAAGCTTTTCTAAAACTTCCTCTGGCTCAAAGCCGTTCTTAATTTCGATAACAACATTGGTACCGGTTTGACCATCGGAAAGATCAACGATGTCGCTGATTCCTTGGATCTTCTTAGCCTTAACCAGCGCTGCGATACGTTCAACAACCTTTTCAGGTCCGATTGTGTATGGAAGCTCCTTGATGACAATACCCATCTTGCGAGATGTCACCTTTTCAATCTCAACAGTTGCACGGACCTTGAAGGATCCCTTACCGGTTGAGTACGCCTCGCGAACACCATCTAGTCCAACGATTTCGCCACCTGTTGGGAAATCTGGACCTGGTACAAACTTCATTAACTGCTTAACTGTTGCTGTTGGGTTTTCGATCAAAAACTTAGTTGCAGCGATTACCTCGCTTAAGTTGTGTGGTGCCATGTTTGTTGCCATACCAACAGCGATTCCTGAACCACCATTTACCAGCAAGTTTGGGTATGCAGCGGGCAAAACAATTGGCTCTGACAACTGACCATCATAATTTGGACCAAAATCAACGGTGTCCTCATCAGCTTCGGCAACCATTGACATCGCAGCTGGCGCTAAACGAGCCTCGGTGTATCGCATAGCTGCAGGACCAGCATCGAGTGAACCAAAGTTTCCATGGCCATCAATTAACGGCAAGCCCATTGAGAAACTCTGTGCCATGCGAACTAATGCATCGTAAATCGCACCATCACCATGTGGGTGCAACTTACCCATTACTTCACCAACCACACGTGCACTCTTTACATGGCCGCGCTCTGGGCGAAGACCCATATCTGCCATCTGATGCAGGATTCGACGGTGTACCGGCTTTAAACCATCACGTGCATCTGGAAGTGCTCGTGAGTAAATTACTGAATATGCGTATTCAAGGAAAGATTCTGAAACCTCTTTGGAAACATCGATATCAACGATCTTGCCTGGGTACTCGCCGGGTTTTGGTCCAGCAGGTTTCTTACCCTTAGCCGCAGTTTTCGCGGGAGTCTTCGCAGTTGCCATTGGGGCATTCTGCCAAGGGTCAGCCTTAATTTAGGGGAGGGCGCGCCCCAACGGATGAAACACACTTGGCTGCCAATGCTGCACCTGCAGACAAAGCTGCGGTCAGATCACTTGTTTCAAGCCACTTTGGAATAAAGCCGGCAGCAAAAGAGTCACCAGCACCAGTTGTATCGACAACATTGGTTGTGACCGCGGGCACCCTTGCAGATTCATTTCCATTAACCGCCATCGCACCTTTAGAGCCAAGTTTGATAACAACTAATGGGGTGTGCTTCTTCAGATTTGCTTCTGCTTCAGATAAATCCTTTGAGTTTCCAAGGTATAGAGCCTCTTCGCTGTTGAGAAGAATGCCATCCATCATTGAAACCCATGACAAAGCTTCTTCTAGGGAAACAACCTTCAATGCACCGGTGGTGGTGGGGTCAAAGAAGATTGGCTTTCCAGCAGCTTTAATCGTTTTGATCATCGCTAAAACCGCATCGCGGCTACGGAAATCTAATAGTGCATATCCTGAGAGGTAAACGCCATCGATGTCATCAAGTGATGGAAGATCGGTGACCTCAAGATCTGCATTTGCGCCATTATCCGGAAACATTGTGCGCTCGCCATTGGCATCGACAAGGATTACAACGACACCTGTTGGGCGACCACTGTGCATCAAATTGAGGTGTTCTACGCCGTATTTATCAAGATCAGAGATCAAAGCAAAGCCGACTGGATCATTTCCAGTACGCGCGACTAGATGAGACTTTGAGTTTGTACGTGTTATCCATGTGGCGACATTTGCGGCTTGCCCACCTGGGTGACTAGAAATTCTGCTGGCAGTGTCATTGCCATAGTTGATTGGCTCTTTTAATTGTGAAATAACATCTAGCGCTAAATCGCCAATACAAAGAATCTTTTTCACGCAAGCGCCACAGCAATCTGAGCACCGAGCAAGCAGTTGGCTTTAATAATTTCAGTATTAATTGCCAGAGATTCACCTTCAGATGTCGTGTGAAAGTGTTCGAGCAAAAATGGAGTAACAGCTTTACCTGTGACACCCTCTTTATCTGCTCTTTCCAAACCAGATTTCAAAATCTCATCATGGCGAGACTTTTCCATCTCT
>JBEDKL010000011.1:0-13480 GCA_041172145.1 Actinomycetota bacterium
CAGAGCATTTCTTGGGAGGCGGGGCGGTAGCCTTGGAACTATGGCATCACTTTTGGCCCTTCTTTCAAGTGCATTGTGGGGCAGTGCAGATTTCTTTGCAGGTCGAATGAGCAAGAAGCGCCACCCATTTGCAGTATTGGGTTTCTCTCAGGTCATCGGTCTTGCTGTTGGGTTACTCATTGTTCTTGTTTCAAGAGATATTGAAGGTCAAGCCTTTGGATTAGACGGCTACCTTCTTTCAGGAGCTCTGGCAGGTTTATTTGGTTACATCGGTTTGGCTTGTTTGTATGAAGGATTATCTACAGGACGTATGGGAGTTGTCGCACCGATTAGTTCGATGAGCGCAGTAATCCCATTGGTGTATGCCATCGTGACAGGCGACAAGTTGTCTCTGATCGCATCGGTAGGAATTGTCATCGCATTGGTGGGTGTCTTTTGCGCAAGTTGGTATGTCGCTGACATTTATGTCGATCGGATCTGAAGAAAGCGCTTTGCTCACTATGGTCTCGATGCGTGGGGCAACTTTTTTTGTGACAATTTCACTTGCGCTCAAGTTCAGAACAACGGGTAAATTTTCAAGGAAAGATCTTCCGATTTTAATCTTTATTGGAGCGGCGGATTTTCTTGCTAATCTCTTGCTAGGTGTAGCAACGACAAAGGGTCTAGTTTCAGTTGCAATGGTTTTTGGATCCCTTTACCCAATCGCAACAGCGCTCTTAGCCTTCAAGTTTCTGAATGAAAGATTACATAAGGTTCAATACATTGGAATCGCCTTGGCAGTTACTGGCGTCTCCTTAATCTCTGCCTTCTAATTGCTGGCGGAGTAAAAAACCGTACCTGACTCTTCTCTCTTGCTTACCTGTGAAAAGTGAGACAAGAGTTCATTGATATCAATCTTGTCTTCTCCACCCATTGCAGCGGTAACACTGAGTTCTAGTTGATCAATCAAATTATGTGAAATTAAATCATTAATCATTGAAATTCCGCCCTCGATCAAAATCTTTTCGCCAAAGAGTGAACGTGCTTTTTCGACGGCGGAAGCAGGGGAGCAGTTCCAAAAGAGCGCTAAGTGATTTCCCTGAACTGGGTTCACCAATGATCTTGAGATAACAACTAGCGGGACTGGAGTGCGGTTATAGGGCTCATGTCTGGCGGTGTTGCCACCTACGATGATTACATCGACCTCACGGCGGCGCTTTAAAAACGCCTTTCGATCCTCGGGCGAGCTAACACCTGCAGATCGACTCTCCTTTGAGGTAGAGCCATCGCTGCCCACGACCAATGTTGCAACTACGCTCACACAGCCAAGTATTGCTTACAGGGCGAATTTCTTGTCAGTGGCGCTCTGTACCGTAATCACCATGATCATCGATTGCTCAACATGCACCATGGCCGCCATCGCATGCGACACATGTGTGGTCTCCTTCTTTCTCGATAAGACATCTCAGCTGAGTCAGGAGAGCGTTCAGGCACTCTCTGTGTTGGCTGAGAGTGGGCTGACACCACCTTTGCAGTTCAACGCACGCTTAGCGTGAGCGCACAGGTAAATTCACAGCCAAATTACCCAGATTGAGGTTGAGTGGTAGGTCTAGCCGCGGTTAGCCTTGCCCCTATGTATTTCTGGGTACGTGCCTTGACCGCTATAGCGGTTGCTGCTGGAGTTTTACTCCCAGTCTCAGCCTCTGCTGCCCAGACTTTGGCACAGGTTCAGGCAAAGGTTCGCCAATTGGAAGAGGAAGCGACAGCCGCTGCCGAAGGTGCTCAAGAGGCCAAGGTTAAGTTAGCCACCCTGACAAAGACCCTCAACGGCATCAAGGCAAAAGCGCAGCTGCAAGGCCAAACCGTTTCAAACCTTCAGAAATCTCTAGGGACGATCGCTGTGGAGCAGTACAAAACTGGTGGCTTTGGTCAAAGCTTTGAGCTTCTCTTCTCAAGTGATCCATCTCTATACCTTTCATCTGCCGAGGCGTTAGAAGCGATTACCCGTCGCAAATCTGCGCAGCTGAGAAAGTTTGAAACCGCCCAACAAAGATTAAATGCAACTACATTGACCGTTAATGACAAGGTTGCCTTGGTCGCGGCGGCGCAAAAGAAGTTGACCGCGCAATCTGCATTAGCTCAAAAGAAGTTAGCTGAAGCGGAGAAACTACTTTCAAAACTTAGTAAGGCAGAGCGAGAGCGTTTAGCGCGATTGGCAGAAGAGGAAGAGAACGCCGATCAGGCCGCTTCCTTAAAGGCTGCAAAGAGCGCTAACGCAGTTTCTGGTCGAGCCGGAGTTGCTATTAAGTATGCGCTAAAGCAGATCGGTGATCGCTATGTCTTTGGTGCAGCGGGAATGGTGACATGGGATTGCTCGGGCTTAACCATGAGGGCCTATCAAGCTGCGGGTGTTTCATTGCCACACTCATCTGCTGCACAATCTCGACTGGGTAAGCAGGTTTCCTTGAGATCGCTTAAGCCAGGCGATCTTCTCTTTTACGGACGCCCGGTATCTCATGTTGGAATTTACTTGGGTGGCGGAAAGATGGTTCACGCACCACGCACCGGCTCTCGTGTGAAGGTTGCACCTAGCGGATCACTTGGAAGTAAAAAATTGGTAGGAGCTCGTCGTTTCTAATCCAGTTCTCTTTGTTACCAATGACTTTGGTCCACGAGCAGGTGGAATTGAAACCTTTGTGATTGGATTAATTGAACGTCGCCCCTTTGGCTCCACAATTGTTTACACCTCCGCTCAAGAGGGTTCAGAGCTCTATGACAAAAAGTGGAGTCAGGATTTTGGAGTTACTGTTATTCGAGATCGTGCAAAGATCCTGCTACCAACACCCCGTGTGGCATTTAATCTTTCTCGCATCATCAAGGAACATAAGATCGAGGTAGCTGCATTCGGAGCCGCAGCACCCTTGGGGTTGTTGTCAGCTTCAATGAAAAAAGCAGGTGTTAAAAAAACTATCGCACTTACGCATGGCCATGAGGTGTGGTGGGCAAAGGTATTTCCTTTCTCACTTGCAATGCGACGTATCGGCTCAACAGTTGATGCTCTGACCTATTTGGGGGAGTTCACTCAAAGCGCGATCTCTCAGGCACTTCCGGCAAAAGCGGTACAGCGCATGGTTAAAATCGCCCCTGGAATCGATGTGGATCATTTCTCACCACAAGATTCAAGCCAGTTGCGAAGCGAGTTAAATCTAGAGAAGAAAAAAGTCATCGTCTCAGTTGGTCGGCTTGTGCATCGAAAAGGTCAGGATCACTTAATCCAATCGATGCCTGAAATTTTAAAGCAGGTACCTGATGCTCATCTATTAATGGTCGGTAAGGGCCCATATCTAGAACACTTGGCCAAACTGGTGGCGGTCAACAAGTTAGAAGACCATGTTTCCTTTATCGGCAGAATCCAATACGCAGAGTTACCTAAATTTATTTGCGCCGGTGATGTCTTTGCCATGCCATCTCGTTCTCGCTTGGCAGGTCTTGAGGTTGAAGGACTAGGAATCGTTTATCTAGAAGCCAGTGCTTGTGGTCTACCTGTTGTTGCAGGCTCATCAGGTGGTGCACCGGATGCCGTGGTTAATGGAGTCACAGGAATAGTTGTTGATGGAACTAGCAATCAAGAGATTTCTCAAGCGCTGATTACCTTACTCAAGGATCCTGCCAGATCAAAAGAGATGGGCGCAGCGGGACGTCGATGGATTATTGAAAATTGGCGTTGGGAGATCTGGTCTATGCAGTTTAATGAGTTGCTAAGGAAGTAAACTTTTTTCGCGCGCAATTGTTATTGCCGAAGTTCTATTTGTTGCACCTAGCTTTCGAATAATTGAAGATATATGCGTCTTAACCGTCGAAAGACTTATGTATAAGGTTGAAGATATTTTCAGATTACTAAACCCCTTGGCCATCAAATGCAAGACATCTACTTCCCGTCCCGTAAGTTCAATCAGATCTGAATCAATCCCTGCAACCGTTGAGGTAAAGGTATTGGGATGCAGCAACGCAAACTCTAGAGTTGCGATGATCTCTTGTACTGACTGACTCTTTGATAGAAAAGCGTTTGCACCTGATTGTTGAGCAGTTTTGGCAAAAGGGACCGGATTGTTAAGGGAGAGAACAATGATCGCGCTATTTTGCGAATGTGTGCGCACCCATTGAACTATCTCAAAACCAGAACCATCGGGCAGGTTGATATCTACGATGATTCCTTGGGGGTTAAATACAGCGATTTTTGCGCGGGCTTCGAGGATGTTGCCAGCGGTTTCTAGAGATTTGTAGCCTTGGTTTTTCAGAGCAAGAACAAGTCCTTGTCGGACTACTTCATGATCATCAATAATAAGTAATCGAGTCATCACCTATCCAATGGGATTGTTACTCCAATTGTTGTCCCATCGGCATCTGAATCAATATGGATCTCCCCATTGAGTTTTGTAACTCTTTCTTGTAACCCAAGAAAGCCAAATGAATCATCCTTTTTTACAGTTCCACCTTTTCCGTTGTCCTCAATTTGGATAGTCACCTCGGATGCGTCAGCATGTTTTTGAACATTACGCAGGATTTCCTGAACAACACGAAGAGTTTCATGCATCCAGTCCGTCTGGGTGCCGCTTATCTCCAGAGGTTCTCTTGTCCGAAGTTGGTGCATCTCGGCCCGGACCTTTTCGATCAGGGCAGTGGTGGTAAAGCGGAGCTCTCTGAGTGAGCCACGTAGCTCTGGTTGATCGCACTGTGAAATAAGTTGATCAATGGAAAAGCCCAGGACCACAAGGTCCTGGGCGATCCCATCATGTAACTCTTGCGCGAGGGTTACTCGCTCATTACTCATTTGGCGAAGAGTGCATCAATCTCTTTTGCAAACTCCTTAGCCACAACATGTCGCTTGACTGAGAGCTTGGCAGTCAGGTGTCCACCAGCGATTGTGAAATCTGTTGGAAGAATTGCGAACTTGCGAATTGATTCAGCCTTACTTACCGCCTTGTTTGCATCATCAACAGCGGTTTGAATCACAGCGATCAGATCTGGATCATTTACTAAATCATTCATCGATGCGCCCTCCTTCTTGTTGTTTGCAACCCATGCCTTGAGCGCATCTGGATCAACGGTAACTAGAGCGGCGATAAATGGTTGATTGTCACCAACGACCATGCACTGGCTTACCAATGGATGAGCACGTAAGCGATCTTCAAGGACAGCTGGAGCAACATTCTTTCCACCAGCGGTAACGATGAGCTCCTTCTTGCGACCGACGATGTAAAGGAAGCCATCCTCATCAAGCTTTCCTAGATCTCCTGATTTGAACCAACGCTCTGAATCAAAAACCTCATCATTTGCTGCTTGGTTCTGCCAGTAGCCATCCATGACGATAGGACCGCGGATGAGAACCTCTCCATCTTCTGCAATCTTCACAGATGTTCCAGGAATTGGTCGACCAACTGATCCAACACGATGGGCACCGTGAAGGTTCAAGGTTGCACCAGCTGTGGTTTCAGTTAATCCATAACCTTCTAGAACTGCGATACCTGCTCCGCGATAGAAGTGACCTAAGCGAACACCAAGTGGTGCACCTCCAGAGATCGCTGCTTCTACACGTCCACCCATACCTGCGCGGATCTTGCTGTAGACAAGCTTGTCAAACAATCCATGCTTCAACTTAAGAACTGGTGACATGTGCTTCTTATCCAGAGCTTCTGAGTAAGCGATAGCAACATCTGCAGCCTTACGGAAGATCTTCCCCTTACCTGCAGCTTCAGCCTTTGCCTCTGCACCGTTGTAAATCTTTTCAAAGATACGTGGAACAGCTAAAACAAATGTTGGCTTAAATGAAGCTAGATCCATCGGCAAACGTCCAACTGGATCGCTGCAATGCGCCATGTGAAGACCAGCTGAGATCGATCCGATTTGAACCATACGTCCAAATACGTGAGCAACAGGTAGGAACAAGAGAGTTGATCCTCCTGGCTTCAAGAAGAGCTCACTAGCACCTTGTACAACATTGCCACATTCGGATAGAAAGTTAGCGTGTGTAAGTTGCACACCCTTTGGCTTTCCAGTTGTTCCAGATGTGTAGATCAAAGTTGCAAGTGATGCAGGTGTTACTGCGTTGCGACGACGATCAATCTCATCATCACCGATGTGCTTTCCGGCCTCACGCAAAACTGCAAGAACATCATCGGTCATCGTCCATAGGTGACGTGTATGTGATGGCATAACAGTCTTCACAAGATCTGCCAGCGCAGGTGTCTCAACAACGATTGCAACTGAGTGGGAATCGTTAAGGATCCAATCAATCTGTTCAGCAGATGAGGTGTCGTAAATAGGAACGACAACCGCTCCAGCAAACCAAGTTGCGAAATCTAGGATCGTCCACTCGTAACGTGTACGAGCCATAATCGCGACACGATCACCGATTTGTACACCAGATGCAATTAAGCCTTTAGCGGTTGCGCGAATCTCTTCTTCAACTTCGCGAGCCGTTACTGGTTGCCATCCCTCGCCCAGTGGGCGGGACATGATGATGCGCTCTGGTTCAAACCATGCGCGTTCAGCGATCAGATTGGTGAGGTTCCCGGCGGTAGCGGCAGGAACAAGGGGCGGGATTGAGATTTCATTCATGGGCGAACGCTAGCGTGGGGGCGGACAAAAGGGGAAGAGGGTAGCCTTGCGCCATGACAGATCTCAGCAAATCGTTAATATCCATCGACGCTCCAATTGAAGCGGTTCAAAAAGCGCTCTTCCAACTTGATAAGTATCCAGAGTGGTCTTCACAGATTAAGAGCGCAGAAGCTCTGGCCCATGATGATCAAGGGCGCATCACAAAGGTAAAGATGAACATCGATGCCGGAATGATGAAGGATCGTCCAACCCTTGATTACGACTGGAGTCAGGCTCCTAACAAGCTTTCTTTCTCACTTGATGAAGCAGATCTACTGACCAGTATGGATGGCACCTACACAATTTCAAGCATTGATGAAGATACAACTGAGGTTACTTATGAACTCGGAGTTGCCTTGTCTATGCCGGTTCCAGCAATGATGCGCCAAAAGGCAGAGAAGGCAACAATCGATGCCGCTCTTGCACAACTGAAAGCACACCTAGAGGCGTAATGATCTGATGGGTAACACGATCGGCATCGATGTCGGAGGCACCAAGGTTCTTGGTGGTGTTGTTGATGAGAGTGGAAAGATTCTTGCAACAGCCCGTAAAGAGACGCCACGTCAAGGCGGCAAAGCTCTGACTCAAACGATCGCAGATACCGCAAAAGAGTTAATGCAGAGTTTTCAAGTAAGTTCTGTTGGAGTTTCTGCAGCTGGCTTTGTTTCATCAGATAGAAAAACAATGCTGGCAACACCCAACATCGCAGATTGGAACGGCGTTGATCTAGATGCGGAGCTGACCTCGCTAATCGGCTTACCCGTTGTCATTGAAAATGATGCAAACGCTGCCGCATGGGGCGAGGCAAAGTTTGGCGCAGGTAGAAATCAAAACCACATGATGATGCTGACCGTTGGTACAGGCATTGGTGGGGGAATTGTTGTTAACGGTTCTTTGTACCGTGGAGCATTTGGCGTTGCTGCAGAGTTCGGACATTTACGTGTCGTCCCAGATGGTCATTTATGCGGCTGTGGTGCACGAGGCTGCTTTGAACAATATGCATCAGGTAATGCTTTATTGCGCCATGCACGAGAAGCAATTAATGCAAGCCCTGAGATCGCACGCAATCTTTTATCTCTTGGAGATGGAACAGTTGCAGGTCTAACAGGTCAGGCAATCACCGATGCCGCACGTGGTGGGGATCCAGTTGCACTTGCTGCATTTAATACAACGGGCCAATGGCTTGGCGCCGGAATCGCATCACTATCTGTTCTCTTAGATCCTGCCTGCGTTGTAATTGGCGGGGGAGTAATTGATGCGGGAGAAATTCTGCTCAAGCCAACTCGTGAAGCGCTAGAGCGCACCATGCCCTTTGCTGGCAAGCACCCTTATCCAGAGCTGATCGCTGCGCAGTTGGGTAATGAAGCAGGTCTTGTAGGTGTTGCAGATTTGGCTCGTGCCTAACCTTCAAAAGGGTATTTCAAACCGATTTGCTGCCTAACGGTGTCCATGCTTTTCATGATGTCGACAGTGTCCTGCCAGGTGAGGATCTCAGATTCCAATCTTCCTGCTTGAACTAACTGCTTAAAACTTTCTGCCTGCTCACGTAATCCATGACCAAAATAAGTATTTGGATATTCAGTAACGGTTCCATCATTCATTACAACTCGCATACTTGCAGGGTTGTAGAAGGTGCGATCAATTTCAAGCCAACCATTTAAACCGGCAACTACCGCCCGACATGGAGTTTGTTCCATCATCGTCGTCGTCAAAACCGCTTGCGCCCCATCCTTGTAAGAAAAAATCATTGAACTTTGAGCATCTACGCCTTTGTCAGTCATGACGGCAGATGATGTTATTGAAGTTGGGTTTCCTAAAATCATATGAGCAAATGAGATGGGATAAATACCAAGATCTAGCAAAGCGCCACCTGCCAAAGATGGCTCAACCAATCTGGCTATACCACGATCTGCAAGACGTTGACCATGATCGGCATGGATCGAGAGAATCTGGCCTAGTGCTCCACTTGCAACTATTTCGCGAACCTTTGCATAATGTGGAAGAAACCTTGCCCACATCGCTTCCATAAGAGCTACCTGGTTTTTAGAAGCGGCATCAACCATTGCTTGCGCTTGCACAGCATTGACTGAAAATGGTTTTTCACATAAAACAGGTTTACCTGCATTTAGCGCCATGATTACATTGTCATGATGGGCAGGATGTGGAGTTGCGACATAAACTGCATCTATAGATGGATCATTAACTAGCTCTTCATAACTTCCATAAGCTTTTCCGCCAAACTCTGCTGCAAAGTTTTCTGCGTTGCTCAATGAGCGAGAACCAACTGCACCGATCGAGTGACCATCAAGATGTGCGAGATCTTTTGCAAATGCTCGGGCTATCCCACCAGGACCTACAATTGCCCATGAAAAATTGCTCACAAGGTAGCTCCATCATCATCTCGATTATTTCTATGGAACCATCGGGTAATTGCATTGCGTGCAGATTGAATAAATCCAAGGGGTGATTGAGATGCCGGGTTAGGTTGCACAAAACCTTCATTGTCGATGCGATCTAGATCATCCAGATATGTACTGGGGGAGGATTGGTCCAGATTCAAGCCAGAGACAATCGACTCAAACTCTGAGCGGATTAACTCCTCCTCATCGAAGCCATCTGACTCTTTTTTCTCATTACCCACCCTCAGATAGTGTCATAGTCGTCAATAGCCACTAAATTATCCCCGTGCTCAACAACCTGCCCTACGGAACGCTGCGGGCATTTCTGACCCCATTTTTAATGTTGGCCTTTCGTCCAAAGGTTCGAGGCCTTCGCCATGTTCCATCAAAGGGACCGGTGATCATCGCCTCTAACCATCTCTCCTTTAGCGATTCAATCTTTATGCCCTTGGTTGTTCCTCGCAAAGTTACCTTTCTGGCAAAGAGTGAGTACTTCACATCTCCAGGACCAAAGGGTTTGCTTAAAAAACTTACCTTCATCGCATTAGGTCAGGTTCCGGTGGATCGTTCAGGAGGTCGTCGCAGCGAGGCTGCATTGATCACAGGGTTAAAGGTTCTTGCCGATGGAGATTGCATCGGTATTTATCCAGAAGGAACTCGATCACCAGATGGCCGTTTGTATAAAGGTCGCACCGGTATTGCCCGTCTTGCCATCGAATCAGGTGCTCCAGTTGTGCCGGTTGCAATGTTTAACACCGACAAGATTCAGCCAACTGGAAAGGTGATTCCCAATGTGAAGCGTGTGGGAATGCACTTTGGTGAGCCGATGTACTTTGATGGTGACTCAACTGATCTTCAACACCTTCGAGATGTAACAGATCAGATCATGAACGCGATTCAAGCGATGTCAGGCCAGGAGTACTTAGATACTTACGCCCCTAAAAAAGCCAAGCTTGGCGAGATTCAAGAAGAGGATTAATCCAAAGCATTTCTTGCAACTAAGTAGTTGCAAGTTTGGCACTCAGGGCCAGCCTCTGGAAGCTCACCCTCTAGAACCTCAATGAACTCACCTATAACCTTGAGAAAGTTTGCTTGATCCCTTTCAACGGGAACATACTTTTGAAAAACTCCAAAGCCATACTCATCGGCGTTGCTGCCGATAGCAGTTGTTGGTCGCCAGACAAGCAGACCCATGGATGCGACGGTTTGAGCCCTACCAGCTGCTGGATTTTCAAGTGCGTAGGCATAAGCTTCAAGTTGTGGTGAGTAGAACTGGCCACTGTCTCGTTGACTGTCAGAGACCTTGCAATCAATCAAGCCAATACTTCCATCATCATTTGTAGAAACAAGATCGTACTTTCCTAAAATGCGCCAACGAGTTTCTACTCCATTGATAACAAGGGGCTTGCTCTTTACCCACTCGCCCCACTTGCTGACCTTTCCAGGTCGCAGTGAAGGATCAATTGTTGGCATATCAGCACCTTGAAAATGCTCCTCCTGTAACGCCGCCATCGTTCCAACCAATGGGAAAGCACCAGGCATCGTGACCTTGAACCAATACTTAATCCAGAGACATCTTTTACATGTCGATAAGCCAAAGGTGAGGTCGGAGGGAGAGATATTTTCGCGGGCTGGCTTGGCGGGTTTAATCATGTGCTTATTGTGTACTTAAGCACCGACAATTGCTGAGTACAAAACTGATATCCCCAAGACAATCATGATGAGCCCACCAGCTCCGCGTAGCCGCTCAAGTCTGGAGCCATCGGTAGCAAGCCAGTTACGTGCCGTACCAGCCAGCATTCCCCAGGAACCATCTGAAACAAAGGCCAAAATTGCAAAGATTGCGCCCAGCAAAATCAACTGCGCGGTCACGCTTCCTCGCTCGCGATCGATAAATTGTGGCAACACCGCGGCGAAGAAGACCACACCCTTTGGATTTAATGCACCAACCCAAAACCCATCTCGGATTGATCTTCTAACGGTGGGTGCAATGTCACCTTGGTTTGTCATATCTGCGGCGTGAATCGCTCTTTTTCTAATTGCATCGATACCTAAATAGATTAAATACAAACCACCTGCCCACTGCACCGCAATATAAGCAAGCTCTGATCGTTGCAAGATTGGACCAAGGCCAAGTGCAACAAAGACTGATAATGAAAAAGCGCCGGTCACATTGCCGGCGACTGTAAAGACTGCGGTCTTGCGACCCCACGCGATGGCCCGAGCGATTACAAATAAAACGCTCGGGCCAGGCGCCAAGATAATCACCATCGCGGCGACAAAGTACTCAGGTAGTCGCGATGGAATAATCATGAAGGGATGTTACTTATTGCCTCGTGCATCTGCAATTGAGTGAAGGATTCGGTATCCAAGGATTGCAACCAAAGTTGCGTTAATGATTCCGTTGAATGTGTAATCTCCACGAGTCCATGACATATCGGCGATACCGATGATCAATGCAGAACCTGCGATAAGCAGATTTGTTGAGTTAGCAAAATCAACCTTGCCTTCGATCCAGATGCGAGCGCCAACGACGCCGATCATTCCGAACAAAGCAACACCAACGCCGCCTAGTGCACCTACTGGAGTTGCGCTAAGAACTGCACCGAACTTAGGTGACAATGAAAGACCGATCGCACCCACACCTGCAATCCAATAAGCAGCTGTTGAGTACACCTTTGTTGCTGCCATTACGCCGATGTTCTCTGCATATGTTGTTGTTCCAGAGCCACCACCGAAGCCAGCAAGTGTTGTTGCAACACCATCTGCCATCAACGCAGTTCCCATTTGATCATCTAGATCTTTGCCAGTCATTGAGGCAACAGCTTTTACGTGGCCAACATTTTCTGCGATCAAAACTAGAACTACAGGAAGGAAGAGGATGATCGCCTTGCCATCAAATGTTGGGTTGGTAAATGTTGGAAGTGCAAACCACTTTGCAGCCTTAATTCCATCGGTGTTTACATCGCCTTGTACATAAGCAACGAGGTAACCAATAAGAAGGCCAAGGAAGACGCTAATGCGTCCCATAAAGCCACGTGAGAATGCTGAGATAACACCGATTGATGCCAAGGTAATTACACCGATCATTGGTGCTGCAACAAAGTTGTTCTTTGCAGCCCCTGCAAGGTTTAGACCAATAACCATCACGATTGTTCCTGTTACTACAGGTGGCAACATCCAGTTGATCCAGCCAATTCCTGCCTGCTTAACAACCAGACCAACCACTGCCAGGATCACACCAGTTACAACTACGCCGCCTAGTGCTGCGCCCATTCCGCCATTTGTCTTTGCAGCAGCGATTGGTGCAAGGAATGCAAAGGATGAACCGAGGTAGCTAGGAACCTTGTTTTGAGTTAAGGCAAGGAAGATCAGTGTTCCAACACCTGAGAAGAACAGGGTTGTTGTTGGCGGGAAGCCGGTGATGATTGGAACTAAAAATGTTGCGCCGAACATAGCGGCGATGTGCTGCAGGCCCACGCCAATGGTGCGGGGCCAGGTCAGGCGCTCATCGGTTGAAACAACCTCACCTGGGTTTACTGACTTACCGTTTCCATGGAGTTTCCACGAGAGTAGAGACACTTGAAACTTCCTTTCCTGTATGGCCCAAAGAGGGGCCTTGTGGATTCAGGGTAAAGCGGGGCTGGGTGTTACCTGTGTGTACGCCACGCCTGAACTTTGAGCAGGATCACATGTGCCACAAGGAGCATTGGGGGTGTCTGGGTTGCGACAATAGTTATATCCCCTTAGATTACGACCCGATATATCGAATAGATACATCTGTCGGAGCATCACCAAGAGGTGATCCACAAGAGTCAAAGGGGAGGGGTTCAATGCGTTCACGTTCAGACTCCCTCGAGTTTGCCCTTCTAGGTCTGCTCTCGCAGGCACCTCTACATGGATATGAGCTTCGCAAGAGAATCCAAACCATCTTTGGACCTTTCCGAGCCCTTTCATTTTCAGTCCTGTACCCGCAGCTTCGACGCATGATGGAGGCCGGTCTCATTGAAGAGTCCGCGGCAGATCTCTCATCGCGTCGTTCTCGCATTGTTTATGCGATCACTGAAAAAGGCGCTCGCAAATTTGAGGATTTAACTGAATCGGTAACACCAGAGACATGGGAGGACGAGGGCTTTGAGATTCGCTTTGCCTTCTTCTCACCAACATCAGCAAAGAACAGAGTAAGAATTCTTGAGGGGCGCCATCGTCGCCTTAAGGAGAAAGCCGAAATCCTTCGTGGTGAACTCGAGAAGTCACCCGTTGGTATCGACAAATATCTAGAGGAGTGGCGACGTCATTCACTGGAGACAGCTGATCGAGAGATCGCTTGGCTGGAAGACATGATTAAAACCGAGAGGAAATAGAGTGAACATCACAACCGGTAAAGGCGACATCCGTGTTGCAATTGTTGGCGTTGGAAACTGCGCTAACTCATTAGTTCAGGG
>JBEDKL010000012.1:0-12311 GCA_041172145.1 Actinomycetota bacterium
GCACGAGCGCGCTGGAAAGCGCCACTTGCTCGAGCACAAATCTTCACGAGTAACACGTCGTCTATCGACAGAGTCAGCTGCAAAGCCAACTGTCGCAGTAACCGCCAAGCGCATGCTTGGTTTGAAGTAAGGAGCGGGTTAAATGAGAGTAAAGCGCGGAGTACACGCAGCTAAGAAGCGTCGCACAACTCTTGAGCGTGCCAGCGGATATCGCGGACAGCGCTCACGTCTTTTCACAAAGGCGAAAGAGCAAGTTACGCACTCAATGGTTTACGCATTCAACGACCGTAAAGATAAGAAGGGCGATTTCCGTCGCCTATGGATTCAGCGTATTAACGCTGGTTGCCGTGAGCACGGTCTTACTTACAACCGCTTCATCCAGGGTCTTAAGGCTTCAGGTGTTGAGGTAGATCGTCGTGTTCTTTCAGAGCTCGCGACAAATGATCCTGCAACATTCAAGACACTTGTTGATGTAGCTCGCAAGAGCCTTGCATCACTCTAAGTTCCAACAATGATTGAGAGCCTTAACTCGCCACATATTGCGCGAGTTAAGGCTCTTATTGGTTCTAGGGGAGTTAAAGAGCGAAAGAGCGCAGGTCAGTTTGTAGCTGAAGGTTTGCAATGTGCACGTGAGGCGCTTGTATCAAAGAGCGGACCGAAGATAGAAACCCTTTATCTAACAGTCAATGGAAGAAGCAAGGTTGAAGAGATAGCGGATCTTTCACAATTTAACGTTGTTGATGTCAGCGATGAAGTAATGAAACAAATCTCTGAAACCATCACACCGCAGGGGATTATTGCGATCTGTACCATTCCTCAAGTTGAACTAAGTTCGATCGCTCTCAATGGTGCCCGTAATTTCATTTACCTTTCCGAGGTTCAAGATCCCGGCAATGCCGGAACAATCCTTCGTTCGGCAGATGCTTTTGGAATGGATGCAGTAATCACATCTCCAGGTAGCGTCGATATGTACTCACCTAAAGTTGTTCGCAGCACAGCTGGATCCTTATGGCACATTCCTGTATTTCAATCTGTGCCAATCGAAGATCTATTAGCGCTAGGTATTACAGCTTTTTCTCTTGGAGCTTCTGGTGCTACCGCTCTTGATTCTTTTCAAAGAAAAGGTGATACCGCTGCGGTATTTGGCAACGAGGCACGAGGATTATCGACCGCCCAAGCCGTTGATCAGATAGAGGTAGTAAATATTCCAATGCCCGGAAATGCGGAGAGTTTGAACCTTTCTGCCGCCGCCTCAATTGTCATGTATCACCTTTCAAATATGCAGGCCTCTAGAAGTACGAACCGATAGAGTTCTCCCTATGCGCGTTGAGGAGATTTCAGCCTGGGTAGAAGATGCCCGAAAGGCTTTCGCCTCCGCTACAGATTTAGATTCACTTAAAGTAGCCCGCTTGGCCCATTCAGGAGATAAATCTCCAATCGCTTTGGCTTCTCGCGCTCTTGGTTCTTTAGCCCCTGATGAAAAAGCATCCTTTGGCAAGGTAATTGGAGAGGGTAAAGCGGCAATCGCACAGGCACTAGCAGATGCGACCGCACTCCTTGAGGCAGAGCGCGACCGTAAGGTTTTACTTGAAGAGGTTGTTGACATCACCTTGCCTGTCAATCGTTCTCATCGAGGTGGCCTGCATCCGATCTCAATCATCAAAAATGAGGTTTCAGATTTCTTTATTGAACAAGGATTCGCAGTAGAAGAGGGACCGGAGCTTGAATCTGGTTGGTTGAACTTTGATGCTCTCAATATTCCAGCTGATCACCCAGCGCGAACCATGCAGGACACCTTCTTTATCGAACCAGTTGAATCTGGAATGGTATTGCGTACCCACACTTCACCAGTTCAGATTCGAACGATGCTGACACAGCAGCCACCGATATATGTTGTTTGTCCAGGAAGAACATTTCGCGCAGATGAGTTAGATGCAACGCACAGCCCTGTATTCCATCAAGTTGAGGGTCTTGTGATCGACAAGGGAATCACCATGGCGCATCTGAAGGGCACTTTGGATAATTTTGCCCGCCACATGTTTGGTCCCGATGTAACCACTCGTCTTCGTCCATCCTTCTTCCCATTTACTGAGCCAAGTGCTGAAGTAGATATCTTTTTCAACAATCGCTGGATTGAATGGGGCGGTTGCGGAATGGTTAATCCAAAGGTTTTAGCAACCTGTGGAATCGATACAGATGTATATAGTGGCTTTGCATTTGGTATGGGTCTAGAGCGAACCCTTATGGTCCGTCACGGGATTACAGATATGCATGACATCGTCGAAGGCGATCTGCGTTTCACACGTCAGTTTGGAGTAGGTCTCTAATGCGCGCTCCATTATCGTGGATCAAAGAGTTTGTAGATATCCCTGCATCGGTTACAGCAGATCAAATCTCTGACGGATTGATTCGAGTTGGCTTTGAAGTTGAAGAGATCATTTATCAAGGTGCTGATTTAACTGGGCCTTTAAAGTTTGCAAAGGTCCTCTCAATTGAAGAGATCACCGAGTTCAAGAAGCCTATTCGCTATGTGGGACTTGACTGTGGCGAAGGCGAAACACGTTATGTTATTTGCGGTGCTACCAACTTTGCAGTTGGGGATTTAGTTGTTGCTGCCTTGCCAGGTGCAGTTCTTCCCGGAGATTTCAAAATCGGTGCACGCGAAACCTACGGAAAAACCTCTAACGGAATGATTTGCTCAGCACGCGAACTCGGAATCAGTGAGGATCACGAGGGGATCATGGTCTTCAGCGAAGCTGAAGTCACAATTGGCGAAGATGCGATCCAAGCCTTGCAGATCAATGATGTCATCTTTGATGTAGCGGTAAACCCTGACCGCGGATATGCGCTGAGTATTCGCGGTATAGCTCGTGAGGTTGCAGGATCTTTAGATCTGAAATTTACCGACCCAGTTAATGCGTTACGCGATCTTAAGTTTGAGGATACTGGCAAAGGTGTATCTGCAAAGATCGCGGATAAATCCACCGCTTCTGTGTTTTACCTTCGCACCCTTTCAAACTTTGATCCGAAGGCAACTACCCCGATCTGGATGCGCCGTCGAATCGAAAAGATGGGAATGCGCTCTATCTCCTTGGTTGTTGATGTAACCAACTATGTAATGCTTGAGCTCGGGCAACCACTTCATGCCTTTGATAAATCAAAGATCAAGGGTGGATTGACCATCAAGCGCGCGGGATCTGCACAAAAGTTTAAAACTTTAGATGGCCTAGAACGCACATTAGACCCTGATGATTTGATGGTCTGTGATGATGAACAACCATTGGCTCTTGCCGGAACAATGGGTGGGCTTTCTTCAGAAATCACGGAGACAACAACAGAGATCGCACTAGAAGCTGTTCGTTTTGACCCTACATGCGTAGCGAAAAACTCCCGTCGTCACAAGTTGTCATCAGAGGCTTCACGACGCCTAGAGCGCAGCGTTGATCCTTCACTGGCTGAGTTGGCATCGGCTCGATTTGTGCAACTACTGATTGAAAACAGCTCTGCCCAACATGTGGCAACGGTGGTTGATGGAGAGCCTATCTATCCCGCCTTGGTAACAATAGATCCACAGTATGTTTCAAAGACGTTGGGCTTTGATGTGCCTGCTGCCAAGGTTGCCGAGATTTTGCGTGTAGTTGGGTGTGATGTCGATGAAAAGAGCTTCACAGTTGACCCACCTTCATGGCGCCCAGATTTGCTCACCGCTGCAGATTTCACCGAAGAGGTAGCCCGCATGATCGGCTACGACAAGATTCCTTCTATTCTGCCTCCACGACCTTTGCATGCGACCTTAACTCCAACTCAAAAGCGTCGCCGCGCAGTTGCAACAATGTTGGCCAGTCGAGGATTAGCAGAGGTCCAAACCTTCCCATTTACCAATCAAGCAACTATTGATTCGATGGGTTTTGTTGGCGAACGAGCAGCCACTTATAAAGTTACCAATCCAATGTCTGAAGAGTTCCCCTTAATGCGCGTGCATCTTGTTCCGGGACTCATCGAAGTTGCACAGCGCAATATCAGCCGCGGTGCTAAGGATTTTGCGATCTTTGAGATGGGATCAATCTTCCGTAGCTCTCAGAAGTTAATTCCTGCAGTTTCTCCAGATCTATCAAAGCGCCCAGATCAAAAGATCATCGATGAGATTTTTGCAAGTGTTCCGACACAGGGTTATCACGTAGCAGGTTTACTTGTTGGAAAGATCGAGATTGAGGATTGGCAAGGCAAGGCCCGTGCCTATAACTGGCAGGATGCGATCGCATACGCCCAAGATATTTTGACGCTTTGTAATCTTGATTTCAGTGTTGCTCGCTCGGATCTTGCACCGTGGCACCCTGGTCGATGCGCCGAATTAATTGTTGATGGTAAAGCGGTAGCACACGCGGGTGAACTACACCCTCGCATCGTTGCCGCCTACGGTCTTCCTGAACGTTCAGTCGCTTTCGCAGTGGCACTGAGTGCACTGCCTGAATCAATGCTAGTTCGCCCAACCACCGTTGGCACAATGCCTGCGGCGGTTCAAGATGTAGCTTTGATAGTTGATTCAACTGTCAGCGCGGCAGCTATTGAAGGTGCGCTACGCGAGGGCGCGGGGGATCTACTTGAATCCATCACACTCTTTGATCGATACGACAAGATTGGCGATGGCAAGGTTTCACTTGCATTCACTCTTGTATTCCGTGCCTCTGATCGTACCCTCACTGGTGATGAAGTTTCAGCCATGCGCGAAGCAGCTACCGCCGTGGCGGCGGCAAAGTTCGGGGCTGTTCTCCGAACCGCATAATTATGCATATGATTGCATAATTATTGATAATCCTTTATCCTTAAGGCATGAAAACAGCGGTCATCGGTGCCAGCGGGTACGCAGGCGGCGAGCTTTTGCGGTTGCTCGCCACACATCCACACTTTGAGGTCACAGTTGTAAGCGCGCATTCAAATGCGGGGGAGCTGGTTACCTCTGTTCATCCCCAACTACAAAGTTACTCAGGCCGTATCTTCGTCACCGCTGACTCAATAGATTTCAGCGCGATTGAACTTGTATTTCTTGCACTTCCACATGGCGAGTCAGCTGCTCTTATCTCGAAGATCCCTGCACATGTAAAGATCGTGGATCTTGGCGCAGATTACAGATTAGAAGATCCTGCCCAGTGGGAAAAATATTATGGAGGCAAGCATGTAGGAGCCTGGGTGTACGGATTACCAGAGCTTGCAGTCGGTCAACGTGAAGCAATTAAAAAAGAAAGTAAGGTTGCCAACCCAGGTTGTTATGCAACATCGATTTCACTCGGAATTGCACCTGGTATCTCAGTTATCGACAGCTCAGATATCGTGGTAGTTGCAGCATCAGGTACAACTGGAGCCGGCAGAAGCGCAAAGATCAATCTGATTGGTAGCGAAGTAATGGGTTCACTTTCCTCCTACAAGTTTGGTGGTGTTCATCAACACACGCCAGAGATTGAGCAGGCGCTATCTGCTGTTGCTCAAGAGCCTGTCAAGATTTCATTTACCCCAATTCTTGCTCCAATGCCGCGCGGAATTCTGTCTACTATCACCGCCAAGTTGACCAAGCCAATGACAACTCAACAGCTGCATGATCTGTACGCAAAGCATTACGCGAACGAGTTCTTCGTAGATCTCTTGCCGCTGGGGCAAATGCCAAAGACCAGTGCAGTGACAGGTAGTAACAAGGTGCAGATGCAGGTTGCGGTGGATGAACATACAAATCGTCTAGTTGTTTCTGTCGCAATCGATAATCTTGGTAAGGGTGCGGCCGGTCAAGCGATTCAGAATGCCAACCTCATCTGCGGCTACTCTGACATTACTGGTTTGGCGTTAGATGGAATTGGTGCATGAAACTTCCTCAAGGCTTTAGATCAGCATCAATTGCTGCAGGTTTAAAGAGCACCGGCGCGCTAGATCTGACAGTTATTGAGAATCAAGGTCCAAACTTCACCGCATCTGCAGTATTTACTACCAATAAGGTTGTTGCTGCACCTGTTATTTGGTCACGTCAGGTTGCCAAGGGTGGCTTAGTGCGGGCAGCTGTTCTCAACAGCGGAGGAGCCAATGCCTGCACGGGCCCACAAGGATTTGCAGATACTCATAAGACGGCAGAGCATGTCGCACAGTTACTCAATATTTCATCCGGCGAGATAATAGTTTGTTCGACAGGGTTGATTGGTGAACTTTTGCCGATGCCAAAGATCATCGCAGGTTTAGATTCAATAACACCTGCCCTTAGCCAGGATGGTTTGCACACTAGCGCACAGGCGATCATGACAACTGATTCGGTTCCCAAAATCGCAACCGCATCCATTAACGGTCTGGAGTTTGCAGGTATTGCAAAGGGTGCAGGAATGTTGGCTCCTGCATTGGCAACGATGTTGTCAGTTGTTATGACTGACGCACTGGTATCTGAGAATATTCAAGAGATATTTAAACGTGTGACAGATCGGACGTATAACCGAATCGATTCTGATGGTTGTACATCCACTAATGACACAGTTCTATTCATGTCATCAGGTGCTAGTGGTGTAGAAATATCTGACAGCGATCTGGAAGATATGTTGATGCAGGTGTGTGGATCACTTTCTGGACAGTTAATCGCAGATGCGGAAGGTTCGACAAAGACGGTTGCAATTCAGGTACTCAACGCTGCTTCAGAGAGCGATGCGGTCGAAGTTGGGCGTGCATGTGCTCGTAACAATTTATTGAAGGCCGCAATCTTCGGAGGAGATCCAAACTGGGGTCGAGTTCTTGCAGCAGTTGGAACCGCTGATGCTCACATGGATCCTTTGTCAATAGATGTAAAGCTCAACGGCGTTCAGGTTTGCACTAATAGCGCTCTAGATGGCGATAAAACATTGGTGAATTTTGAAGCTCGCTTGGTAGAGATCGAGATCGACCTCAAAGTGGGTACTGCAACGGCGACAATCATGACAAATGACCTTAGCCATGATTATGTACATGAGAATTCTGCGTACTCAACATGATCGTTGTTAAATTTGGCGGACATGCCATGAAAGATGAAAATGGCAACTTTTCAAGAGCAATTACCGCAGCTTTGGCGATGGGTGAAAAGGTTGTAGTTGTGCATGGAGGGGGACCTCAAATAGATGCAGCTCTGAAGCAGCGCCAGATCGTCAGCGATTGGATCGGTGGTTTTAGAGTCACAACTCAAGAGATCTTTGATGTGGTTGAGGATGTTTTGGTTAATCAAGTTGGGCAAGAAGTCGCAGCCACCCTTGGAAAATCCGGAATCAAAGCCCAGGCGATATCTGCGCGTACTTTGCCAACTGTCATTGCAAAACGTCGCACTCACTTAATCGATGGGACACCGGCAAATCTTGGTTTTGTTGGAGATGTTCAATCTGTAAATCCATCACAACTTTTGGATCTTCTAGACCAAGGAATAGTCCCAGTTGTGGCCCCTATCTCTTCAGATGCAGATTTACTCACAGGTTTAAATGTCAATGCAGATTTTGCGGCGGCTGCAATTGCGGCAGCGTTAAAAGCTTCAGCTTTGATAGTTATGACCGATGTTGCTGGCATCTATCGCAGTTGGCCTGATAAGGATTCATTGATTCAAGAGATTAGCGCAGCTGAACTTGAAACTTTAAAGGCAGGCTTTGCCGAAGGCATGGCTCCGAAAGTACAAGCAGCCCTTGATGCCCTTTCATTTGGAGCCAAAGCGGTAAGAATTATTGATGGAACAGATCCCGATAGCTTTGCATCAGCTTTAGCTGGTACAGGCGGAACGCTGGTGGTTGCATGACAAACAAGAGGCTAATTAACCGTTGGAAAAGTTCGGTTCAGAACAACTACGGGACTCCATCGATTGCGTTGATCAAAGGTTCGGGCATTGTTGTAACTGATGCTGACGGAAAGAAGTATTTAGATTTTCTTGGTGGAATAGCCACAAATATTTTGGGTCATGCTCACCCTTCAGTTGTAAAAGCGGTCACCAAGCAAATCTCTACTTTGAGCCATGTCAGCAATTTCTACGCCCATCCCAATGCGATAACTCTTGCTGAAAAGTTAGCCGCAATGACAGGAGACAAAGGCGCTAAAGTCTTCTTCTGCCAGTCTGGTGCAGAAGCCAATGAGGCTGCTTTTAAGCTTTCAAGAAGAACAGGAAAGATAAAGGTTGTTGCTGCGCAAGGTGCTTTCCATGGTCGAACCATGGGCGCGCTCTCACTTACAGGTCAACCTTCAAAGCGTGAACCCTTTCTACCTTTAATTAAAGGGGTAAAACATGTTCCATATGGAGATATTGATGCGATGCGAAAAGCGGTTACAAAGAGAACTGCAATGGTCATTATTGAACCTATCATGGGTGAGGCAGGGGTAATAGTTCCTCCGAGTGATTACTTGTATCAACTTCGCGCATTGTGCGATGAGAAAGGTGCACTACTAGTTATTGATGCGGTTCAAACAGGAATGGGTCGCACGGGTGATTGGTTTGGATACGAGTACTCAGGAATAACACCAGATGTGATCACACTTGCCAAAGGTCTTGGCGGAGGACTTCCGCTAGGTGCGATGATTGCTTTAGGCAAGGCGGCTGAATTATTTGAACCAGGCGATCATGGATCAACCTTTGGTGGAAATCCTGTGACCACCGCTGCGGCTTTAGCAGCAATAGATTTTATTGAATCAAAGAAAGTATTAAAGAAGGTTGAAAAGCAGTCTGCCTTCTTGATTCAGGAGCTCGCACTTATTCCTGGCATCAAAGAGGTTCGAGGAGCAGGATTGTTAATAGGAATCGAATTAGACGGGTTAAAAGCCTCAGATGTTGCGGATTTATTACGCAAAGAAGGGGTTTTGGTAAACGCGGCCAACTCAACAACAATTCGAATAGCACCTGCACTCATTGTGACCGATGCCCAGATTTTGAAGTTCCTCTCGATTTTCAAGAAGGTGGTTTCTTATGCCAAGTAGCGCTCAATCAGTTTCAGCTCGTAGAGCAAAGGCAATCTCTCTGATCCAATCTGGTGTGGTTTCATCTCAATCGGATCTAGTGAAGCTACTGAAGAAAGCTGGGTATGCGGTAACGCAAGCAACCGCCAGTCGTGATCTTGAAGAGATTGGAGCGGTAAAGGCCCGCGATAAAAATGGAGAGACGGTTTATCAAATCCGCGAAAGTGCAGATGATGCAATTGTTAGAAGCACTCCAGTGCCATCAAAGCTGATTTTGTCAGTTGATCACAGCGCCAATCTCGCGGTGATTCACACACCACCTGGCGCGGCACAGTTCTTGGCCAGCTCCTTAGATCACGCTGGTTTAACCGGAGTTATCGGAACCATCGCAGGGGACGACACGATTATTTTGGTATCGAAGAAAGCCACTGGTGGAGCACATTTAGCGAAAGAATTGCTTGCTTACGCACAAGGAGAAGGAAAGAGGAAGTAATGGCTCTATGGGGCGGACGTTTCGCGCAGGGACCTGAGGACTCGGTCTTTGCCCTGTCCAGGAGCGTTCACTTCGATTGGCGCCTTGCCCCATACGATCTACGTTCATCAATGGCCCACTTGGCTATCTTGAAGAAGAGCGGACTTGTTGCCTCTAAGGATGCAGATCTGATTCAGGCCGCACTTAAAGAGTTATCGACTCAGGTCATTAATGGCTCCTTTGCTCCCAACGAGACAGATGAAGATGTTCATAGCGCTCTCGAACGTGGATTAACAGAAAAGCTTGGCCCGGTCGGGGGAGCGCTACGTGCCGGAAGATCCCGCAATGATCAGGTGACCACAGATCTGCGTCTTTTCGCGATGGATCACATCCTTGAAATAGCGGGGCTCATTACTCATTTGCAAACTGCGATTCTCGAAAAGGCCGCTGAGTATGTAAATGATCCAGCCCCAGGATTTACCCACATACAACATGCACAGCCGGTTTCTTTTGGTCATGAACTTGCAAAACATGCACATGCTTTTGCTCGTGATCTAGATCGGATCAATGATTGGTTGGCTCGCACATCTGTTAGCTCATTAGGAGCGGGTGCACTTGCAGGCTCATCACTTCCCCTTGAACCAGCTTTCACCGCAAAGAATTTAGGATTTGATGCAACCTTTGCCAACAGTATCGATGCTGTTAGCGATCGCGACTATGTTGCAGAAGCGCTTTTCATTTGTGCAATGGTTGGCAACCACCTATCTCGAATTGGCGAGGAATGGACCCTGTGGTCATCGCAAGAGTTTGCCTGGGCCAAGGTTGCAGATGCATATTCGACCGGTTCATCAATCATGCCTCAGAAAAAGAATCCAGATGTGGCAGAGCTTGCACGTGGAAAATCTGGTCGACTTGTTGGAAATTTGATGAGCGTTTTGACAATGCTCAAGGGACTTCCATTTGCCTACAACCGTGATCTTCAAGAGGATAAAGAACCGCTATTCGACAGCATCGACACTTTGCTTCTGGTTTTACCAGCGGTGACCGGAATGATTGCAACAACTGATTTTGATCGCGACAAGATGGCACTTGCCGCACCAACAGGTTTCTCTTTAGCAACTGAGATCGCAGATTATTTGGCTAAGAGAAATGTTCCTTTCGCTCAAGCCCATGAAGCTGCAGGAAAGTGTGTAGCGATCTGCGAGGCTTCTGGCCGCCAGTTACATCAAATGAGTGATGAAGAGTTTTTGTCGGTGCACTCTGAACTTGATGGGGGAGTACGTGATGTACTTACAGTTCATGGTGCTCTTAATTCCAGAACAACATCTGGCGGTACAGCACCTGCTTTGGTTTCCCAGCAGATTAAGGATGCCTTGATTTCCAATTCAAAAACCCAACAGGAAATTGCCAGCAAGCAGCAGGCATTTTCAGAGATGATGAGCGCATGAACCTGATCGAAGATCTACGCTGGCGTGGCTTAGTAGCCCAGTCAACAGATGAAGTTGCACTGCTAGAGGCGCTTAAGAAGCCAACAACGCTCTATGTGGGCTTTGATCCAACTGCGCCATCGCTGCACGCCGGAAATCTAGTTGTGCTTCTCGTTCTTCGACGGTTTCAGTTGGCAGGTCACAATCCAATCGCACTAGTTGGTGGAGCGACTGGATTAGTAGGAGATCCAAGTGGCAAAAATGAGGAGCGCACACTCAACAGCACTGAGATCGTTGAGGGTTGGGTAAATCGAATACGTAAACAAGTATCTGCCTTTTTGGATTTTGATGCACCAAAGAATCCAGCGCAGGTTGTTAACAATCTTGATTGGACATCTCCACTAAGTGCAATTGAATTTTTGCGCGATATCGGAAAGCATTTCAGCGTCAATCAGATGCTTTCAAAGGATTCAGTATCTGCCCGTTTAGAGGGCGGCGGAATCTCTTACACCGAGTTTTCTTATCAAGTTTTGCAGTCCTACGACTTTCTCGAACTCTTCCGACGTAATAATTGCACCTTGCAAGTTGGAGGTTCTGATCAGTGGGGAAATATCGTTGCTGGTCTTGATCTCATTCGTCGTGTCGAACAGGGAAGTGGCCATGCACTCACTGTTCCGCTTCTAATGAAGGCGGATGGCACAAAGTTTGGTAAGACTGCGGGTGGCTCTGTCTGGCTAGATCCAGAGATGACATCACCATATGCCTTCTTTCAATTCTGGCTCAACTCAGATGATAAAGATGTCATTAACTTCCTAAAGGTATTCTCTTTTAAATCGCATGAAGAGATTATGGAACTAGAGAAGTCGCACAATGAAAATCCTGGATTACGTGAAGCACATCGCGCATTAGCGCGGGAACTTACCTCTCTTGTTCACTCAGAAGAAACAACACAACGTGTTGAAGCTGCTGCACGCGCATTGTTTGGTCAGGGAGAGCTTTCAGAGTTAGATGAAGCAACACTTTCATCTGCTCTTGCAGAACTTCCACGAACAACTATTTCTGTATCAGAGGAAATTCCAACGTGGGTGGATCTCCTAGCAGCAACTGGGGTCGTAGAGTCGAAATCAGCCGCGCGACGCATCGTTAAAGAAGGTGGCGCATATCTCAATAATCAAAAGATTTCAGGGGAGGATTTCAGACCCTCAAAATCCGACTTTTTATGCGGAAAATACGCGGTTTTGAGAAAAGGTAAACGAGATCTCGCTGCAGTCGAATTAACGTAAATCCGTCGAAGAGTGCTAAAAACGCTAGCGGGCGTGGATAATTCGCGATTTTGATGGTTTTATAGCTTTTCCCGACATCCGACTAGCCCGATTTGACCGGTCCATACGGTCTATGTATAGTTACGCTCCTTGCTGGGAACGGACGATTTAGGCCGGACAGTAGGCACAGATGCTCAAGAAATTGAGCGTCAGCCAGATCTAGGAACTCAT
>JBEDKL010000013.1:0-10618 GCA_041172145.1 Actinomycetota bacterium
AAAGACATATGGAGATTTCACCGCAGTTAATGATTTGTCATTAACAATTCCTGAAGGTTCATTCTTTGCATTACTTGGACCTTCAGGATGCGGCAAGACGACAACCCTGCGAATGATCGCAGGGTTGGAAGAGCCAACTGTTGGCAGTATTCATTTGGGTACAACTGATATCACGACCAAGCGTCCATATCAGCGCCCTATCAATACTGTTTTTCAGAACTATGCCTTGTTTCCTCATTTAACAATCTTTGAAAACATTGCATTTGGCCTTCGCCGTCGCGGAATTAAGAGTGTCGACGCAGATGTAAACAAGGTCTTAGAGCTTGTTGAACTTCCACATCTTGCGCAGCGCAAACCAACTCAACTTTCAGGTGGACAACAACAGCGCATCGCTTTAGCGCGTGCCATCGTTAACCGTCCTGCATTGTTGCTTTTGGATGAGCCATTGGGTGCACTTGATCTCAAACTCCGTCGTCAGATGCAGATTGAGCTCAAGTGGATCCAGCGCGAGGTTGGACTTACCTTCGTTCACGTTACCCATGATCAGGAAGAGGCCATGACTATGGCTGACACCATCGCGGTAATGAATGAGGGAGAGATTGAACAAATGGGATCTCCAGCAGATCTCTATGACAATCCAAAGACCGCTTTTGTTGCAAACTTCTTGGGTCAATCAAACTTGATCAAGGGACGCATCGAAGGAGCAGATGGCGACAACTTGGTTGTTGATCTATTTGGTCAAAAGATAGCGATGCCTAAGAAGCGCTCACATGCGGTTGATAACTCAATTTATGCAGGAATCCGCCCTGAAAAGTTCCGCATCTCATTGGTAGGAACCCCAACACGTGGAAATACTTTGGTTGGTGGACGCATCGAAGATGTTTCATACATCGGTGTATCAACTCAGTACCAAGTTCTTATGCCATGGGGTCAAGAGCTCATGGTCTTTGAGCAAAATGATGATGGAGTTGCGCCATTTGAAAAGGGCGATGAGGTAGTTATTTCTTGGGAGCCTAACTTCACCTTTGCACTTCGCGGAGATGAGGATGCCGAAGCTGGTACAGAGGTTATTCCTGAGGATCTTGACGAAGAATGAGTGCAATTGTCTCTAAGGTGAAGTTGCCTTACCTCTTACTCCTTCCTGGTTTTCTCTTTCTCTTTACCTTTTTCATTTTGCCTATCGCTAACCTTGCACAGACTTCTACCCAGACACCTATAGCTGGGGGAGACACCGGTCAGTACGAGCAAACCCTGCGATTCTCAAACTACATCGATGCTTTTACTGAAAATCAAGAACAGTTTGCGCGATCCTTTATCTATGCGCTTTGCGCAACAGTTTTGGCTCTTGCCATCGCATATCCACTTGCTTACGCGATCGCGTTCAAAGCGGGAAAGTTTAAGAACTTCTTGCTGGTTCTCGTTGTTGCCCCATTCTTAGTTTCCTTTTTGCTCAGAACCGTTGCCTGGAAGCAGATTCTGGGTGAAGAAGGATTTGTTGTTCCAACACTGCGAACTATTGGGCTCATTAGCGAAAGCACGACTCTTACCTCGACATCATTTGCTGTTGTTATGGGTATGACTTATAACTTCCTTCCATTCATGACCTTGCCGCTTTATGCATCTCTTGAGCGCATTGATCCACGCACAATGGAGGCATCAGGTGATCTCTACGCCAATGGAATTACAACCTTCCGCAAGGTAACTCTGCCGCTATCCATGCCAGGAGTTGTAGCAGGAACCCTTTTGACCTTCATTCCTGCGGCAGGTGACTATGTAAATGCGGCAATTTTGGGCTCTCCAAATACCAGAATGCTTGGAAATGTCATCGAGTCCCGTTACTTCAAAATTGTTGATTACCCAACAGCAGCCGCCCTTTCCTTCACATTAATGGCAGCGATTTTGATCTTGGTAACACTCTATATTCGCAAAGCCGGAACGGAGGAGTTGGTATGAGCGCCCAAATGAAGCAAAAGGATGCATCGATTCCTACTATTCCGCTAAACGCCCGTATCTCGCGCTGGTTCGGTCGTAACCTGATCCGAATCTATGCATTGTTTGGATTCACATATCTATTTATTCCAGTTGCATACACCTTTGCCTTTTCATTTAATGACTCTGGAAAATCCAATCTTGTGTGGAAAGGCTTTACATTAGACAACTGGAAGAACCCATGTGGTGCTCCAGAGGTCTGCGAAGCTTTAGGAAACTCAATCAAAATAGGTTTACTAGCCACTATCTTTTCAACAATCCTAGGAACGATGATCGCCTTTGCTATCGGACGATATGCATTCAAAGGTCGATCATCCTCAAACCTCTTGATCTTCTTGCCGATGGCAACACCTGAAATTGTCTTGGGTGCCTCTTTACTCTCACTATTTTTGGTTTTCCAAATCAATCCAGGATTCTGGCCAACGGTAATCGCCCACGTAATGTTTTGTATCTCATTTGTCGTGGTCACCGTAAAGGCACGTATTGCATCCTTGGATCCTCGCCTTGAACAAGCAGCGATGGATCTGTATGCAAATGAGTTAGAGACCTTTAGAAAAGTGACTCTTCCACTAGTAGCACCAGGTATCGCAGGAGCAGCGTTGCTGGCCTTTAGCTTGTCCTTTGATGACTTCATTATTACCAACTTTAATTCAGGCACACTGAAGACCTTCCCAGAGTTTGTATACACCTCCGCAGCTCGCGGAATTCCAGCTCAAGCAAATGTCATTGGATCTGCAATGTTCTTCCTGGCTTTGTTTATCGTTATCGCCGGACAGTTTGTGGGTAAAAAGGTAAAGGTTGCTAAGTGACCAACCACGGCAATATGTACGGCCCGAACTTCACCTTTCTTGGCATTCCTGCATGTGATTTAGATGATCCAGCTACTTACAAAGATGCCGATGTCATCATTGTTGGAGCACCCATTGATAGTGGAACCTCACATAGATCTGGCGCAAAGTTTGGTCCACAAGCAATCCGCGGGGGAGATTACCTCCCGCATGATGGATCTCGCCCACACCTTGCTTTACGTACAGATGGATTAAAGGATCTAAAAGTTTTTGATGCAGGCGATTTAATGATGCCTGGTGGAGATTTAGTTGCATCATTAGCGGTTCTTAAGGATGCAACTGAAAAGATCTCTCGCGCAGGAATAATTCCAATTGTTCTTGGAGGCGATCACTCGATTGCATCTGCAGATGTTGCAGGAATAGCAACTCATCGCGGTATGGGTTCGGTTTCTATGATCCACTTTGATGCTCACGCAGATACGGGTGAAGATCAATTTGGAGCACTTGTCGGACACGGAACTCCGATGCGAAACCTGATTAACAATGGATTTGTTCGTGGTGATCGATTCCTGCAACTTGGTTTACGTGGATATTGGCCAGAGGATGCAACCCTTAATTGGATGCGTGATCAGGGGATGCGTTCATACGAGATGACAGAGATTCACCACCGTGGACTCAAGGCGGTTCTGGATGAATCATTTGCAACCTTGACCGATGGTTGCGATGGAGTTTTCTTATCGGTAGATATTGATGTTGTGGATCCCGGAATGGCTCCAGGTACTGGAACTCCAGAGCCAGGTGGAATGACAAGTCGCGAACTTCTTGAAGCGGTTCGTCGAATCTGTCTTGAACTGCCCGTTGTTGGAATTGATGTCGTAGAGGTAGCACCACCCTTTGATTCAGCTGATATCACCGCGATTTTGGCTAACCGTGTTGTACTAGAAGCGCTGAGCGCAATTGCAAAGCGCCGCAATGGCAGCACCTATTCAGCAACTCAGAACCTTCTCGATCGATAAGTGAAGTTTTCTAAGGTGTCAGCGGTATCGTGCATACTTCGACGCAACTTCTCACGTTAGGTATGTAATGGAAATTTTTGGATTCCTGGCCTTTGTTGTTGCGCTGCTCCTTTCAGTTATGGTGCACGAGTTTGGTCATTACATAACCGCTCGTAAATTCGGGATGTGGGTTTCAGAGTTTTTCGTGGGATTTGGCAAGCGAATTTGGTCTGTACAAAGAGGCGAAACTGAGTTTGGCGTCAAGGCGATACCAGCTGGTGGCTACTGCAAAATCGAGGGAATGGCCCCTAATGATGAGATGCCTGAAGGGGAGGAGCATCGCGCCTTTTACAAAGCATCATCTGGCAAGAAGTTAATTGTTTTAGGTGCTGGATCATTCCTTCACTTTGTTTTGGGTTTTCTTCTGCTCTTTACCCTTTTTGCAGGAATTGGAACCAATCAAGTTTTGCCGGTTATTAGTGAGGTTGTTCCTAACTCCGCCGCGCAAGCTGCAGGGATTCAAGCAGGCGATGAAATCCTCGCTATCAATGGCAAGCAGGTGCGCGAATGGTACAAAGATGTCGAAGCGATCCGTCAATCGCAAGGCGCTGAGCTAACTCTTGAACTTGATCGTAATGGCCAGCAGTTAACAGTTGTAACCAATGCACGATTGACCGATGTAGATGGCACTCAGCGTTATGTTCTTGGAATTATTAATGATGTTGGACTCAAGCGCTCAGGATTACTGCTATCTGTAAAAAACTCCGCCCTTGTCACTAAGGATTTTCTAGTAGAAAGTGTTAAATCACTCGGAAAGTTGCCAGAGAAGATTCCTGCGCTCTGGGGAGCAACAGTTCGTGGCGAGGAGAGAGATGCCAACGGTTTAGTAGGTGTAGTTGGAGTCGCTCGCGTTTCAGGAGAAGCTGTTGGTAGTGACAAGTTAGATCCTATGGAGCGTTTGGCAACCTTTGTATTAATCGTGGCAAGCCTCAACATCTTCGTCGGTATCTTTAATCTTTTGCCAATCTTGCCGCTAGATGGTGGACATATGGCGGTTGCAATCGCCGATGAGATTCGCGCCTTCTTTGCTCGATTAAGAGGCCGTCCACGTCCTGCACCAATTGATGTCACAGTTCTAACCCCTATAACAATGGTGGTTTTTGTTGTTTTGGCAACATTAACTCTGCTGCTCTTGGTAGCAGATGTAATTAATCCGGTGACCCTCAACCTTTAATTCGGCAGAAATTGCCGTTGTAGTGCAGAATAAAGCCATGGTTGATCTCGGAATTCCAAGCGCTCCGCCTCCAACGCTGCACCCTCGTCGCAAGACACGTCAGCTCAAAGTTGGATCAGTAGGTGTCGGAAGTGATTCACCGGTCTCTGTGCAATCTATGTGCACAACGCTGACCGCGGATGTCAACGCAACTTTGCAGCAGATCGCAGAGTTAACAGCATCTGGTTGCCAGATAGTTCGAGTTGCTGTGCCAAGCCAGGATGATGCTGACGCCTTAGCTCAGATCGCCAAGAAGTCACAGATTCCAGTTATCGCAGATATTCACTTTCAGCCTAAGTACATCTTTGCTGCCATTGATGCAGGGTGTGCTGCAGTTCGAGTTAATCCCGGAAATATTAAGCAGTTTGATGACAAGGTTAAAGAGGTTGCAAAGGCTGCAGGTGATGCCGGCATTCCAATCCGTATCGGTGTAAACGCTGGTTCGCTAGATCCACGGTTGTTAGCAAAGTACGGCAAGGCAACACCTGAGGCACTTGCAGAATCTGCTTTATGGGAAGCATCTTTGTTCGAAGAGCATGGTTTCTCAGATATTAAAATTTCAGTCAAGCACCACGATCCAGTAACAATGGTAAACGCTTATCGAATCCTTGCCGCAAAGTGTGATTACCCATTGCACTTAGGTGTTACTGAAGCTGGACCGATCTTCCAAGGAACAATCAAATCTGCAACAGCCTTTGCGATTTTGTTGGCCGAAGGTATTGGCGACACAATCCGAGTCTCACTTTCTGCACCACCAGTTGAAGAGGTCAAGGTTGGAATTTCAATTTTGGAATCACTTAATTTGCGTCAACGTAAATTAGAGATCGTTTCCTGTCCTTCATGCGGCCGCGCTCAGGTAGATGTTTACACCTTGGCTGAAAAGGTTCAGGCGGGATTAGAGGGAATGACAGTTCCGCTACGTGTAGCTGTGATGGGCTGTGTAGTAAATGGACCAGGCGAGGCACGTGAAGCAGATCTTGGTGTTGCATCAGGAAATGGCAAGGGACAGATCTTTGTTAAGGGCGAGGTCATCAAGACTGTGCCTGAGGCTCAAATCGTTGAAACTCTTATCGAAGAAGCGATGCGTTTAGCTGAAGAAATGGAAGCCGCCGGAGTTGCTTCAGGGCAACCTTCAGTTGATGTTCGATAGGCTTTCCATATGTTGAAAATGTCTACGCTATTTTTGCGTACTCTTCGCGACGACCCAGCAGATGCTGAGGTTGCAAGCCACAAACTCTTGGTCCGTGCAGGATATGTCCGCAGAATTGCTGCAGGTATTTACTCATGGCTTCCATTAGGCGTAATCACACTTCGCAATGTTGAGCGTGTGATCCGTGAAGAGATGGACAATGCAGGTTTCCAAGAGGTGAACTTTCCAGCACTTCTTCCTCGCGAAGCCTACGAAACAACTAATCGTTGGGAAGAGTACGGGCCATCATTATTTCGCTTGCAGGATCGCAAAGGTGGCGATTACCTACTAGGGCCAACTCATGAAGAGATGTTTACCCTGATGGTTAAGGGCGAGTACTCCTCCTATAAAGATCTTCCACTGAGCATTTATCAAATCCAAACAAAGTTCCGTGATGAAGCACGACCACGTAGCGGAATCATTCGTGGACGAGAGTTTGTCATGAAGGATTCATACTCCTTTGACATTGATGATGCGGGCTTAGAGCTTTCATACCAAAAGCACCGCGATGCTTATGTGAAAACCTTTGATCGTCTGGGGATGAAGTACAACATCGTTAAAGCGGTATCTGGCGCCATGGGTGGATCCAAATCCGAAGAGTTTTTAGCACCATGCACAACAGGTGAAGATACCTACGTCCTATGCCCTCAATGTGGATTTGCTGCAAATGTAGAAGCAATGGTGACAAAGGTAGATCCACAAGATCCTTCAGCTGTTCCAGCTATTGAAGCCTTTGATTCACCTAACACCCCAACTATCGATACCTTAGTTGAACTTCTCAACTCAAAGTTCGGTGGAGGATTTACCGGTGCCCACACATTGAAAAATGTGATGTTGATGGCAGATAACAAAGCTGTCTGCGTCTTAGTGCCCGGTGATCGCGAGGTTGATCTCAAGCGATTCCAAGAAAATATTGGTGGCATTCATGAACTACGTGTCTTTGAAGATGCAGATTTCGCAAAGTTCCCAGATCTTGTAAAGGGTTACATCGGACCACAGGATGCAAAGAAATCTGGAATCACTGTGTATGCAGATCCACGAATTGCACCGGGAAGTTCATGGGTAACTGGTGCAAATCAAAAGGATCGTCACGCTCGCAACGTTGTTAACGGTCGTGATTTCACACCTGATGCATATGTTGAGGCAGCTGAAGTTCGTGCCGGTGATGCCTGTCCAGAGTGCTCAACACCAGTAGTAATTGATCGTGCAATTGAGATCGGGCACATCTTCCAACTCGGACGTAAATATGCACAGGCCCTTAACCTGACTGTGTTGGATCACAACGGAAAATCTCAGATTGTCACTATGGGTTCCTATGGAATTGGTGTGACACGTGCAGTTGCAGCCATTGCAGAACAGACACATGATGAGATTGGTCTTAATTGGCCGGTAGAGCTTGCTCCAGCAAAGGTACATATCGTTGCTGCAGGTAAGGATGATCTCCTGTTTGATACAGCGCTAGATCTTGGTACTCAGCTAGAGGCGCAAGGTATTTCAGTAATGCTTGATGATCGCCGTGATGCAAGCCCTGGAGTTAAGTTCAAGGATGCTGAGTTAATTGGTAACCCAATTATTATTGTCGTCGGCAAGGCACTTGCTGAAGGCAATGTTGAGGTTCGAGTCCGCAAGAGTGGAGATAAGAAGGAAGTAGCCCTTTCTTCTGCCGTTGCTGCGATCGCAGAACTCCTGAAGTAATTGTGTTTTTCGAACTCACACTAGCTACTGGATTATTTCTTCTCGCTGCATCATTTTTTGCTGGGTTTGTAGATTCAATAGCTGGTGGTGGGGGATTGATCCAACTTCCGGCTTTGTTAATTGGTTTACCTAAATCTGGAACCGCTGAAGTCCTAGGAACAAATAAGTTATCTGCAGTCTTTGGAACAACAACTGCGGCAGCCTTGTATCGAAAGCAGATTAAACCTGATCCAAAGGTCTTACTTGGAATGGGTATACCTGCATTCTTGGGCTCTGCAGGTGGCGCTGTTTTAGCCTCCAAAATTCCAACAAGCAGTATGCGCCCGATGGTGCTGGTGCTTTTAATTGTTGTTGCGATTTACACCTGGTTTAAGCCAGATCTCGGGAAGTTGGAAAATCTTCGACATCTGCCAAAGCGTCGTATCCAAATTGCGGCAATAGCTGGAGCGCTGATTGGTTTTTACGATGGAATTTTTGGTCCTGGCACCGGATCATTCTTGATGCTTATTTTGGTCGTGTCGCTGGGGTACGCCTTCATTACCGCTAGCGCGATCGCAAAGGTAGTCAATGTGGCCACAAATGTAGGTGCAATCATGATCTTTGGGCTAAATGGCGCTGTCATTTGGCAGATAGGAATCATCATGGGCGTTGCCAATATCTCAGGGGCGATTATCGGTTCACGACTTGCGATTAAGGGTGGATCTGAATTAGTGCGTAAAGTTTTCCTCTTTGTCACGATCGCACTGATCTTCAAGGTAGGAATTGAAACCTTCTAAATTTGTAGGTTACAATTACGCCACAACTTAATAGAAAGAAGAGATAGATGGCCCTTAAAGATTCAATCGCCGACTTAATCCGACCTGCTGTAGAAGATGCAGGCTTCTTTCTAGAAGATGTCTTTACAAGCAATCCTGGAAACCACCGAATTGTTACCTGCATGGTTGATGGGCTAAAGCCTTTAAGCCTGGATGAGGTCACAGTTGTGAGCCGCGAAATCTCTGCAATTTTAGATGATTCACCGCTACTGACAGAGGCTTTTACATTAGAGGTGACATCTCCAGGAATTGAGCGGCCATTAACTTTGCCTCGCCACTGGACCAAGAACTTAACCAGAATTGTGAAAGTTACATTAAAAGATGACTCAGAGGTTTCAGGCCGATTAACAGAGTTTGATGATGTCAAAGCGGTGTTAATCGAAAACATTAAGGGTCGCATGAAGACCCACGAAGTTGAGTTTGCAAATATCAAGAAGGCCCATGTCGAGATCGAATTTAATCGTAAGGATGAGATCTAATGCATGTAGAGATGTCGGCACTTGCCGCCCTAACAACTGAAAAAGATATCCCCCTTGAAGAGTTGATCTATGCAATTGAAATTGCAGTGCTGGGTGCCTACAACCAGACAGACACCGCTAAACGTCATGCACGAGCACATTTAGATCGTGAAACGGGCGAGATTCAAATACTTATTCCAATCTTTGGTGAAGATGGCACTCGTACTGGCGAAGAAGTCGATTCGCCAGATGGATTCTCACGTGTGGCTACATCAACTGCTCGACAGATCATCAAGATGAAGATGCGCGAAACAAATGATGCTGAAATCGTTGGCGAGTTCACCGCATCTGTCGGTGATGTCATCTCTGGTGTAGTCCAGCAAGGTAGAGATCCCAAGATGATTAATGTGAACTTAGGAAGAATCGAAGGTCGCATTCCACCTCAAGAGCAGGTACCTGGTGAGGTGTACAACCACGGTGATCGAATTAAGTGTTTTGTTGTCGAGGTGAAGCAAGGTCTTAAAGGTCCAGAGATCATGTTGTCTCGCTCTCACCCAGCACTTGTTAAGCAGCTTTTTGCCTTTGAGGTTCCAGAGATTAATGATCGAATTGTGGAAATCATGGCGGTTGCCCGCGAAGCTGGTCACCGTACAAAGCTTGCAGTTAAAACACATCGCGCAGGTGTTAGTCCAAAGGGTTCATTGATCGGTCCTATGGGTTCACGTGCACGTGCGGTTATGGATGAGCTACATGGTGAAAAGATTGACATCGTTGATTGGTCTGAAGATCCAGCTGAGTTTGTAGCAGCCGCCCTTGCACCCGCAAAGGTAAGCAAGGTGGAAATTACAGATCTTGCTTCCCGCAGCGCAAAGGTGACGGTTCCTGATTATCAGCTCTCCTTGGCAATTGGTAAGGATGGGCAAAATGCTCGCCTTGCAGCACGTTTAACTGGATGGCGTATTGATATCCATCCAGATACCGTTGAAAGCGCGCCTGCAGACTCGTCATTATGAGAAGTAAGCATGGCTCAGATACCATTAAGCCGTTGGATTTAACCCTTCCTGTTCGCAGCTGTATCAGCTGCCGCAAGAGGGCAAATCCATCAGCATTAATTCGAGTGGTCTTGGTAGATGGAAAAGTAATTCCAGATATCAAGGGTGGCGCGGCAGGTCGCGGCGCTTGGCTTCACAAGAAATGTGCAGAAGTTGCGATAGATCGGAACGCTTTTCGTTTTGCTTTCAAACAAGACGCAGCGGTCGATGTATCAGAACTTCTGAAGTTTCTAGAAGATCAATCGGATTAATTCAGGCAGTACCTAATATCAAACGAATGGATATGAAAGTTATGAAACTCAAATGAGCTCGTTAGAACTATGAGGTCGTTCAACTAAGGCTTGCATTTGAGAAATGCGGGCCA
>JBEDKL010000014.1:0-12759 GCA_041172145.1 Actinomycetota bacterium
TTCACTAAATTCACTAGCGGCATCACACGCTATGAACTACGAGATTTTAAAGAACGCATCTGATGCTGATTGGAGCCGCATCTCAACGCATCCACAGCGTGGAGCGGTCACGCTATTGCAGCTGGTAACCCTCTCGGCAAACCACATCGAGGGCCACATCGACCAACTAAAGAAGGCAGCTATTTAAAACTCTTTGCCTTCTTGAAAATTGAGTTAAGCATTGGCTCAGTCAACTTTCCGGTAAATGTGTTTTGCTGGCTTGGGTGGTAACTTCCTAAAACCATTCTCTTGATTCCATCTGGCCCGACATAGGTAAAACTCTCGCCATGGCCAAACTTTGGTGTGGGAGTTGAGATCTGGTGATCCAAGGTACGCAAGCTTTTGATAATTGCACTCCATGCAAAGCTGCCCAGAGCAACAAAGATTCGCGCAGTTGGCATCAGAAGATCAATTTCATTAATCAAGTAATCAGAGCACTGGTTTTTCTCATCAGTTGACGGCTTGTTATCGGGTGGAGCACATCGCACCGCGCAGGTAATACGGGTATCAATAAGTTTTTGTCCATCATCTGCAGATGTGCTTGTGGGAATAGTTGCGAGACCATTTTTGTGCAACGCTTTGTACAGCCAATCCCCCGATGAATCCCCTGTAAAGATTCGCCCTGTTCTATTTGCACCGTGGGCACCTGGGGCTAATCCAACGATGATGATTCGTGCATTGTCAGGGCCAAAGCCTGGCACGGGCTTACCCCAGTACTTTTCGTGCTCATAAGATTTACGTTTTACAACAGCAACCTCTTCACGCCATTGAACCAAGCGTGGACACTTGGTACAGGCGACAATCTTTTGATCAAGCAGCTTTATAGATTTAATTGCGGGCAAGTGAATATGCCATTCCATCCAAGATATCTGACTCGGATGCCACAAACTCGGTAGCACCAGTTGCCTTCATGATCTCTGAGAGAACTAGTGATCCTGCCGCAATCACATCGACTCGACCAGGGTGCATATAACCCAAGGCTAAACGTTGTTCGCGGTTACTTGTTGCAAACATAGTGGCTGCATCATGAACCTGCTGCGCCGAGATACGGGATAAGTGGATGGCGTATCGATCGTATTCAGGCAGATCAAGTGCTGCAGCGGCAACTGTTGTAGCTGTACCTGCAACCGCCACCAGTGTCTTTGCTGTAGTGATTGGAACAACCGCTGCTGCTTGTGCGATCGCAGCTTGTATATCGGTACGCGCAGCTTCGATCTGTTCAGCTGTGGCTGGGTCTGAGGCAAAGTGTCTTTCACTCATGCGAACACAGCCGATATTCACACTTCGTGCTGCTTCAACAGTTGATGTTCCAAAAACAAACTCGGTAGATCCTCCACCGATATCTACAACTAAGAATGGACCGTTGGATGGATCTAAATCCTTAATTGCACCAGCAAAGGAAAGCGCTGCTTCTTCATCTCCAGAGATAACCTCGGGCTCGATACCTAAACGTTCGCGAACTCCATCTACAAACAGGTGACGGTTGGTGGCATCACGTGTGGCACTTGTCGCACAAAAACGAATCTTTTCTACCCCGCGCTTTGCAATTTCAGCGGCAAATTTATCTACTGCAGCAAGGGTTCTGGCGATCGCATCTGGATGGAATTGTCCTGTCTCATCAACGCCTTGTCCTAGGCGAACAATCTCCATGTCGCGAATAACCTCGCGAAAGTTGCTGCCATCAATATCTGCGATCAATAATCGAATTGAATTTGTTCCGCAATCAATCGCCGCTACTCGCATGGGTTGTTCTTCCACCAATCAGGTAGCTTTGCCAGCGCTTCATCCCCCAAAGGATTTACACCAGGGCCTGCTGAAAGTGAGTGTGCAACAAGGGAATGCAAGCACTTAACACGGGATGGCATTCCTCCTGCAGATACATTGTCGACCTCGGGAACATCTACCCCTAAAGCAGATCGCGCTGCGATGTAATCATCATGAGCTGCGTGATACGCGCCAGCTAATTCAGGGTCGGTTTCTAATCTCTCATTCATATCACCCATTAACCCAGTTGTTTCCAGTGTCGAGATCACCGCGGTTAAACGTGGGCAGGTTGCATAGTAAAAAGTTGGAAAGGGTGTTCCATCTTCAAGGCGGGGCGGGGTTTCAACAACTGCAGGTTTTCCGCAAGGACAGCGATATGAAATTGCATGGACATCACGTGGAGTTCGACCCAATTGAATTTGAATGCAATCAAGATCGCTTTGAGTTACCTCGCGCATTAATTGCCAGTTTCGCTAATTGATGCGATTAAACGTGAGTACCACGGTTGACCATCAGCCAATGAACTTGCGATCTTTGTAGTTCCCTCTTGTGTTAAATCTGTTTCGCCTTCAGTAACGATATATTGACGCTCTCCGGGCAAAACAAAGTGCAGGCGTTCGCGTGCCTGAGATTTCACATACTCTGGATCTTGCCAGAGTAATAACTCTTCACGAGCCTGTTGCAAAGCGGTGTTATCTGCAGAAAGTTGTGCCTTCAATGCGCTGATCTGTGCACGTTGTGTGAAGTAATGCTTCACAGGAGGTGCAATTGTTAATGCGAGGACAAAGAAGATTGCAGATAAAGCTAAAACGCGATTAGAGGTACGGCGACGTCCAAAGCTAAGTTGTCGACGTGCCATAGCTAATTCTTACGCCTTAAAACGTGGGAAGGCGTCACGACCCGCGTAACGACCACCCTCTGCTAGCTCTTCTTCGATGCGAAGAAGTTGGTTGTACTTAGCAACACGCTCAGTACGTGCAGGTGCACCTGTCTTGATCTGTCCACAGTTAAGTGCAACAGCCAAATCAGCAATTGTTGTGTCCTCAGTTTCACCTGAGCGGTGGCTCATCATGCTGCGGTAGTTAGCACGGTGTGCCATCTCTACTGCATCGATTGTCTCTGTAAGAGTTCCAATCTGATTTACCTTAACTAAAAGCGCATTAGCTGTGTTTCCAGCGATTCCCTTAGCTAAACGCTCTGGGTTAGTTACAAATAGGTCATCTCCAACGATCTGGATACGCGAACCAAGGACCTTAGTCATCTCTGTCCATCCAGCCCAATCCTCTTCATTCAAAGGATCTTCAATTGAAACGATTGGGTATGCATCGACCAAAGAGGTGTAATACGCGATCATTTCATCAGATGTCTTTACTGCGCCTTCAAAGTTGTACTTACCGTTCTCGTGGAACTCAGTTGCAGCAACATCCATCGCCAGTGCGATTTCAGATCCTGGCTTGAATCCTGCAGCCTCGATCGCCTCAAGGATTAAATCAAGTGCTGCGCGGTTGCTATCAAGGTTAGGAGCAAAGCCGCCCTCATCGCCAACTGATGTTGCAAGACCGCGCTTCTTCAAAACTGATTTAAGTGCGTGGTAAATCTCAGCACCCCATCGAACTGATTCGCGGAATGTTGGCGCGCCAATTGGAGCGATCATGAACTCCTGAATATCAACGTTGGTATCAGCGTGTGCGCCACCATTGAGAATGTTCATCATTGGTACTGGGAGCACATGTGCATTTGGTCCACCTAGGTAGCGGAACAGTGAAAGATCAGAGCTTTCGGCAGATGCCTTAGCAACTGCAAGTGATGCACCAAGAATTGCATTTGCACCAAGACGTGACTTGTTCTTTGTGCCATCAAGTTCAATCATCGCTGCATCGATTAGGCGCTGATCCTGTGAATCAAAACCGATGATCTCTGGAGCGATCTCATCATTTACAAATGCAATAGCTTTTTCAACACCCTTACCGAGGTAACGCTTGCCACCATCGCGAAGCTCTGCAGCCTCAAATGCACCTGTTGATGCACCACTTGGAACAGCAGCGCGAGCTTGAGTGCCATCTTCTAATTGAATTTCAACTTCAACCGTTGGATTTCCACGGGAGTCAAGAATTTCACGGGCACCTAAAGCTTCGATAATTGCCATTACATATCTCCTCAAAAGTATTAAAGGTTTGGGTTCTTAAACTTGCCGACCTCTACGCTGAAATGGCATGTACTTCAATAATCAAAGTCTACCGCGAACCAATCTATGCGGTTGCGGGGCCGATCTCTTGGGCTATGCGCATAGCCTCCTTACGAAGGGCCGCCTCTGCATCGATCCCATTGGCATGGGCCCATGCAATAACAGCTAAAAGGGCTTGTCCGACAGCGCTTTCATCGGCTTCACCATCGATTGAGACTTTATCGGGAGTCGTAACTTCAACCTTGTACTTTTCAGCGCGATACAGAAGCTTTTCAACCAATGGAAGCGCTGGCTGAGACATAGCAACCCCATCTAATGGAGAGGTGCGACCCTTTTCCTTTTTCTTTAGCTCCTCCCAATTTTCAAGAACCTCTTGAGAGTCGCGAACTTCGACGCCTGCAAAGACATGTGGGTGCCTGCGAATTAATTTGTCTGCGATCCCCTGAGCTACATCCTCAATTGAAAATGGATCGGTTGGATGCTCTTGCGCCATGCGAGCATGAAAGTAAACCTGAAGCAGAACATCGCCGAGCTCTTCACGCATATCAACACGATTGCCAGCCTGAACCGCATCAACAAACTCGTACGACTCTTCCAGCAAATACTTCAGAAGTGATTCATGTGTTTGTTCAGCATCCCATGGACATCCACCAGGAGAACGCAAAGTGTTCATGACTTCAACTAAACGTTGAAGTTGTGAACTCTGCATTTAAGTAGGAGTTAGTTGCCGGATGGGTTAACAGCAGATTCAGCAGAATCTGCAGGAACAACATCAGCAGTTGTTGGATCCCATTTACCGTAACGAGGATTGACTGTTACGCCAAGCTCCTTTGCCTTTGCAACTACAAGCTTTTGAATCTCAGCACCAAGCTGATCTTCAGTTACACCTGCTGCAACAAGCTTTTGGCTAATCTTGTCTGAGTATGAAATTGCTTCGATGTATTCATCGAGATCTTCAGGCGCAATTCCTGCACTGACCAAAGCTGTTGGCAACGCTGCTTCTCCACCAACTTGTTCAATGATGCTTGCACGACGTGTGTCGATTTCAGCCTTTGTTACCTTAATCTGAAGTTCAACTCCGAGTTCGCGAATCAATGTGCGCAACAGGTGGAAGCGAAGTTGTGAAACATTCAGGGTTGCGCCAGTTTCTAGCTGCATCTGTGATGTATCAACCTTGGTGCGCTCTGAAAGGATCGCATCAATGCTTCCTTGAACAGTTGCCTGTGTGATCTTTGTGTCGCCTACCGTTGCCGCTGAACCTACCTGCGAGCATCCCGCCAATAGAAGTGTTGCTGCTACTGCCGCAATTGTCAGGATCTTCTTCATTCTGTGCTCGCTTTCGGTGCATCGCTTAACTGAGTGAGGGCCTCTACGACCCAGGCCAGAAGAGAAGTATCCACTATTTCCGGCGCATTCTGTGACGGATTCCAAGAGGCCGCCTTCGGAAGAGCGACCAAAACGGTACTTACTGCGCCCTTATAGAGGGAGCCTGGGTATAGACGTGTTAAACGTAACTGTCGGGATTCAGGCAACACAAGTGGTGCAAGGCGAAGGAACTTTCCCTGCACGACGACTTCGGTCAACTTGGCCGCCTTTGCTTGTGCACGTAATGCAGCAACTCCCAATAAAGCTTTTGCTTCTTCAGGTAGATCTCCGAAACGATCTACTAACTCTGACTCGATAGAGGCAACATCACTTGGTGATTTCACATCTGCTAAACGACGGTAGAGATCAAGTCGCAAACGTTCACCCGGGACATAATCAGATGACAGGTGCGCATTGATTGGCAGCTCCACCTTGCACTCAGAGATTTTTTCCTCTGTTTCAATGATTCCGGATTTGTAATCCTGAACCGCTTCGCCAACCATGCGCATGTATAGATCAAAGCCAACATCTGCAATGTGTCCAGATTGTTCTCCGCCTAATAAGTTTCCAGCCCCACGGATCTCTAAATCCTTAAGTGCAACTCGCATTCCAGAACCTAGATCTGTATTTGTTGCGATGGTTTTTAAGCGCTCGTGTGCAAGCTCTGATAACGGCTCATCTTTAGGGTACAAAAAGTAGGCGTATGCACGTTCGCGGCCGCGACCAACGCGTCCACGCAACTGGTGAAGCTGTGACAAACCAAATCGATCTGCACGTTCGACAATCAGGGTATTTGCGTTTTGAATATCCAAACCACTTTCAACAATTGTTGTGCTGACTAGAACATCAAAATCACGGTTCCAGAATGCCAAGATGACATCTTCGAGTTCGCCTTCAGACATCTGCCCATGTGCAACACGGATTCGAGCCTCTGGGACTAACTCCTTTAATCGAAGCGCGGTGCCATCGATTGTGTCTACCCGGTTGTGCAAGTAAAAAATCTGTCCGTCGCGCAATAGCTCGCGGTGAATCGCTGCCTTGATCTGACCTTCCTCTGCCGGGCCCACATAGGTAAGGATTGGGTGACGCTCTTCTGGAGGTGTTGTAATCGTGGACATCTCGCGGATACCGGTTACAGCCATCTCTAATGTGCGAGGAATCGGGGTTGCAGACATAGCTAAAACATCAACGGTTGTGCGCAATTTTTTGAGCGACTCTTTTTGTTCGACGCCAAATCGTTGCTCTTCATCAACAATTACTAAACCAAGATCCTTAAATTGAACATCGTTAGACAAGATTCTGTGGGTACCCACAACCACATCGACAGTGCCTGCAGCTAACTGCTCCAGAATCTCCTTGCTCTCTTTAGCTGAGTTAAAGCGAGATAAGCCAGCAACCTTTAGCGGAAAGCCTGCATAACGTTCTGCAAAGGTCTTGGAATGTTGCTGCACCAAAAGGGTTGTTGGAACAAGGACCGCTACCTGCTTCCCATCCTGTACCGCTTTAAATGCAGCACGTATAGCGATCTCAGTTTTTCCATATCCAACATCTCCACAAATGATTCGATCCATCGGATATGGGCGTTCCATATCTTGTTTCACATCATTGATTGTTGACAATTGATCTGGAGTTTCGATGTAAGAGAAAGAGTCTTCAAGCTCGCGCTGCCACGGCGTATCTGGAGAAAATGCAAAACCGGGCGAGCTTGTACGTGCTGCATAGAGACGAATTAACTCGCCAGCAATTTGGCGAACAGCTTTGCGGGCACGTCCCTTGGCCTTTTGCCATTCACCGCTACCAATCCGGTGCACCGTAGGAGTTTCGCCGCCAACATACTTTGAAACTTGTTCAAGAGCATCGGTGGGAACAAAGATTCTGTCGCCGGGTTGTCCACGTTTTGCTGGTGCGTACTCGATAATCAAATACTCTCGCGTCACACCTGCAACGGTGCGTTGCAATAATTCGATGTAGCGACCGATTCCATGTTGTTCATGAACAACATAATCCCCAGCCTTAAGCTCTAGTGGATCAATGGCTTGCTTTCGCTTAGATGGCAATCGTTCGCCATCCTTAACACTTCCTTTGCTGCCGGTTAAATCACGTTCAGTCATGAAGAAGATCTGATCTGCAGCGCTCTCAAATCCATGTGCGATTACAGAGGTGGTTAAGTGAATACTTCCCTTTGTAGGGGTTGCGATGAGCTTTTCAGTAATCTGCACCGGCAGATCAGCTCCACGCAGGATTCCTGCATAACGTTCCAGCATTCCGTGGCCATGTGTGGCAAAAACAACTGTGCGGTGTTGTTCTAGAGATTGACGCAAGGTAAGAATTGCTCGATCAATATCTCCGCGCATTGGATCGATCGCCGAAAATTCGAGGAAGGTTGTTTCAGGATCTAGATCAGTTCCGAAGGGACTGAGCTCCTTTGTGGTGATTCCAGATGTAGTGATCTCATCTAGTAGTTCATCCCAAGCCATATATGTGCCTGCACCATCATGAAGCGGAGCTGAGCCACCCATCGCTGCGTTAGACCATGAAGCGTTAAGAAACTCCTCATTAGTTGCAAGAAGATCGGCAGCGCGAGATCTAATTCTCTGCTCATCAATAAAGATTAGTTGGGTGTTGGCCGGCATCCGAGTCAACAAACTTTCCGTCTCATCGATTAGTAAGGGAATTAAGGACTCCATACCTTCAAATGTCATGCCTTCAGCGATCTTGCTTAACATCTCTGCGGCGGCTGGATACTCATCTGCAACTTCAATTGCACGATGCTTTATCTCGGGTGTCAATAAAAGTTCACGGCATGGGTAAATATCAACCGCGCCAACAACCGGTTTAAAGGTTCTTTGATCTGAAACCTCGAAGTAACTTAAATCCTCAATCTCATCGCCAAAGAAATCTATTCGAATTGGATGATGGCTGAGCGGTAAAAAGAGATCGACGATGCCGCCTCGAACAGCAAACTCTCCACGACGTTCAACGAGATCTGTTCGGGTGTAGGCAAGTGATACAAGATGACGAACAAGTTCATCTAAGGATTGCTCTTTACCAATTTCAAGAGCAAGCAGTGGCTGCTTTCCTAATTGAGAAATGATTCGGTGAATTACTCCGCGAACAGGTGTAACAACGATGGGATGCGTGCTTTGCTTTTCTTGTAGCGCGTAAAGGGTTTGAATTCTGCGTGCCACTGTGTCGCTGCGTGGGCTTAAACGTTCGTGAGGCAAAGTTTCCCACGCTGGAAAATCTAGAACATTGTCGTGGAGCTCGCGCAGTTCATTCGCCAGATCCTCGCAGCTACGGCTAGAACTGGTGACAACCAATAGTGGCGTTGATTGGGCTCTGGCCGCCAAGATAAAGGGGTAGAGGGATTGCGGTGCCACGATATGAGATGCATCGGAATTAAGTGGCAAGGCTGGAATTAACCCGCGCATAATTACTCTCCAATGCCGTTAGGCCCCGACTCCAAAAGGGAGGGGGGCTTGAATGGCGTAAGTCTAATTTAGTTTTGTAGAACCCACTTACCTGAGAGGATTGAGCCATGAGCCAGAGCCGAATCGCTGCAGATGATGCAGCACTTCGCAGCGATGTGCGTCGTCTTGGTGATCTATTAGGTCAGACCCTTGTTAGACAAGAAGGCCCAGAGCTTTTGGCTTTGGTTGAAGAGGTTCGTAAAGCTGTCCGCGAAGGAAGCGGAGCGGAGATTCTTGCGCAGCTATCTGTTGAGGACTCAGTTCAACTTGTACGTGCATTTAGTACCTACTTTCACCTGGCAAATGTTGCAGAACAGGTTCACCGCGCAAGAGTTCTTGCAGAGGCACGTGCAACTGGTGGTTCATGGTTGGCACGTGCAGTTGATCGTATCGAAGCTGCGTTAAAGGCTCAGACACCAGGACATGAGTTAACAAAAGAAGAGATTACTGAATGGGTTGGTGCCATGTCGGTGCGTCCAGTCTTTACTGCGCATCCAACGGAGGCTGCACGTAGATCTGTTCTTAATAAATTAGGAAGCATCGCAGATTTACTTGATGATCCCCGCAATCCTTCGCAACAAGATCGCTTAGCTGAAACAGTAGATCTATTGTGGCAAACCGATGAGCTGCGCTTAGGGCGACCAGAGCCATTAGATGAAGCGCTCAACGCTTTGTATTACTTGGATGATTTGTTCACACAAACAGTTCCTGAAGTTTTGAATGATTTTGCTAAAGAGATGAAGCGAATCGATGTTGAGGTACCGATTACCGCCCGTCCATTGTCATTTGGTAATTGGATCGGTGGAGATCGCGATGGAAACCCAAACATCACCGCTGAGGTAACAACCGATGCGATGGAGCTGCAGGTATCCCATGCGATTCGTGTAACTATCGCTGCAATGAACGCATTGCGTCAGATGCTTTCAGTCTCGACAAAGATTGTTGGGGCAACACCTGAGCTAACCGCATCAGTTGAAAAGGATTTGAAGCATATTCCAGAGTTTGAGCAACGATTCTTGCGTCTTAATGCTGAGGAGCCGTACCGCTTGAAAGCAACAGCGATTGTTCACCGCTTAGCCTTTACACGTGATCGTCATGCAAAGGGTGGCGCACATGTTGCTAACCGAGATTATGCAAACACCGCAGAGCTCTTAGAAGATCTAGTTTTGATGCGTGATTCGCTACTAGCCCACCGCGGAGAATTGATCGCCACAGGCCTACTTGAGCGCACAATTCGTACTATTGCAGCCTTTGGTATCAACCACGCAACTATGGATGTTCGTGAACACTCAGATGCCCACCACAATGTTTTGAAGCAGATCACTGGTGTTGCCGATTACATTGAAAAATCACATGATGAGAAGTTTGAGCTTGAAGCATTAGGTAAGAAAACCCTGGATACCTTTATCGCGATTAATGATCTGATTGATCGCTTCGGCCCAGAGGCTATTGAGACTTACATTGTTTCGATGACAAAAGGTGCGGATGATTTAATCGCAGCTGTTGTCATCGCTCAACAGGCTGGGTTGGTCTCCTTAAAGGAGAGGAAGGCGCGAATTGGTTTTGCTCCATTACTTGAAACCGTTGCTGAGCTTCGTGCAGCTGGTGAAATTCTAGAAAAGCTTTTAAGTAACCCTGCTTATCGTTCAATCGTTGCATTACGTGGCGATGTGCAAGAGGTAATGCTTGGTTACTCAGATTCAAATAAGGATGCAGGAATTGCGACCAGCCAATGGGAGATCCACAGAGCACAAAGATCATTGCGTGATGTTGCGATGAAGCATGGAGTAAAGCTGTGCTTGTTCCATGGTCGTGGTGGTTCTGTCGGTCGCGGTGGCGGACCAACTTATGATGCTTTGATTGCACTGCCATGGGGATCTGTTGATGGCCAGATCAAGATGACAGAACAGGGTGAGGTAATTAGCGACAAGTACGCCCTTGCCTCATTGGCCCGCGAAAATGTTGAGTTAACTCTTGCTGCATCTTTAGAGGCAACGGTTCTTAATCGTGGTCCGCGTCAAAGCAAAGAGGAGCTTGCTGCATGGGGAGATTGCATGCAGCTAGTAAGTGACTCTTCATTTAAACGTTACCGCGCTTTGATTCAGCAACCAGATCTTCCTGCATACTTTTATGCATCAACTCCGGTTGAACAGCTAGGAGAGCTCTTCTTAGGTTCACGTCCTTCACGTCGCCCAGATGCTGCAGGTGGCTTGGATTCTCTTCGTGCGATTCCGTGGGTATTTGGTTGGACTCAATCTCGTCAGATTGTTCCTGGCTGGTTTGGTGTGGGCTCTGGATTAAAGGCGGCGCGTGAGGCGGGGCATTCAGATTTGCTCGCGCAGATGCTTAAGGAATGGCACTTCTTTACAACATTTATTAGCAATGTTGAGATGACATTGGCAAAGACTGATTTAGCGCTAGCTAAGCGTTACGTTGAAACCTTGGTTCCTTCCGAGTTGCACCACTTCTTGGATGAGATTCAAGCTGAGTTTGATTTAACAGTCTCTGAAATTTTGACACTGACAAAGAAGGCAAGCTTGCTGGGCGATCAGGAGATTTTGGCCCGTACCTTGCAGGTACGTGATGCTTATCTTTCACCGATTCATTTACTGCAGGTTAATTTATTGAAACGTGTACGTGATGCAGGTGATGCTGCAGATCCTGTTTTGCGTCGTGCCTTGCTGCTAACAATCAATGGTGTTGCTGCAGGTCTTCGTAATACAGGTTGATTAACTATTCAACTCTCATCAACTGTTATAGGCAGATTGTGTTGCCTCTAAACCCTTTGTAATTAAAGATTCGACAACATCTGCGCCGCGATCGATGAATTCAGCTAAATCCTTTTGCTCAACCTTTGAAAATGCTTTCAAGACAAAATCTGCAGGATCTTGTTGCCCCATAGGACGGCCAATACCTAAGCGAATTCGATAGTAATCAGGGGTACCAAAGCTAGATGTCATTGATTTCAAACCATTATGTCCATTGTCTCCCCCTGCAAGCTTTGTTCTAATCGCTGCAAATGGGATATCTAACTCATCATGTAAGGCAATGATCTTTGTTGGCTCGATTGAGTAAAAGTTTGCAAGAGCTTTTACAGGTCCACCGGTTTCATTCATGTAGCTCTTTGATTTACCGATGATTACAGAGTGCGCATCAATACCTACGCCAAGCTTGAAGGCTGCGATATCTGTGCGGGATTTGTGTGAAGTAAACTTTACATTGTGGCGTCGAGCTAACTCATCGATCACCATCTGGCCGATGTTATGACGGGTGGCAGCGTATTGATCTCCTGGATTACCCAGTCCCACTACCAACCACGTCATAACAACAAAGCCTAAGGGTTAAGCCTTACTTTCTATTGCTTATTCAGCCGCTGGAGCAGCTGCTGCTGCATCTGCTGCTGGTGCTGCTGCTTCTTCGGTTGCAGCTGTTGACTTCTCTGACAAGTGAACAACGATCATCTTTGGATCTGACTCGAGTTCAACACCTGCTGGAAGCTTTACATCTGCTGCGTACTTTGAAGTACCTGATGCAAGTCCTTGGATATCAAGCTCTAGGAAGCTAGGAATAGATGATGCATCAACCTTAACTTCGATTGAGTTGTGAACGTGCTCAAGAATTCCATCACGGTCATGCTCGCCCACTGTATGTACAGGAACTGCAACAACAACCTTCTCGCCACGACGGACTAGAACTAGGTCGATGTGCTCAAGAATCTGCTTTAGCGGATCGCGAACGATTACCTTTGGAAGTGTTAGCTCGCTCTTGCCATCAATTGTGATGTCTAGAAGAACGTTTGACTGCTTTAGGGCAACGCCGATTTCCTTAGCGTTAAGGGTGATGTGAAGAGGCTTCTCTCCGTGACCATAGATAACTGCAGGAACTAAACCATCGCGACGTGCACGACGTGATGCGCCCTTACCAAATTCAGTACGA
>JBEDKL010000015.1:0-10017 GCA_041172145.1 Actinomycetota bacterium
CGGATGAAATCATCATTTGCGATATTCAGATGTTCCCAATTTGGCTTCCACGCATCTTGAACTAACTTGTCGACCCAAGCTTGAGGCGCAACATTGTTTGCTTCTGCGGTACGCATAACCTTTTGACCATGCTCATCTGTTCCAGTTAAGAACCAAACAGATTCACCCTTTTGACGATGCCAACGGGTAAGGACATCTCCGGCAACGGTTGTGTAGGCATGCCCGATATGTGGGGCATCGTTGACGTAATAGATCGGCGTCGTTAGGTAGAAAGACTTAGTCACTGGCTCATCTTATTCGCATCGACCACAGCGGCATAAACGAGGCGTTTTGCGATGCCAAACTCTTGTGCGACAGTCGCAATCGCACCCTTTCGATCCATTCCGGCTGACTCAAATTCGCGGACTCGAGCCACCATGTCAGCGGCGGTTAACGAAGCAGAGTCGGTCACTGCGCCTGCGATTACTAAAGTGATTTCGCCAAGTACTTCATTTGCCTTTGCCCACTGTGAAAGATCTGCCAAGGTGCCCCGGATTGTTTGCTCATATCGCTTGGTCATTTCGCGACAAATAGCTGCCTGCCGATCTGGACCAAATACATTCACACAATCAGTTAATGATTCATCAAGCCTGTGTGGTGCTTCAAAGAAAACCATTGTGCGTTCTTCAAAGCGAAGCTTTTCAAATGTAGCAAGACGAGCTCCTGCGGTTCGTGGTGGGAAGCCTTCAAAAGAAAAACGATCTGTTGGTAATCCAGATAAGGCCACCGCCATAGTGACAGCACTTGGACCTGGAATAACTGAAACTTCGATGCCTTGTGCGATTGCATCTCGCATCAAACGAAAACCTGGATCACTAATTGTTGGCATTCCCGCATCAGAGACAACCAAAACCGTTGCACCGCTACTGAGCTCTGCTAATAGTTCGCGGCTTCGCTCCTCTTCATTGCCTTCAAAGAAGGATAGGACTCGTCCTGTAAAGGTGGTTTCAATATCGGCACATAAGCGATGAAAACGTCGTGAGTCTTCAGCGGCGATAATCGATGCGCTTTCAATCGCGTTCTTCAGGCGCGCGCTTGCATCCCCGGGGTTACCCAAAGGAGTTGCTGCCAAAATGAGCGTCATGGCCTAATCCTCTCAGTCATTAGGGCTAAACGCACATACTCTTGTCCTATGCCTGCAGCTATCGCTCCGATAATCATCGCACTGGCCTCTTTTGTGCTGCGTCTTGTAAATCTGGGTTCGACCAAGGGTTTTATCTTTGATGAGGTGTATTACGTAGATGGAGCACGTGATCTACTGAAATATGGTGTCGAGGTAAGCGGAAGTAACCCAGAATTCATTGTTCATCCACCTGTCGGAAAGTGGTTGATAGCAACAGGTATAGCGATATTTGGAGACAACGAGTTTGGTTGGCGTTTTGCGACCGCGCTAGTTGGAACCTTGTTGATTCTGGTCTTTGCACGTTTAGTGCATGTGCTTTTTTACTCACCATTGCTAACAGCACTTGGCGCAGCTTTGATGGCGCTAGATGGTTTATTACTGGTGCATTCGCGTACCGCTTTACTTGATCTGTTCTTGACCTTCTTTGTGCTTGTTGGTGTTTTGTTGTGGCACCGAGATAGACATTGGTGGGCCGGCCTTGCATTTGGATTGGCACTTGGCTGTAAATGGAGCGCAAGTTATTTCATAGCGGTTATTGCATTAATTGCTGTGTACCGAATCTTGGTCAACATGGATGTCCGTGACTCACTGAGATTAATTGCAAGAAAGTTTGCTCAGTATGGGTTGTTGCCAATTGCGGTGTATGTCATCACTTGGGCTGGTTGGTTTTTATCTGATCGTGGTTGGGATCGACAATCATCAGCTAATCCATTTATTGCATGGTTGAACTATCACTCAGAGATGTTGAGCTTTCATACTGGATTAACTGAGTCTCATCCATACGAGGCAAATCCTTGGAGCTGGTTGGTAATGGGAAGACCAACATCTTTCTTTTATGACTCTCCCAATGATTGTGGTGCAAAGAGTTGTGCGCGCGAGGTATTAGCTCTTGGTACACCAATCTTGTGGTGGATGGGAACTATTGCGATCGCAGTAGTCATTGGTTTTTGGATTAAATCTTTGGTTAATCGAACAACTGATTCTGCTGCAAACATTGTGGTGATTGGAATAATCGCTGGATACCTGCCCTGGTTTGCGATGCAAGAGCGCACGATGTTCTCTTTTTACGCCATCATTATTGAGCCATTTATGATTCTTGCTGTTGTTTACTGCGCAAAGTTATTGCTAGATAGTGGACTTAAGCCTTCGGTTTCACAATCAATTGTGGGCGGATTATTTGCCCTTGTGGTTCTCTCTTTTCTTTACTTCTTGCCGCTATATACAGGTCAAACCATTACATACGATCAATGGAAGATGCGTATGTGGTTTGACTCGTGGATCTAATTACTCGTTAGCTGCGCGAGCACGCTTGAGGCGTTCAACAGCCTCATCTGCAAGTTGTTGATCAAAGATCTCATCACGTGAAGGTGAAGCTGCTGCTAAAGCCTCGCGCTCAAGACGCTCTTGCTCTTCACTCCATTGGCCAGGAATTGTCAGGTCAATAACACGCTTTGGAGCAACAGCCTTAGGGGCGTTTACATAAGTAGGCACCGGAACCTCTGTTGGCTCCCATGCATTTCGCACAGCTGCGGTGCCCTGAGGCAAAATAACGACACCCTTTAATTCGCGTTCTGACAATGGAATCCAATGTTCAGTACTTGGCTTTGGCTGAACAACTTCAGCAAGATTTGTATTGGAGATACCTGAATTTTGTCGATTGAGCTGTTGTACGCGACGCTTTTGCAGTTGATCTGCGATCACATGACGTCGCACACTTGCAATGTAAATCAACAAACCAGATGCTGGCACTAGTGCGTAAATAAATGGCATTGTGTTCATGGCTCCACCTACAACTGTTGTAACTAGTGTGAATGAAATTAGTAAAAATGTAATTCTGCGACGAAGTAGTGTCTGGCGATTTTTAGCTTCTTGATCTAAATCAATATGGATCGCACCACTATTTGCTGAACCGTGCGGAGATTGATTGGCGACAACTCGAAGGGCGCCCTTAAATCGTTCTACAGATTTTCCGGAGAACTCATTTCGATCATGGATCCAGCGGGGCGCGAAATAGGCGACCCACATTCCAATGATCGCAATATAAATAAGTCCCGAAGTCATGATGGATAAATCTAAAGGAAGGGGTGATGCTTTTTGGGGATTTAAGCGCTAATTGATTGCGGAATTTTCCTTAACAAAAACGATGTGGTCCCGCCATTGGCCATCGATATGTAGGTAGCGAGGACGTTCTCCCTCAAAAATATATCCAGCTTTTTCAGCCACTCTTCGGGATGAAGCATTTTCAGGGCGCAGATTAATCTCAAGTCGATGCAGCCTTAGCTCCTCAAATGCATACCGGGTAAGGATTTCTACCGCTTGGGTTGTAAATCCTCTGTTAGCAAAGTTTCGATCAATCCAGTACCCAATATGGCCACCGCGCATTGCACCGTACATAACCCCGCCCAATGTGATCTGTCCGATCAACTGTGATTGATGCCAGATTGCAAAGGAAAGTGAGCGGCCATTGCGTGCTTCATGATTGAGGATCTTTACCATCCCAAAAAATGAGGGAAGTTCGGAGTAGCTCTCCTGGCTGATCAAGGGAATTGTGGCCTCCCAAGGCGAGAGCCAGTCCCGGTTTTCTGCGCGAACCTGATTCCATCTTTTTCTATCTCGAAATCTCAGAGGGCGAAGAGAAATATCATGACCTTTGATTTCAATGGGCCAAGAACTTTTCATGAAATTAGATGTAGCGACGCTCGAGTACTACTACCGTCACCTGATCGCCGGTCTTGAGCGAGGTTTCACCTTCAGAAACAGCGATGAAGGCGTTTGCATCTGAAAGGGTTGATTGCTCATCCTGATTTTCAAGTGGAACAACTGATTTACCATCATCTGACAAAACCGCGCGAATATAGGAACGAACCCCTGGAGCAGATGCGATCGGCTTTTCAAGCGCTGCCTTTACAGATGGTCTGTGAATCATCGCTGCACCAAGCATGGTTCGAATCATTGGGCGAACAAAAAGTTCGAAGGAGATATAGGCAGCGATTGGATCGCCAGGCAGAGTTACAACAGGTGTCTTGTCTGGGCCGATAGTTCCAAAGTTGTGACGTCCGCTAGCTTCAATTGCCATATCCACTGTGGTGATTTCACCCAAACCTGACAAGGTTCGAGTAATCAAATCAAATGAGTCATCGTGACGTTCTCCGCTAACAATGATCAGATCTGCACGAACTAATTGATCCTCAATAACCTTTTGCAACTGCTCTTCATTGTCAGGAATTGAATGAACTCGATATGCAACTGCTCCGGTTTCGCGAACGGCCGTTGTTAGTAGCCAAGAGTTTGTTTCGTACTCATCCTGCGAGTTCTTCAGCGCCTGGCCAGGTTCAACTAAATCTGGACCTGCAGAAAGTACAACTACACGTGGATGTGGACGTGTAGGAAGGTGATCGCGACCAATTGAGGCGGCTAATCCAATTTGCGTTGAACGGATACGGGTACCTTCGCGAAGAACTAAGCGATCACCTGCAAAAATATCTGCCGCCAAGGTTGCACCATGTGCATCCAGTAATGGCATATCAAAGGATTCAAGTGGCTTGCAGGTGGCTAACAAAGAGGTGAGAAACTCATCTACCCGTGTGTGTTCTGACATAATCGAACCCTACTTGTTGAACAGTTTGATCTTTGGGATTTCACGGGAGATTTAAATGACAGATCAAAAAGCGGCATTGCGGGATCGTGCCCGTCGAGAGCGTTCTCAGAAATTCATACCTTCAAATTTCAATGTCATTTTGAAGGCTCCTGAAATTGTGTCAGCTACAACAATCGCTTCATACATCTCCTACGAGTTTGAACCCAGCACCGTTGAGATCAATGAGGCCTTCCTGAGAGATGGAAAGGTCGTAGTTCTGCCAAGAATCAATGGCGATCAACTGGAATGGGTTCGCTGGGATGGAGAGCCAACACAGTTGGTCTCTAAGAAAAAGATCATGGAGCCGACTGGAGATGCTCTTTCAGATCTATCTCAGATTCAAGCTGTGATTGTTCCAGCGCTCAAGATCGATCAATCTGGTTTCCGATTAGGTCAGGGTGGTGGATATTACGATCGCGCTCTGGTGCATTTAGATGCATGGAAGATTGGTTTGGTTTATGCCGGAGAACTTTCTAGCGAAACTTTGCCACATGAAAGCCATGATGTGCCGCTAGATGCTGCAGCCACACCATCAATAGTTGTGAGATTTAACCGTTAACTATTTGGCAGATTACGGGCCATCACGATTCGTTGAATCTGATTAGTGCCTTCATAAATCTGTGTCAGCTTTGTATCTCGCATCATGCGCTCAACAGGGTAATCACTGACATATCCATAGCCGCCAAGAACTTGAATTGCATCCTCAGTCACCTTCATGGCCATATCACTTGCTAAACACTTACTTGCTGCAGAGAAAAAGGTTAAGTCCTTTTCATTGTTCTCACTCTTGATAGCTGCAGAGTAGGTAAGCAAGCGTGCAGCTTCGAGGTTCATCGCCATATCTGCAAGCATGAACTGGATCGCTTGGAAATCAAAGATTGGCTTTCCAAATTGATGACGCTCGTGTGCATACTTTGTTGCGACATCAAATGCACCCTGCGCTAAGCCAATTGCTTGTGCTGCGATTGTGATTCGTGTGTGATCCAAGGTAGCCATCGCTAGTGCAAAACCCTGTCCGACTTCACTGATTCTGCGATCATCGCTGAGTTGAACATTGTCGAAGTAAACCTCGCGAGTTGGTGATCCGCGCATACCCATCTTCTTTTCAGGTGCGCCAAATGAAACACCTGGATCTGATTTTTCAACGACAAACGCTGTCATTCCCTTAGTGCGAAGTGATGGATCACCTTGTGCAATGACGGTGTAAAACTCTGACTCGCCTGCATTTGTGATCCACTTCTTGCTGCCATTGAGAACCCAACCATCACCAGAGCGTTCAACCTTGGTGCGAAGTGAGGCTGCATCAGAGCCTGCTTCAGATTCAGATAGACAATAAGAAAAACCTTCGCCCTTAGCCAAACGTGGCAGCCAACGCTTTTTCTGTTCATCATTTCCGCCCAGAATCAATGGGACAGATCCCAACTTATTTACTGCAGGAATTAATGATGATGATCCACAAACACGAGCGACTTCTTCAATAATCAAAACCGCGGCTAATGCATCTGCGCCATCGCCACCAAACTCTGTTGGAACATGGGCCGCAAACAAACCATTTTTTACCAGCGCATTTTTCGCTTCAATTGGAAAGCGGTGTTCCTCATCAACAGCTTGCGCAAAGGGTGCAATCTCTTTTTCGGCAAGCGCGCGAACGCTAGAACGCAACTCTTTGTATTCAGAGGGAAGATCAAACAAGTTGTCCATTAGGGCTCTTTCCTATCGCGCTGCGCAAGTTCTTGTAGGTACTGATTGTACTTTGCTAAATCATCGGGTTGCCCCATGGCCGCTTGGCGGGCGGTGCTCCGATCGATTCGCTTAGCTTCTCGCGAATCATCGCGCATCCAGTTAATAAATGTCGCGACCAAAGCAATAAGGATAGGAATCTCTCCCATCGCCCAACCAATTGATCCACCAAGTTTTTGATCTGTCAGAGAATCGCCAAGCCAAGGGGTTTGCAGTGATGCGTAATATCCACCATCGATAAGAGTGGTTGAGGACATAAGCGCGACAGAGAAAAATGCATGAATGCTCATAGCACCGAACAAGATAACAATTTGAACGAGGTAATGAACTTTACGAGGGTTGGGATCTATGCCAATAATGATTGAGAAGAAGAGATAGCCAGCAGCTAAGAAGTGCAGGCTCATGAACAAGTGACCTGTATGTGATTGCATCAAAACTGAAAATAGATCAGTGAAGTAAAGTGCAAACAAAGAGCCATCAAAGATGGCAAGTGCAACAATGGGATTGGTAAAGAAGATTCCGGGCTTTGAATGAAGCGCCGCTAATAAAGAGCCACGAACTCCACGTTCATCGCTATTGCGTCCCTGTGGCAAAGTACGAAGCGCCAAGGTCATTGGTGCGCCAAGAACTAAGCCGATTGGTGCAATCATTCCCAGCACCATGTGTGCGGTCATGTGATACGAAAAGGAAAACTGCGCATACAGCCCTAAGCCACCGCTAGTTGCAAAATCTGTTGCTGTAATTCCTAAGGCAAATGCAATCGTTCTGCCAACCGGCCACTTGTCACCACGTTTTGCAAGAACCACAACACCCTTGATGTAAAGAGCAACCATTAAAGTCAAGATGCCGATCATCAAAGCATTTGGTTCGTAACTCAAAAGTATTCGAGACCAAGTTGGTGGTGGCGGTGTAGGTATACCAACAATTGCAAGTGCTGGATTGAACTCTTGAACACCGGGACGATCTGGCGATGAGTTAGTAGATAGCCATGTTCCCATTAGGACTGTAACCAGCATGATAAGAGCTTCTACTGAAATCAAACGTGCAAATGCAACCCAATTAATGGAATCCTTATTTGAAAGAGTTTTTCTGTGCAGGTAACCAATCAATAGTAAAACCGTTGTAGCAATTATTTTTCCCGCGACAACAAAGGCGTATGAAGAGTTCCAGGCATCAACAAAATTTAAACGTGCCCAGGCATTCACCGAGCCGCTAATAACTACAGCGATCGCAGACCACAGCGCGATTTGAGAAAAACGTGGCACAGCTGCAGCTCGATCTTGTGCAGAGAGAAAGGCCAGAGCGATGACGCCGCCTACCCACAATGAAAGAGCAATAACGTGAACAACTAAAGAACCAACCACCAACATATGAGAGCCGCCTGATGCTGCATGGCTTTCAAAGACAGGTGCAACCAGACCTGCAATCGAGAGTCCAAGCAAGATGATCAGCGCTTCGATCTTTCGTGAAGTAAATGAAAAGAGCAGCACAACCAATGCCATGAGCGCTTGGAAGGCCAAATACTTGCCCAGCGAGATCTGAGTTAGAAATGAACGAATGACGGTGAGATCAAATGCATCTGTAATAGATGTTCCGAGGATCTGTGCCAAAGTGAAAATAATGGTTCCTACAGCTCCAAGGAGCCAGACCGCCGAAGAGATCGTTAAGAAGCGTCGGAGCTTCTCGCCCGAAGTAGTTAAATATCCATCTTTATTGATCACCAAAAAAGCCATTGCTAGCAAAGCACCAACGGCGGAAAAACCGCCAATTAAATTAAGAAATTTAAATGCTGTAGTTAGAAGATTCATCGGTTGATAAATAATTTACGTGCATATAGAGACAAGGCAACAGTTACACCGATTGCCAGAACAAGTAGCAGAATGACAAACAAATTAGTTCCCCAACTGCTGCTAGCTGGAGATTGTGTTGCTGTCGGTTGTGGTGTTGGAGCCTCTGGCGCAATGGTGCTTGGTGCCTGGTACTTGAATCGGTAACTACCTTCAAGCGGTGCATCAGCTTCTGAATACAAAAGATATGAGACTGTGTAAAAACCTGATTCGGTTAAAGGCATCAAACCAACTGTTGCGCTGACATCGTTAACCATGATGGTGCCATCATCGACGCGATTACCTTGGGGATCTGTAACTGAAATTTCATTTGCATCTGCCAAGAGAGGCAGCTGTCCCGTAATTGTCACACTGGAAGGAGAAACCGACAGTGTTGATCCGCTCATTGGAGATGTGCTTACAAGTGAGTTTGCAAAAGCTCCAAAAATTCCCATCAAAGTTAATAGAAGGACTGAGGCGCTACGGGCTGCGAACTTCCTCACATTTACCTTTCGAGAGCCACCAGGGAGGTGTCTCAATTCGCGCCAATCTTCTCACCTCTTTAGACTAAGCACCTAGCCCAATTGGGTTTAAAGCCAAGGGAATGTTGATCCAGAAGAGGAGTCGCGATGCCTACATATCAATACGCCTGCACAGCCTGCGACCACCAATTTGAAGCGATCCAATCCTTCTCAGATGACTCTCTGACTATTTGCCCTGAATGCAAAGGTGAACTCCGTAAGGTCTACACCGCTGTTGGGGTTGTATTTAAAGGATCAGGTTTTTATAAGACAGATTCCACAAAGAGCACACCGGCGCCAGCGCCAAAAGCAGATTAACCCTCGTGATGTGGCGGGCGATCTGACTTCAACTCTTCTTCGCGCTTTGCTTGTTCGGCTGCAGCTTCAAGATCAATTTCATCTGAAGTTACTTTCGGGAAGAGATCGCTCATGGACTTAATTCTACTACCGCTGCAAAACCTTTAACTACAAGGAAAAGAGATAGAAATGTTTGAGAAGCTCGGTCACCTGATCGTCAAGCGTCGCAAGAGCGCGGTAATTCTTTTTATCGTCGGAATCTTGGTGGCTGGCAGCGTTGGGTCGATGGTCTTTAGTCGACTTGATTCAGGCGGATACAGCGATCCAAACAGTGACTCTTACAAGGTGTACCAATATTTAACTGAGGATTTAAAGCTCTCTGATCCTGCTGTAGTAATTGTTGTTGATTCAGGTTCAACTGATGTGATCGATCCTGTGATTGCACAAAAAGGTATTGCGCTAGAAAAGAAGATCGCTCAAGAGGAAGGTGTACTGAAGACACTTTCTTATTGGAGTAGTGGCGGAGAAGCTACGCTGAAATCTAGTGATGGAAAAGCTGCATACATTTTGGTTTACGGAAATGGTGAAGCATTTACACCCGAGAGCCAAGAGCTGGGCAAGAGATTGCAGCAAAATTATGATGGCGAATACGACGGTCTGACCTTATATGCAGGTGGTGTTGGAGTAATTGGCCATGCAATTACCAAAAAGATTTCAGATGATCTAAAGATCGCTGAGCTGATCTCGATTCCTCTGACCTTTATCTTGTTGGTATTGGTATTTGGGGCTCTAGCTGCTTCTGCAATGCCATTAATTGTTGGTGTTGCCGCAATC